>CAMDFP010000363.1 GCA_945897335.1 Asaia bogorensis | reverse complement strand
GGATGCCTGGGGCCTCACCATCCGCGACGGCTACGGCCAGACCGAGACCACCGCCCAGGTCGGCAACAGTCCGGGGCAGAAGGTGAAGGCCGGATCGATGGGGCGCCCGCTGCCCGGATATCGCGTCGAGCTTCGCGACGCCGACGGCGTGGCGCAGGAGGAGGCCGAGATCTGCCTTCCCCTGGCCGACCGCCCGCTGGGATTGATGCAAGGCTACCAGGACGATGCCGGCCGCATCGCGCCTCTGCCGGGCGAGGTCTATCGCACCGGCGACGTCGCCATGCGCGATGCCGACGGCTACCTGACCTATGTCGGCCGCGCCGACGACGTGTTCAAGGCGTCGGACTACCGCATCAGCCCGTTCGAGCTCGAGAGCGTGATGATCGAGCACGCCGCCGTGGTCGAAGCCGCGGTGGTGCCTTCGCCCGACCCGCTCCGGCTCGCGGTGCCCAAAGCCTTCATCGTGCTGGCGCAGGGCCACAAGCCCGACCGCGCCACCGCGCTGGCCTTGTTCCAGCACGCCCGCGCCCATCTCTCGCCGTTCAAGCGCATCCGCCGGATCGAGTTCTCCGACCTGCCGAAGACCATCTCCGGCAAGATCCGCCGGGTGGAACTGCGCCGGAACGAGGCGGCCTTGCGCGGCAAGGACGGACGCGGCGCCGCCGAGTTCTGGGAGGAGGATTTCCCGGAACTGGCGTGAGCGCGCCCTAAAGCCCGGGGGCTGCGGACCAAACGGGAGGGACGCCGGCCCCGGCGCGGATCTTGCAAGATATTGCCTGGATCCGTCCGGAGCCTGCCCGTGCCACCTCGCCTCGTCCGTGTGCTCGCCTTGCTGCTGCTGCTCGCGCCGGCCGGCGTCTCTGCCCAGCCGTTCGCCTATTACAACCTGGACGCTCTCGGCGTCCCGAAATTCGTCGACACCGTCTACATCGACCTGGCGACGATCAAGCAGATCTCCAAGTTCCGCTCGGGCGCCGGGCACGACTATCACGACGATCTCGAGCGTTGCCGGTCGATGAAGCACTACTTCATCCGGCCCGGCACCTCGGCGGCGATCTCGGCCCCGGTGGCGGGAACCGTCTCCAGGCTGAGGGCCGATAACGACGGAACCCAGGTTCACATCACCTCGGATCTCCAGCCCGCCTTCGTCTTCATCCTCTTCCACGTCGCCCTGGCAAAACCGCTGACGGTCGGCGAACGCGTCGCCGACGGCCAGCGCCTCGGCAATCATGCGAGCGCGGCGACATATTCCGACATCGCCGTCGGCGTCAATACGCCCACCGGCTACCGGCTGGTCTCCTATTTCGACACCCTCACCGACGACGCGTTCCAGCCCTTCACCGCCCGCGGCGTCGCCTCCCGAAGCCAGCTCATCTACACCAAAGAGCAGCGGGACGCGGACCCGTACCGGTGCGTCGAGCACGGCAGCTTCACGAACCTCCGGACATCGCCCAGCCTCGACTACGTCACCCTGACCGGCGATCCGGCGACGACAGCGCCGCAGGCCGGCTGGTGGTGGAATCCCGCGGAACCCGGACGCGGCTTCGCGATCGACTACAGCCCCGCCAACAAGATGATCTTTCTCGGCGCCTTCCTGTACGACGGCAGCGGCACGCCGGTCTGGTATTCGGCGGCGCTGGCCGAGCACGATCCCGATCTCTACTATGGCTACCTGGTCCGCTATCAGGGCGGCCAGGCGGCGTCCACGAGCACGGTCGCCTGGGTGCAGCTGAAGCTGACATCGACGGCATCGGCCCTGCTTTCGATCAGCGGCGCGGGCCTCGATCCGACGAGCATCGCCATCGAGCGGTTCGCCTTTGCCTCCGGCGGGCCGAGCCTCGCCGCCCGGGCGATGCAGCCCGGAACCGGCTGGTGGTGGAATCCGGCCGGCGGCTGGCGCGGCTGCTTCATCGAGGTTCAGGGCGGCTCGATGTTCCTGGTCAACTTCACCTATGACGCCGGCGGCAGGCCGGTCTGGAGCGCGAGCCAGTCCCGCCTCGTCGACGACACCGCGTTCCAGGGGACGCTCACCTGGCATACCGGCGGACAGACGCTGGGCGGCCGCTACGCGCCGCCCGGCATGGCAGGCCCGATCGGCACGGTCTCGATCGGCTTCACCTCGCCGGTCACCGGCACGCTCACGCTCCCGGACGGCACGACGATGCCGATCCGGAAGATCGAGTATTAGGAAACCGGCGTCGTCTGCCGCCGCGGCGTGCCGACGTTCTCGGATGCGGGCGAATGAGTAGGTTTCGGGAACCCTCCCCCGCGCTTCGCACGGGAGAGGGAGCCGAATTTGGGAGAGGGTGTGAAGAACGTCCTCAGTTCGTCAGGAACTCGTTCGTATAGAACGCCGTCGCCGGCTGGCTGGTCTCGACCTCGCGGTACTTCTTCATCAGGTCGAGGGTGAGCTGCCAGTCCGAGTCCTCGGCGAGGCCGACGCGCTTGCCTTTCGGGATGCCGGCCGCGGTCACCAGGTTCGATTCCTCGACCGTCTTGATCAGCGTATCCATCGGCAGGTCCTTGTTCATGCGGTTGACCGCCGCAGCCGCCTCCTTGGGCTCGGCGATCATCGCCTCGTAGGACTTCTGGCTGGCGCGGACGAAGCGCTTCACCAGATCGGGCTTGGCCTTGATGGTGTCGTTATGCGCGATCACCGTCATGCCGATCGTGTTGACGCCGTAGTCGGCGAAGGCGAGCACGGTCGAATCCACGCCCTTGGCCTTGAACAGAGTCGGGAACTCGGTGATGCCCCCCAGCACCGCGTCGACCTGCTTATCGAGGAACGAGGTGGTCTTGGCGGTCGCGTCCATCATCACCAGCTTGATCTTGTCGCCGTCCAGCTTGTTCACCGCCACCACCGCCGGCCAGAGCTGGGTCAACCCGTCGCCCGCGGTGACCGCGAGGCGCTTTCCTTCCAGGTCCTTCATCGTCTTGATGCCGAGATCGGCCCGCGCGATGACGCCGTAGGTCGAGCGGTTCACCACCGACATGATCGACTTGGCGGGGATGCCCTTGGACGCGCCGGCGATCAGGCTGCCGGCATCCGCCATGGCGAAGTCGTCGTCCTTCGAGCCGATCTGCTGGACCGAGCGGGCGGAGCCGCGGCCCTCGTTCAGAGTCAGGTCGATGCCCTCGGCCTTGTAGTAGCCCCGTTCCTTCCCCAGCACGAAGGCGGCGTGGGAGCCGCTGAGCAGCCAGTTGAGGCGAAGGCTGGCCTTGTCCTGGGCCAAGGCCGGGCCGGCGAGAAGAAGGGAGACGGCGACGACGACTGATCCGAACCGCATGGTTTCCTCCGGGTGGGTGAAGGGCTCGTTCTTCCGAGCCTCTTTCCGATCGTCAAATCCTCGGCGATGTTAGGGGGCGCATCCTGTTCAGCACAAGAGAGTTGCATGCCCCCTCGCGTTGCCTTCCTCGGCGTCGCCCACTGGCACGCCCCGATCTATGCGGGAATCCTGAAGACGCTCGGCGTACCCGTGGTGGGTGCCAGCGACCTCGATGCGGCCGACGGCGCTGCGGCTGCGGCCAGGCTCGGCCTTCCCTTCGACACGGATGCCGGGGCGATGCTGGCGGCGACCCGGGCCGATTTCGTCTTCGTCACCCCTCGCCACGACCGGGTGATGGCGACCTTGGCCCCCGCCCTCGACCGCCGGTTGCCGATGCTGATCGAGAAGCCGATGGGACTCGACGGCACCCAGGCCCGCGCCGCCGCCCGCGCGATCGAGGCGGCCGGTATATGGGCCACGGCGGCGCTGCCGCTCCGTCACAACATGATCTGGGAGCATGTCGCGCGACTTCGTGCAGCCGGAAGCTTCGGCACCCTCATGCATGCGCATTTCCGCATCATCAACGGTCCGCCCCGCCGGTACCCGGACTGGGGCGTCGGCTGGATGCTGGAGCCGGACAAGTCCGGCGGCGGCGCGCTCCGCAATCTCGGTATCCACGGCGCCGATGCCTTCCTCGGCCTCGCCGGCCGGGACGTGGAGGTCCGCGCCGCCGCGACCGGCCACCACGCCTATGGTCTTCAGGTCGAGGAATTCGCGACCGCCCTCCTCCAGGCACCCGGCGGCCCCGCCTGCACGATCGAGGCGGGATATTCTTATGCCTCGGGCGGCGGCGACCTCGAATGGCGCGTCGCCTCGACCGGCGCCTATCTGCTCGAGACCGCGACCGAGCTCACCATCCGCCACGGCGACGGCAACCTCGAGACCCACGCGACGCCGAAGATCCCGATCCAGCAACCGATGGTCGAGGCGGCCTTTACCGCCTTCGCGGCGGGGCAAGCACCGGCGTGCCCGGTCGGCGAATGCGCCGACGCAGTGGCGCTGTGCGACCGAATCTACGAGGCGGCGAGCCGCCGATAGCAGCGTCGTGCCCCCTCTCCCGCGTCGTACGCGGGGGAGGGTTGGGGTGGGGGCGAGCGTAGCGAGGGCGTTCTCCTCGGTACGAGTTCTGCACCGACGACATCGAAATCCGACCTCGCTTACGCTCGCCCCCACC
>CAMDFP010000362.1 GCA_945897335.1 Asaia bogorensis | reverse complement strand
ACCACGCGATGGCGCGCTGTGCGGTCGAGCGCCCGCTGCTGACGGCGCGACCGATCGAGGGCGGCGGGACGCGCGAGGTCGCGTGCCACCTGTTCGAAGCGAGCCGAAGCGCGCGGCGTCTCGCGCATCACGCCGAACGTCGCCCGTCGGCCGGCGTCCGCAAATGAGTCAGGAGCGGGCCTGGACGAATTGTAGGTAGGGAGCCCGGGTTTGACCCGGAGCGGATATTCGGCCCTCTGCGAAGTCAGATGTCGCCGTATCGCGGTCACCTCCTTTTGGTGGAGAGACGCCCAGACGTCCCGCGACTATTCATCATCTGCCTCGCATGGTCGGGGCCTCGCCGTGAGCCGGCGGAAGTCCTCGAAGAAAGGAGACAGTCGATGCCGTCACCCATCGGTGCATCTGGTGGTGCAACCAACGGTACCATGCAGATCATCGGTCCAGTCCCGATGGTGCAGAAGGTCCCGGCAGAGTCGGAGATCGCGGCGGGAAGGCTCGCCGTGCACCTCGCCGCCCAATCTGCGGCTCCGCCGCAGGACGGTCGCGGCCGGATCGTCGACACACTCGCTTAAAGCCACGCCGTACCGAGACGTCGCAAACCGATCAGGCGATGAGGGTCGCGATCGAATGCCAATCTCACGACCTGTTCGGGTCGGCAGCAAACGGCTTCCACCATGCGACGTAGCGAACTGTGCGATCAACCTGGCGGGATATCGGCCTAGGGGCATGACCGCTCCTGGCTACGCCCAGGCGCTTGCAACGCGGTGCCGGCGAGGGGAGCTTTGACCCTTTGCTGACATTCGAGAGGCGCAATTTACCGCTGCGCGATCGGTTACGTCGGTCTGGAGGGAGCGGGCAGCGTCAGCGCGGCCCGGTCGCGGGTAGAATGTGGCGGTCAAGAATCGCAAGCGGCACCCAGTTCTGCTGGGAACTCGTGTAGAGGCCCGCCGTGACGACAACGACGAGGTCGAGCGAGGGCACCACGAACAGCCTTTGCCCGCCGAGGCCAAAGCCGGCAAACCATTGGATCCAGCCATTCCTGTCGGTCAGGGATCGTCCACGCCAAATCTGGTAGCCGTAGCCAATCACGCTGGGTAGTGCAGTTGTCGCGATCTGGGATGCGGTCGCTGCTTCGACCCACCCGGCGGAGACAACCTGGCTTCCGTGCCATCGGCCGTGGTCGAGCAGTATCTGGCCGATCTTGGCGAGATCACGCGATCGCATCCTGAGTCCCGCATAGGCGAGCGGTTGGCCATCGCCGCGCTGTCGTGACCATTGGACGCTTCGGACGCCAAGCGGGTCGAACAGATGCTTCTGCGCCAACTCGTCGAGTCCCTGGCCGGTCTGTTTGAGCAGGATCGCAGCGATCAGCGCTGCCGAGCCGCCGCTATAGACGAACTTCTCGCCTGGAGCCGTCTCGACGGGTTGCTCGAAGATATATCTGTAAGGGTCGCTCGACTGGAACAGATGGCGCTCGTTGTTGCGCGGATCGGTCCAGGGAATGAACTCGTTCCAGACGAGCCCCTGCGACATGGTCAGCAGGTGCCGGAGAGTTATTCTTTCCTTCTCCGGCGTCCTAAGGTCCGCATGCTCCGGGAAGAACGAAAGCACGGGTGTGTCGACACTGCCAACCCATCCGCGATCGATGGCAATACCAAGGACGAGCGCAGTGATCGTCTTGGAGATCGATCGGAGATCGTGAAGTGATTCAGGATCGAACGTGGTTGCGCCGTAGCCATAGCCACCGACAATGGGCGAGTCCATCCCGCGGTAGTAGCGCTCGAACACGAGCATGCCATTCCGGATGACGACGATCCCGTGCACGTTCGCGCCCTTGTCGGCGTCGTAGGCAGCGCCGAGAGCGCACAGCCCGGCCGGATCCATTCCAACACTCTCGGGCGTCGCAATCTCCCAATCGTCAATTCCCGCAAAGGGAGGATCGCATGTCGCGGCGGCGCGGACTTGTGGCGCGTATCCGAACAGGCTGATCACTAGGCAAAGTACGAGGACACGCATTCCCATGGTCCCCCGGGACAATCTCGTCTCCTCAGTATAGGGCTAGATCACCTCGTATTCGGACAAACAGGTAGTGTCCGTTCCTGGCTATGCCCGGCCGACTTCGACGCGGCACCAGCGGTGAGAGTTTTTGACCCTGAGCGGACATCGGCAATGAGAAAAGCCTAGTGCAGCTCGTCGAGCATATCGCCTCCATCTGGCTAACGCGCGACCACCCTCGGCATGATGTCTTTTCCTCCTCCCTGTACTTCCTTCCAAACCGGTCTCTGAACTGAATACAAATCTCCGAGAGAGGCATAACCCGAGCCGGAAAGGCGACACACCGGATTGAGCAGCTTGGGGTCCACTCGGCCGTCCTTCCAGACGGAAGCGACCACATGGGCATGAACGATGCGGCCTAGTGCGATGTGTGTATTTCGATCGCTGATGATCTGAACCAATTCGCATTCGAGATGCGCCTTGGCTTCGGCAACGCGAAAGGGACGTACAGCCGCCGCCGGCATTGGAGTCAATCCTGCCCACCCGAACTCGTCTTCGCTTCTGGGAAAATTGCCTGAGGTGAAATTCATCCTCTCCAGAAGATCCAACGAGACGATATTGGCGACGAATTGCGGGACTTCTCGAAGGTTGGCGATGCTGTCTTTGACACCTGTCGATCCGAACGCGACGTAGTGAGGATCATTGCCCATGAGATTGAAAAACGAATAGGGAGCCAGATTGCGAACGCCGTCTGCTGAGAGTGTTGAGATCCAGCCCACCGGACGCGGGATTACAAGGGCTGTGGTCAACTGGTAGAAATCTCGCACCGACCAGTCACTAGCATTGACTTCGAGGTCGGCTTCAAGCGCAGCCGGTGGTTCCTTTATCGAAATTGTCATTGGTGCCCCCCGGCCCTTTGAAGCTATTGCGCGACAGCGTTCTACGCCAGAGGAGGCACGTCAAGGCCGGCACAGGCTGGATGTCGTCTTAAACCTGCTAGTCAAGGACTGCATCTGGCTAGTTCCTGCAGTTCCGAAATCCGCCGAGGATCCGTCCGCAAGCCTCACCAGCGGACTCCGGTCAAGGCACCTTGGCCGGAAGCGGCCATGATGGCTCGAGGGAGTCGCCCCGTCGGCGCGCCCGCCGATCAATCAGCCGGCCGCGCTAGAAGAACCCGTCGAGAAACACCGCCGCTTCGTCCGAGAGGCCGACGATCTTGTTCGTCGCCTGACGGTAGAATTTGAAGTTGAGCTCGGTCCCGGGCCGGCCGTCGGTCCAGTCGGAGAGAGGCTTGAGCTGACGCCGGCCCAGCGGCCGCTTGGCCAGCGCGGTGCGCCGGATGGTGAGGCTCACGCGCGGCGTCTGCCGGGCGAGGCCGCGCGTCTTCGCCACCGCCTCGACGGCGGTGACGACGCCGCGCGCAACCAGGCCCTGCCCGCCCTCATTTTCGCTCGCGAACACGAAGACCGTATCGCCTTCGGCGATCCGCTTGCCGCCATACATGGTCTTCTGCGCGGTGAATGCGAACGTCTTCGCCCGCGGGTCGCCGACCTCGGCCTTGATCGCGAATGCCATGCGTCGCCTCTGCCGCCCCGAAGAGTCCCGCCGTCATCCCGGCCGCACGGCGCCCTTGCCCCTCACCTCCGCCTCCTCGAACTCGGCGGCGGCGATCGCGCGGTCGAGGGCGGCGCGGAGGTCCTTGGCCGACGCGAGCGTCAGCTCGACCCCGGCCCGCGCGCCGGGATCGAGGGCGGCATTGATGAAGTCGAGCGTGATGACGTCGCCCAGCGGCGCATGGCGGGCATGGTCATAGGCGACCACGGCCTGGGAGAGCGGGAACCACTCCTCCCCTCGCTTGGCCATGCCGTCGGCTCGTGCGATCTCGATGATGGAGGTGCACATGCTGCTAAGCCTCCCTACTTCGCCAGGTGCTTGCCGAAGAAGGCGAAGACCTTGCTCCAGCCGTCCATCGCCTGCTCGGGCCGGTAGAGCGGCCGGTGCCAGTAGAAGAAGCCGTGGCCGGCGCCGTCGTAGCGGTGGAACTCATACGCCTTGCCGTGTTTCTTGAGCTCGGCCTCATGCTGGTTCACCTGCTCAGGCGACGGGGCGCGGTCGTCGTTGCCGAAGAGGCCGAGCAGCGGGCACGAGAGATCCCCGGTCATGTCGATCGGCGCCACCGGCGTCTTGGCGTTCAGCTCCTCCTTCGCCATGACCACGCGGCCGCCCCAGAGGTCGGCGCAGGCGTCGACATCCTTCTTCTGCGAGGCATAGATCAGGGCGTGGCGGCCGCCGGAGCAGGAGCCGAACAGGCCGACCCTGCCGTTGTGGCCGGGCTGGGCCCGCATCCATTTCACCGCGGCCGCGGTGTCGCCGACCATCTGGGCATCGGGGATGCCGCCATCGGCGCGGACCTTGGCGGCGACATCGTCCGGATGGCCCTGGCCGGCCCGCTCATAGAGGTTGGCGCAGATCGCGAGATATCCCCGATGGGCGAAGCGGCGGGTGGTCTCGATGTAGAGCTCGCTCCAGC
>CAMDFP010000361.1 GCA_945897335.1 Asaia bogorensis | reverse complement strand
GGCCTGATCACTCGGGGCGAGAAGTACAACAAGGTCATCGACGCCTGGGCGAAGTGCTCTGACAAGCTCGCCGAGGAAATGATGGTGCGCATCTCCACTGTCCAGAAGGACGATCAGGGACGCGACAAGCCCATCAACTCGATCTACATGATGTCGCACTCTGGAGCGCGCGGTTCGCCCACGCAGATGCGCCAGCTCGCCGCCATGCGCGGCCTGATGGCCAAGCCGTCGGGTGAAATTATCGAGACGCCGATCATCTCGAACTTCAAGGAAGGCCTCACCGTTCTCGAGTACTTCAACTCGACCCACGGCGCCCGCAAGGGCCTGGCCGACACCGCCTTGAAGACGGCGAACTCGGGCTATCTCACCCGCCGCCTGGTCGACGTCGCCCAGGACTGCATCATCTTCGAGGATGACTGCGGCACCACCGGCGGCCTCTCGATCCGCGCGGTCATGGACGGCGGCGAGATCATCTCGCCGTTGAGCGAGCGCATCCTCGGCCGCACCGCGGTCGACGACGTGGTCGATCCGCTGGCCGGCAAGACCCTCGTCGTCTCAGGCGAGATCATCGGCGAGGAGGCCTGCGACACGATCGAGCGCGCCGGCATCGACATCGTGCGCATCCGTTCTGTGCTGACCTGCGAGAGCAAGATCGGCGTCTGCGCCAAGTGCTACGGGCGCGACCTCGCTCGCGGCACGGTCGTCAACATCGGCGAGGCGGTGGGCGTCATCGCCGCGCAGTCGATCGGCGAGCCGGGCACGCAGCTCACCATGCGTACCTTCCACATCGGCGGCGCGGTCCAGCGCGGCGCCGAGCAGTCCTCGGTCGAGGCGTCGGTCGACGCCACGCTGAAGGTCACCAACCGCAACGTCGTCATCAACAGCTCCAAGGTCCCGGTGGTCATGGGCCGGAACACCGAGCTGGTCCTGGTCGACGAGAACGGGCGCGAGAAGGCCCGCCACCGCGTGCCCTACGGCGCCAAGCTGCTCGCCGACGAGGGCGCGCAGGTCAAGCGCGGCCAGCGCATCGCCGAGTGGGATCCCTACACGCTGCCGATCATCACGGAGCGCGAGGGTACTGCCCGCTACCTCGACCTGGTCGAGGGCGTCTCGGTGCGCGAGGTGATGGACGAGGCGACCGGCATCTCGAACAAGGTCGTGATCGACTGGAAGCAGCAGCCGCGGGGCAACGACCTGCGTCCGCGCATCCAGCTGCACACGCCCAAGGGCGAGCCGATCATGCTGCCGACCGGTCTCGAAGCCCGCTACTACCTGCCGGTGGATGCGATTCTCTCGATCGAGAACGGCTCGCACATCAAGGCCGGCGACGTGCTGGCGCGTATCCCGCGCGAGTCGTCGAAGACCCGCGACATCACCGGCGGTCTGCCGCGTGTCGCCGAGCTGTTCGAGGCGAGGCGGCCGAAGGATTTCGCCATCATCAGCGAGATCGATGGCCGGGTCGAATTCGGCAAGGACTACAAGACCAAGCGCCGGATCGTGGTCCGGCCGGCCGACGAGTCCGATCCGCCGAAGGAGTACCTGATCCCGAAGGGCAAGCACATCGCTGTGCACGAGGGAGACTTCGTCCAGAAGGGCGAGAACCTCATGGACGGCAACCCGGTGCCGCACGACATCCTGGCGATCATGGGAGTGGAGGCGCTCGCCTCCTACCTCATCAACGAGATCCAGGAGGTCTATCGACTGCAGGGCGTGAAGATCAACGACAAGCACATCGAGGTGATCGTTCGCCAGATGCTGCAGAAGGTCGAGATCATGGACCCGGGCGAGACCACGTTCCTGGTCGGCGAGCAGATCGACCGCTCGGAGTACGACATCGAGAACGCCAAGACGCTTGCCCAGGACATGAAGCCGGCCAACGCGAAGCCGGTGCTCCAGGGCATCACCAAGGCCTCGCTGCAGACGCGTTCCTTCATCTCGGCCGCCTCCTTCCAGGAGACGACGCGGGTGCTCACCGAGGCCTCGGTCTCGGGCAAGGAAGACACGCTGGACGGCCTCAAGGAGAACGTCATCGTCGGCCGTCTCATCCCGGCCGGCACCGGCAGCGTCATGAACCGGCTGAAGAAGATCGCGGCCGATCGCGACCGTGTCATCGCCGGCGAGGGCGGGCAGCCGGTGTTGCCGGAGCAGACCGCCGCCGATTGAGGCGGCGACCGGCGACAACACTATCGGTAGGGGGTTCACCGGCCGGTTTCACGAGGGCCTTCGGGCATCGGAAACCGGCCGGATCCACCTGCCGGAAAATGCCTCTCGGGATGCGTCAGGATAGCGCTTGACGGCCTTTCGGCAGGCGCGTATCACTCGGCCCGCTCGATACGGAAGCTGGCGGTCGGCGTTCAACCGAGACGCGGTTTCTGGGCACGGACGTCGACCTCGACGTCCTTTTCGTTTTTCCGGCGGGTCTCTGTCCGGTGCAGGCGCGGGATGCCGCGACGCGCTTATCCAGCGTGTCGGGGCCTCGTTCGCACGCGGTCTTGAGGCCCGGTTGTCGTCGTAGATCGAACTAAGGTTCTCTCTAGGAGTCGATTGCGGACATGCCCACCATCAATCAGCTGATCGCCCAGGGGCGCCGGGCCCCGCGGTCGCGCAACAAGGTGCCGGCGCTGCAGGCCTGCCCGCAGAAGCGCGGCGTCTGTACCCGCGTCTATACGACGACGCCGAAGAAGCCGAACTCGGCGCTTCGCAAGGTCGCCAAGGTCCGCCTGACCAACGGCTATGAGGTCGTGACCTACATTCCTGGCGAGGGTCATAACCTCCAGGAGCACTCGGTGGTCATGATCCGCGGCGGTCGCGTCAAGGACCTTCCCGGCGTCCGCTACCACATCATCCGCGGCACCCTCGACACGCAAGGCGTGAAAGATCGCCGCCAGCGCCGGTCGAAGTACGGCGCCAAGCGCCCGAAGTAAGGGGAGAGAGCCATGTCCCGCCGCCGCGCTGCAGATAAGCGAGAAGTCATCCCCGACGCGAAGTACGCCGATCGGGTCGTGACCAAGTTCATGAACGTGCTGATGTACGACGGCAAGAAGTCGACCGCCGAAGGCATCGTCTATGGCGCGCTCGACCGTATCCAGAAGCGCTCTGGCCAGGACCCGATGCGGGTCTTCCACGACGCGCTCGGCAATGTGAAGCCGTCCCTCGAGGTGCGGTCCCGCCGCGTCGGCGGCGCCACCTACCAGGTGCCGGTCGAGGTCCGTCCGGACCGCGGTCAGGCTCTCGCGCTCCGCTGGGTCATCGACGCCGCCCGCAAGCGCTCCGAGAACACCATGACCGACCGGCTCTCGGGCGAGCTCCTCGACGCCTTCAACAACCGCGGCACCGCGGTGAAGAAGCGCGAAGACACTCACCGCATGGCAGAGGCCAACAAGGCCTTCTCGCATTACCGCTGGTAGACTTCCATGGCCCGCACCACTCCGCTCGATCGCTACCGCAACATCGGCATCATGGCCCACATCGATGCCGGTAAGACCACGACCACGGAGCGCATCCTTTATTACACCGGCCGGTCCTACAAGATCGGTGAGGTGCATGAAGGCACTGCGACCATGGACTGGATGGAGCAGGAGCAGGAGCGCGGGATCACCATCACGTCGGCGGCCACGACGTGCTTCTGGAACGACCACCGCATCAACATCATCGACACGCCCGGCCACGTCGACTTCACCATCGAGGTCGAGCGTTCGCTTCGCGTGCTGGACGGCGCGGTCACGGTGTTCGATTCGGTCGCCGGCGTCGAGCCGCAGTCCGAGACCGTGTGGCGCCAGGCCGACAAGTACAACGTTCCGCGGATCTGCTTCGTCAACAAGATGGATCGCATCGGCGCCGACTTCCATCGCTGCGTCGCGATGATGGTCGACCGCCTGGGCGCGCGCCCGCTGGTGACCCAGCTCCCGATCGGCATCGAGTCCGAGTATTCCGGCCTCATCGACCTTCTCAAGATGAAGGCGCTGCGCTGGAAGGACGAGAGCCTGGGCGCCGAGTTCACCGAGGAAGAGATCCCGGCGGACATGGCCGACCAGGCCGCCGAGTTCCGTCACAAGATGCTCGAGACCGCGGTCGAGATGGACGACGCGGCGATGGAAGCCTATCTCGACGGCAAGGAGCCGTCGCGCGAGACCCTGATCTCCTGCATCCGCAAGGGCGTGCTGGGCTCGAAGTTCGTACCGGTCCTCTGCGGCGCCTCCTTCAAGAACAAGGGCATCCAGCCGCTGCTCGACGCCGTCGTCGACTACCTGCCGTCGCCGCTCGACGTTCCGCCGGTCACCGGCGTGAAGCCGGAGTCGGAAGAAGAGCTGGTCCGCAAGAGCTCGGACGAAGAGCCGTTCGCGGGTCTCGCGTTCAAGATCATGACCGATCCGTTCGTCGGCTCGCTGACCTTCGTCCGCGTCTATTCGGGCGTGCTCGAGGCCGGCAGCCAGGTGCTGAACTCGGTCAAGGACAATCGCGAGCGCATCGGCCGCATGCTGCAGATGCATGCGAACCACCGCGAGGACATCAAGGAAGCCCGCGCCGGCGACATCGTCGC
>CAMDFP010000360.1 GCA_945897335.1 Asaia bogorensis | reverse complement strand
GCCAATGCCCGCGCCTACTCGGCCCCGGTCGGCGAGCGTATCGCCTGGAACAATCCCCAGTCCGGCAACTCAGGATACGTCGTGCCGATGCGCGAAGGCACCTCGGCCAACGGCGCCTATTGCCGGGAGTTCCAGAACACCATCATCGTCGGCGGCCGCCAGGAACAGGCCTACGGCACCGCCTGCCGCCAGCCCGACGGGTCCTGGAAAGTCGTCCAGTAACACCTATATTCCCCACGCCTCGGACGGAATATCCGAGGCGTGGCGGGCTCTTGCGGTATGATGCAGGTCCGCCGGAACAACGGACCTAGATGCGCGACCCATACCAGACCCTCGGCGTTCCCCGCAGTGCGAGCCAGGACGAGATCAAGTCGGCCTATCGCAAGCTTGCGAAGAAGTTCCACCCGGACCTGAACCCCGGCAAGCCCGAGGTCGAACGCCAGTTCAAGGAAATCAGTTCCGCCTACGACATCGTGGGCGACGCGGACAAGCGTGCCCGCTTCGACAAGGGCGAGATAGACGCGTCCGGCAACGAGCAACGGAGCGCCGGCGGCGGTGGCGGCGGCTTCTGGCGGAACGCCCGTTCGGGAGCCGGTGCGCGTGGCAATGCCAACAATGCCGGAGCCGATCCCTTCGCCGGCAGCCCCTTCGGTGCCGGCGACGACATCTTCGACGAATTCATCCGCCAGGCGACCAAGGGGGCGGCCGGCGGCCGGCGGCGTTCAGGACCACGCGCCGAACGCGGCGCCGATGCGAGCTACCAACTGAAGCTCGACTTCCTCGAGGCCGCCGCCGGCATCAAGAAGCGGGTGACCTTCCCCGACGGCAAGTCGCTCGACGTCACCATCCCACCGGGAACCGAGGACGGCGCCAAGCTCCGCCTCAAGGGCCAGGGCAAGCCCGGCGCCGGCGGCGCCGATCCGGGCGATGCCTATGTCGAGATCCAGGTGGCCCCTCATGCCCATTTCGAGCGAAAAGGCAGCGACATCTATCTCGATCTGCCGGTGACGCTGGCCGAGGCGGTCGTCGGCGCGGCGATCACCGTGCCGACCATCGACGGCAAGGTCACCCTCAGGGTGCCGGAGAACTCCAACGCCGGAACCACGCTCCGCCTCAAGGGCAAGGGCGTCACCGATTCGAAGACCGGCGTCCGCGGCGACCAGTACGTCCGCATCCGCATCGCGTTGCCAGACGAGCCCGACCGCGAGCTCGAGCGTTTCCTGGAGAAGTGGAAGCCGAAGAGCTACCAGCCCCGCAAGAAGGCGGGCCTGGAGACGTAGCGGGTGGCCCACCACTCGCAATAGCCCCTATCCCTGTAGGGCAAACCCTGGTGTATGGTCGGCGGCGCCAGGCCTGATTCAAAAAGCGACACCGAGAACGAGGACAGAATGACGTCTCAACCGGCAGCCGCCGCAGGCCTGATGGCTGGCAAGCGCGGCCTGATCATGGGCGTCGCTAATGACCGCTCGCTTGCCTGGGGCATCGCCAAGGCGGTTGCGGACCAGGGCGCGGAGCTGGCCTTCACCTTCCAGGGAGAGGCACTGCAGAAGCGGGTCGAGCCGCTGGCCGCCTCGGTCGGCTCGAAGATCGTGCTGCCCTGCGACGTCACCGACGAAGCGAGCATGGAGGCCGTCTTCAAGACGCTCGGGGAAAAGTGGGGCAGACTCGACTTCCTCGTCCACGCCATCGCCTTCTCGGACAAGGAGGAGCTGAAGGGGAAGTACGTCGCCACCAGCCGGAAGAACTTCCTGCAGACGCTCGACGTCTCCTGCTACTCCTTCACCGCCTGCGCCCGGCACGCCTCCCATCTGATGACCGAGGGCGGCAGCCTGATCACCCTCACCTATTACGGCGCCGAGCGGGTCATGCCGCACTACAACGTCATGGGCGTCGCCAAGGCGGCGCTCGAGGCGAGCGTGCGCTATCTCGCGGTCGACCTCGGCGGCCAGAACATCCGCGTCAACGCCATCTCGGCGGGACCGGTGAAAACCCTGGCAGCCTCGGGCATCGGCGATTTCCGCTATATCCTGAAATGGAACCAGTACAACTCGCCCTTGAAGCGCAACACCACGCTGGAGGATGTCGGCGGCGCCGGAGTTTATCTGCTCAGCAACCTGTCGAGCGGCGTCACCGGCGAGACCCATCACGTCGATTCCGGCTATCACGTCGTCGGCATGAAGGCGATCGACGCGCCGGACATCGCCCTCGTCTGAGGGATCGCCAAGATGGCGGGCAACAGCTTCGGCAGCGTCTTCCGCTTCACGACCTGGGGCGAGAGCCATGGGCCGGCGATCGGCTGCGTCGTCGACGGCACGCCGCCGCTGATCCCGCTTTCCGAGCCCGACATCCAGGTCTGGCTGGATAAGCGCAAGCCCGGCCAGTCGCGCTTCACCACCCAGCGGCGCGAGCCCGACCAAGTGAAGATCCTTTCCGGCGTGTTCGAGGGCGTCACCACCGGCACACCGATCTCGCTGATGATCGAGAACGAGGACGCGCGCTCGAAGGACTACGGCGAGATCAAGGACAAGTTCCGTCCCGGCCACGCCGACTACACCTACTGGAAGAAATACGGCATCCGCGACTATCGCGGCGGCGGACGGTCGTCGGCGCGCGAGACCGCGAGCCGTGTTGCCGCCGGCGCGATCGCACGCAAGATCCTGGGCGACGGCATCACCATCCGCGGCGCGCTGGTGCAGGTGGGAACCCACCGCATCGACCGCTCTCGCTGGAACTGGGACGAGTGCGCCAACAACCCCTTCTGGTGTCCGGACCCGGTCTCGGCCCAGTCATGGCACGGCGTGCTGGACGAAGTGCGGAAGGCCGGATCGTCGGTCGGCGCCGTGGTCGAGGTGATCGCGTCCGGCGTTCCCGCCGGCCTCGGCGATCCGATCTACGACAAGCTGGACGCCGATCTCGCCAAGGCGATGATGAGCATCAACGCGGTGAAGGGCGTCGAGATCGGCGCCGGCATGGGTGCGGCCGAGCTCTCCGGCGAAGCCAATGCCGACGAGATGCGGATGAAGGACGGTGACGTCTCGTTCCTCTCCAACCAGGCCGGCGGCATCCTCGGCGGCATCTCCTCCGGCCAGGACGTCGTGGTCCGCTTCGCGGTCAAGCCGACCAGCTCGATCCTCTCGTCCCGGCGCACCGTCGACCTGCACGGACAGGAGACCGAGATCTCGACCAAGGGCCGGCACGACCCCTGCGTCGGCATCCGCGCGGTTCCGGTCGGCGAGGCGATGATGGCCGTGGTGCTGGCCGATCACCTGATGCGCCACCGCGCGCAATGCGGCGGTTCCTGACGCGCCAGCTCGTCCTCGTCCTGGCCGGGCTGCTGCTGGCAGCCGCCCAGGCCGCGGCCGAACGCGTTCCCGGCACCCGCTTCGAACGCCTGAATGCCACCGACGGCCTTGGTCGGAGCATCACCTATTATCTCTCAGACAGCTCGACGGCGAAGCCGCTGGCGCTGGTGATCCAGGGCTCCGGCTGCAGTGCGTTGTTCCGACCGCTCCCAGACGGCGCCATGAGCGCGGTCGGCTATCACAACGTCTTCCGCAGCGTCGGCGATGATCGCTACCGCGTGCTTGCGGTCGAGAAGCCCGGCGCCCGCACCACGGCCGAGGCGCCGGTCGGCGGCACCGCCGAGGGTTGCCCCGCCGCCTTCCTCGAAGAGCACACGGTCGAGCGCTGGGCCGAAGCACTGACGGCGGTGCTCGCCGCGGCACGGAAGCTGACCGACATTGTCGGTGGACGCACGCTCGTCATCGGTCATTCAGAAGGCGGCGTGCTTGCTGCGCGCCTGGCCAGGCTCGATCGGCAGGTCAGCCACGCGGCCCTGCTCGCCTCGCCCGGCCCCGATCCGGCCGAGGAGCTGATCCTATGGGGCGAAGGACGGAAGCGGCCGAGGGCCGATACGGTTTCGCTCATCGCCCGCATCCGCGCGGCGCCGGACAGCACCACGGATCTCTCCCTCGGTCATCCGCATCGACGCTGGACGAGCTTCCTCGCGGCCGATCCTGTCGCCGACCTCATGGCGTCGTCGGCGCGTGTCTTTGCCTCCCAGGGCGAAGCGGATGCCAACTGGCCGGTCGCCGCTCATGACGCGCTGGTGGCGCGCCTTCGCGCCGGCGGCCGCGAGGTCATGGCGCTCCGGCTTCCCGGTGCCGACCACTCGCTGAACCGGCCGGGGCAGAAGCCCCCGGAAGGCATGATCGAGGTCTTCCGCGCGATCCGCGACTGGACCACGGCCTCGTCCTGATCGCCGTGACCGCCGATCTCCTCCATGCCGAGGGCCTGGAACGCTGGCGGGCCGGCGACCTCCAGGGCGCGCTCGACGTCATCGGCCGCGCCGTCGCCGCGCAGCCGGGCGTCGCCGTCTATCGCAACAGCCTCGGCGCCGTGCTCGCCTCGACGGGCGATCCGGCCGCCGGCGCGAGGCTGTTCCGATCGGCGCTGATGCTGACGCCGGCAGAGGCCGGCAGCTGGTCCAACCTCGGACATGCGCTCCGCGGACGCACGCCCGCAATCGAGGTCGAGCGCGC
>CAMDFP010000359.1 GCA_945897335.1 Asaia bogorensis | reverse complement strand
GTCCGGATACGCGCCGAAGAACTCGCCGCGTTTCAGCCAGCCCTTGTAGCCGCCGATCTCGGCGCGGCACCAGACGTCGCGGCATTCGAGCAGGCGCCCGACCAGGCCGGGTTCGACCATGGCGACGGCGGCCGCGTCCTCGGCCTTGTCGTCGCGGAGCTTCCTTGTGGCGCCGGTGACGATCAGGGTGCGGCGGTTGGTGAGGAAGCTGGCCTGGACCCAGCCGACGGACCCCTGGTAGTCGCGGATCCGTCGCCAGGTGTCGAATTCCTGGATCACCTCGACCGGCATCGCCCGCTTGGTCAGAACCCACTCGACCGGATAGCGGGTACCGGGGCCGGTGCGGAGATTGACCTCGCCCGAGCGCACCGAGACGAAGCGCGGCAAAGGCAAGCCGCTCTCGTTGGCGGCCTCGGCGGGCGCGAGCCCGGATGCCAGGAGGATGAGGAGGAGGACGGCGAGGCGACGCAGCATACCGGTCGTTAACGAGCCCGGAGGATGATCCCTGTTTAGGTGCGAAGCGCCTTCCGGGTCAAGGAATTGCGACCGGGAGCCGCCCGGGGGGCCGCCGGTGCCGCGGCGGGGGATTTGCGGCTGGAAACAGACATATGGCGGGCTATAGTCTCGGCCGAACGGCGAAGCGTCTGGAGGCGAATGGGCGTCTGGGAGGATCTGGGGCGGGAGCTCGACGCCTGGGGAGAGGCGGCAAGGCTGGCGACGCTGTGGTGGCGCGACGACGATGCGGTCGCGCCGACGGCGGCGCTTGCCCGGCTTCACGACCTGACATCCGCCCATGGCGTGGTCCCGGCGCTGGCCGTGGTGCCCCGGGACGCGGCCCCGTCGCTGCCGGGCGATGCCCTCTTCCAGCACGGCTATGCCCACACCGATCACGGTCTGAAGAAGAAGGCCGAACTCGGGCCCGAGCGTCCGGCCGCCGGCGTCGCCGGCGAGCTCGCTACGGGGCGCCGGCGCCTTCTCGACCTCTTCGCCGGGCGCGTGCTGCCGGTGCTGGCGCCGCCCTGGAACCGGATCGCCCCCGAGGTCGTGGCCCTCTTGCCGGGCCTGGGCTTCCGCGGCCTCTCGACCTTCCGGCCGCGTCCGGCAGCGGAGGCGGCGCCGGGCCTCGCCCAGGTCAATACCCATGTCGACCTGATCGACTGGCGGGAACGCCGCTTCGCCGGCGACGAGCCGACGCTGGGGGCGCTGATCGGCCATCTCGCCGACCGCCGCCTCGGCCGGGCGGATGCGGGCGAGCCGACCGGCCTCCTGACCCACCATCTCGTCCATGACGCGCCGGCCAGGGGCTTCCTCGGCCGGCTGCTCGACGTCACCCGCGCGCATCCCGCCATCCGCTGGCTCACGCCGGCCCAAGCCTTCGGACTCTCTCCTGCATGACCGAACACCGCTACCCGACCCAGGCGATGATGGGTGACTACATCCGAGCGGCCTTCGGCCTGGCGCTCACCGGAACGCCGCTGCTGCTGTCGCCGCCGGGCTCGGGCGCCCCATACATCCTGGGGCCGCTGGCGCTTCTCTTCGCGGTCTTCGGCGCGCGCACGGCGCTTCGCCACCGCACCGTGGTCGAGGTCGACGACATCAAAGTGGCGACGCACGGGCTCTGGCGCCAGGAGATGAAGTGGTCGGAGCTGATCGAGGTCAAGCTCAGCTACTACTCGACCAAGCGCGACCGCACCCAGGGCTGGATGCAGCTGATGCTACGAGGGCCGACCGGCAAGCTCCGCTTCGATTCCACCCTCGACGGCTTCCCCGACGTGGCGCGGCGGGCGCACATGACGGCGCGGGCCAAGGGCATCGAGCTGACCGAGGCCACCATCTCCAACTTCGCCTCGCTCGGCTTCGAGCCGGCGAAGGCGAAGGACTGAGCCCCGAAAGCCGATGAGCACCAGCCCGCTCCTTCGCGTCAACGATCTCAAGATCGTCTTCGACCTGCCGGAGGGGCAGCTGGTCGCCGTCGACGGCGTCAGCTTCCGGGTGCGCTATGGCCAGACCACGGCGCTGGTCGGCGAGTCGGGCTCGGGCAAGACCGTGGTCTCGCAGGCGATCATGAACATCCTGCCGAAGGCCGCCCGTGTCGCCTCCGGCCAGATCCTGTTCGCCGACCCGACCAAGGCCGGCACCGTCAACGACATCGCCCACATGCCGCCGGAAAGCCGCGGCATGCGCGCCATCCGCGGCGGGCGCATCTCGATCATCTTCCAGGAGCCGATGACCTCGCTCTCGGCGCTGCATACCGTCGGCGACCAGATCGCCGAGACGCTCGAGCTGCACAAGCCGGTCAGCCGGGCCCAGGCGCTGGAGGCGACCCGCGAGATCCTGCGGCTGGTGGGATTCCCCGACCCGAAGAAGGCGGTCGACACCTATCCCTTCGAGCTCTCGGGCGGTCTGCGCCAGCGTGCCATGATCGCGATGGCGCTGATCTGCCGGCCGGCGCTCCTGATCGCCGACGAGCCGACCACCGCGCTCGACGTCACCATCCAGGCGCAGATCCTCAAACTGATCGCCGATCTCCAGCAGGAGCTCGGCATGGCGGTCCTGGTCATCACCCATGATCTCGGCGTCGTCGCCAACATCGCCCAGGAAGTGGTGGTGATGTATCGCGGCCGCGTGATGGAGTCGGGCACGGTCGAGGACATCTTCCGCGCGCCCGAGCATCCGTATCTCAAGGCGCTGATGCGGGCGGTGCCGCGGGTCGGCATGAAGCCGGGCGAGCGGCTGGTCCCCTTGCGCGAGATCAAGAGCGAGCACAGCCGGCTGATGGCGGAGAAGCCGGCCTGGCCGGAAGGCGCCGACGCCGCCGGGCCTCTGCTCGCGGTCAAGGGCATCACCAAGAGCTTCCAGATCCGCAAGACCGCCTGGTTCGGCGACAAGTCGGCCGGCAAGGTGCTGGCGGTCGACGACGTCTCCTTCGAGGTCAGGCGCGGCGAGTGCTTAGGACTGGTCGGCGAAAGCGGCTGCGGCAAGACCACGCTCTCGAAGATCCTGCTGCGCGCACTCAAACCCGATTCCGGCTCGGCGATCTTCAACGACCATGGCACGCCGGTCGACATGCTGGCGCTGGAAGGCAGCGACCTCATCCGCTTCCGCCGGCAGATGCAGTACGTGTTCCAGGATCCGTTCGGCTCGCTGAACCCGCGCATGACCGTGTTCGACATCATCGCCGAGCCGCTGATGATCCACGGCATCGCCGAGGAGGCGGAGCGGGCCGAGCGGGTGAAGGAGCTGATGCGGCTGGTCGGCCTCGACGTCCGCCATCTCAAGCGCTACCCGCACAGCTTCTCCGGCGGCCAGCGCCAGCGCATCTGCATCGCGCGCGCGCTGGCGCTCAGCCCCGATCTCCTGATCTGCGACGAGCCGGTTTCCGCCCTCGACGTCTCGATCCAGGCGCAGATCCTGAACCTCTTGAAGGACCTGCAGAAGCAGCTCGGCCTCACCTACCTGTTCATCAGCCACAATCTCGCGGTGGTCGACTATGTCGCGCACCGCATCGCGGTGATGTGCGCCGGCCGCCTGGTCGAGGTGGCGCCGCGCGAGGAGCTGTTCCGGAACCCGGTGCATCCCTATACGCGCGCGCTGCTCTCGGCGGTGCCCGAGCCCGACCTCGAACGCAAGCTCGACTTCGCCCATGTCGTCGACAGCAAGGCCTCGGTGCCGTCGGCCTGGCCCGAGCCCTTCCGCATCGACGGAACCAAGCCGGCGGCGATGGTCGATCTCGGCGACGAACATTTCGTGCGTGCAACCGCGATGCCGGTCTTCAAGGAGGTGGCGTGATGCGCCTGCTGATCGCCCTGGTCCTGGCGCTGGCGTCTGCCGGAGCTTCGGCCCAGACCTTCCGCGAGCCGACCAGCCTGTTGGAGGCGGTCGCCGCCGGCCAGCTGCCGCCGGTCGGCCAGCGTCTGCCCGATCGCCCGGACGTCGCCAAGCTCTTCCCCTTCCAGACGCTGGGCCGGCACGGCGGCAGCTGGCGGATGATCGCCGGCGGCGCCTCCGACACGCGCTTCGCCGTCGTCTACGGCTATGCCCGACTGATCGGCTACGACGCCCAGTTCAAGCTGCAGCCCGACATCGCCGAGAAGGTCGAGGTCGAGGACGAGCGCCGCTTCACCTTCCATCTCCGCCCCGGGCACCGCTGGTCCGATGGCGCGCCCTTCACCACGGACGACTTCCGCTATGTCTGGGAGGACGTCTTCGGCAATTCCCGGCTCCGCCCCTCGGGCGTGCCGGTCGAGCTGCTGGTCGACGGCGAGCGGCCGGTCTTCGAGATCCTGTCGCCGACCGTCGTCCGCTACACCTGGTCGCAGCCGAACCCGACCTTCCTTCCGGCGCTGGCCGGCCCGCGACCGCTCGAGATCTTCGCGCCCGCCCACTACCTCAAGACTTTCCACGAGCGCTACGCGCCGCCGGCCGAGCTCGAGAAGAGGGTACGCGATGAGCGCGTGCGCAACTGGGCGGTCCTGCACAATCGCCGCGACAACCAGTACCGCGTCGACAATCCCGACCTGCCGACGCTTCAGCCCTGGATGCTGGCGACGACCCCGCCGGCCGACCGGTTCGTCTTCAAGCGCA
>CAMDFP010000358.1 GCA_945897335.1 Asaia bogorensis | reverse complement strand
CTCGGCGACCAGGACGGCGTTGCCGGCCTGGGCCTCGACGGCGGCGAAGGCCTGGAGATAGGCTTCGGGCAGGGGCTCGGCATCGCGCTCGCGGGTCTTCCCAAGGGGGTCGTTGGCGAGCAGGCGGACGATGGCCGGGAGATCCGCCTCAACCGCACGCCGGATCATCATCTCGTCGGTCATGGCGATCTCATCATCCGCCATCAAAGGCGCTCCAGGTGTCGACCCAGGTCACGTACTTGTGGTAGCATTTGCGTGCGAGAGCGGTCATTCAACTATGAGGGCCGGTCCATGCTCGAGTACCGTCTTCGCCTGTTTGCCTGCTACTTCGTCGCGGCCTTCTTCTGCAATCGGATGCGCCACCTGTACCTCGATTCGTGCGGGCCGATGAGCCGGTACGAGACCGGCATCCTCGGCCCCTGCTCTGAAGGGTTCAGCGCCGTCTATGCGGTGGCGGTGATGGCCGGCGTGATGATGATCCTCAAGCTCGCAGCGCCGGAGTTCATGGCCCAACTGTTCGAGCGACGGCCGCCCTCCTAGCAAAACGGCGCCGGATCCGAAGATCCGGCGCCGCCTCGCACTCCGTAGGTCAGGGGCCGTTCGGGGGGATGAACTCAGCCCTTGTCGATGCGGAGCGCAATGAAGCGCATCTCGCCCTGGCGGTCGACCAGCAGCAGCACCGACCGACGGCCGGCCTGACGCGCCTTGTCGACCTTGGCCTTGATGTCGGCCGGGGTCTTCACTTCCTCCTGGCCGACCTCGACGATGATATCGCCCGGCTTCACGCCCTTCTCGGCGGCCGGGCCGTTCTGGTCGACCTCGGTAACAACTACGCCGGCGCTCGCGTTCTGGTCGATGTCGAATTTCTGCCGGAGCTCAGGGGAGATCGGCGCCAGCATGACGCCGAGCGCGTCCACCTTGGACTGGGTCCCGCGCGTCGACTGGTTCGGCTCGACCTTGGCCGGGACCGCGGCGACCTGTTCGTTCTCCTCGAGCTCGCCGACCCTGACGGTCACGGTCAGCGGCTTGCCGTCGCGCCAGATCTGCACCGGCACGTCCTTGTTGACGCCGCTCTCGGCGACGACCCGCGGCAGGCGCCGCATCTCGTTCACATCCTTGCCGTCGAAGTTCAGGATGACGTCGCCCTGGCGCAGCTTCGCCTTCTCGGCCGGGCCGTTCTCGGAGACCGAGGCGATCATCGCGCCGCGCGCCTTGCCGAGGCCGAGCGATTCGGCGATCTCGTCGGTGACGGCCTGGATCTTGACGCCGAGCCAGCCGCGCTTGGTGCGTCCGAACTCGCGGAGCTGGTCGGTGACCGGCTTCGCCATGGCGGCAGGCACCGAGAAGCCGATGCCGATCGAGCCGCCGGTCGGCGAATAGATCGCCGTGTTCACGCCGATGACCTCGCCCGCCATGTTGAACAGCGGGCCGCCGGAATTGCCCTTGTTGATCGACGCATCGGTCTGGATGAAGTCGTCATAGGGGCCGGAATTGATGTCGCGCGCCCGGGCCGAGACGATGCCGGCGGTGACCGAGCCGCCGAGGCCGAAGGGGTTGCCGATCGCCAGCACCCAGTCGCCCACCCGCATCTTGGTCGAATCGCCGAACTTCACCGCAACCAGCTTCTTGTTGCCGGGCTCGATCTTGAGCAGCGCGATGTCGGTCTTGGCGTCCTTGCCCAG
This sequence comes from Asaia bogorensis, assembly GCA_945897335.1. GTDB lineage: Bacteria > Pseudomonadota > Alphaproteobacteria > SHVZ01 > SHVZ01 > SHVZ01. The sequence continues at coordinate 2,906 of CAMDFP010000358.1, read as the reverse complement.
GAGCTTCGCCTTGAACTCGGTGTCGTCCTGCAGCCTCACGGTGATGCCGTCGGCATCGGCGCCGTCGATCACATGGTTGTTGGTGACCACGTATCCCGCGGGATCGATGATGAAGCCCGATCCCAGCGAGCTGGCGCGCCTGGGCGCCTGGTCAGGCCGCTGGCCGCGGTCGAAGAAGTCCTTGAAGAACTCCTCGAAGGGCGAGCCCGGGGGGAATTGCGGGATCTCGGGGCCGGGACGGCCCTGGCGGTTCTGCGGAGCCTGCTGGCCCCCCTGCGCGCGCTCCTCGCGCTTCACCGTCTGGGTGGTCGAGATGTTGACCACCGCCGGCAGCAGCTGCTCGGCGATATCGGCGAAGCTGTCGGGTGGCGTGCGCGCCTCGGTGCCGAAGGCGGGAACCAGCAGAAGACCGGCGACCAGCGCCAGAGCGGCGCGCTTGCCGCGCCCGGCCGGCTTCGAGAGGCGAGGCGCCTCATCTGACTGGCCGCGAACGAGATGTGCTCCGAACACGGGGAACTCTCCTCTAGATCACAAAATTCCGTCGCGGGCCGGAAGCATCCGCTTCCGAACCGACGTGGGCGTCCGGGCCACGGGAATCGATCCGTGCCCCCTTCATCAATGAACATCCATCCTGTGGTCGAATTATGGCACGGCGGACGGGGGAGCGGGCAGGTCCCATCACACGCTCGTGACTGCAAGCCGACGGCTTCAGCCGCGGACCAGCCAGACGATCCCGACGCCGAGCACGGCGGCAGCGACCCCGGCGAGGCGGAGCTGGTCGGCCGGCAGCGCCAATGCCATCGCCAGCGCGCGCCGCATTCCCTCGGGGAACAGCGCGTAGAGCGCACCCTCGACCGCCAGCACGAGGCCGACCGCGAGGAGGGCGTGCTCCACGCCGTTCTGGCCTATTTCCCGTTCCCGCCCTTGCCGGTGATGTCGTTGAAGTACCGGAAGAACTGGCTGTCCGGAGACAGCACCAGCGTGGTCGAGCCGTCGCCCAGCGCGTTCTTGTAGGCCTCCATCGAGCGGTAGAAGCTGAAGAACTCCGGATCCTGGCCGAAGGCATCGGCATAGATCTGGATCGCCTGGGCATCGCCCTGGCCGCGGAGGCTCTGCGCCTGCTGCTGGGCCGTGGCGACGGTAACCACCCGCTGGCGGTCGGCGTCGGCACGGATCTGCTGGGCAACCTCGGAGCCTTCGCCGCGGAACTCGCGGGCTTCGCGGTCACGCTCGGACTTCATCCGGGCGTAGATCGCCTGGCTGGTCTGGTCCGGGTAGTCGGCGCGCTTGACGCGGACGTCGATCACCTCGATGCCGAGCGGCAGCGCCGCCTGGCTGACGTCCTGGAAGATCGCCTGGGTGATCTGGCCGCGCCGGACCGAGAGCAGGTTGGTCAGGGACTCGTTGCCGAGCACGCGGCGCATCGCCGAGTTGATGATGGCGCCGAGGCGGGCGCGGGCGCCGACCTCGTTCGAGACCGTCTGGTAGAAGCGCAGCGGATCGACGATGCGGTAGCGCCCGTAGGCGTCGACGTCGAGCCGCTTCTGGTCGACCAGGATGACCTGCTGCTTCGGCGCGTCGATGTCGAGGATGCGCTTTTCGAAGTACTGCACGTCCTGGATGAACGGCAGCTTGATCTTGAGGCCGGGCTCGGGGATCGCGCGCTTGGGATCGCCGAACTGCAGCACCAGCGCCTGCTGGTGCTGGGGCACGGTGAACAGCGACCCCCAGGCGACGACGGCGATGGCGACGACGGCGGCGGCGAGCGCGCCCAGGAACTGGCGGCTCATGGCTTCTTCTCCTCGGCCTTCTTGCGGATCTCGGGCAGCGGCAGATAGGGCAGCACGCCGCCTCCGCCGCTGGCCTGCTTGTCGATCACCACCTTCTGCGCCCCCCGCAGCACCTCCTCCATCGTCTCGAGGTAGATGCGCTGGGTGGTCACGTCCTTGTTGACCTTGTAGGCCTCGTAGATCGCCTTGAAGCGGTTGGCGTCACCGGTTGCGCGGGCCACCACCTCCTCGCGATAGGCGCGGGCTTCCTGGATCAGCTTCTCGGCCTCGCCTCGGGCGCGCGGCACCACGTCGTTGCGGTAGGCGTCGGCCTCGTTCCGGAGGCGCTCCTTGTCGGCGCGGGCCCGCTGGACCTCGTTGAAGGCATCGACCACCTGGGACGGCGGGTCGACCTCGAGCATCTGCACCTGGCGGATCTCGATGCCGGCCTTGTACTCGTCCAGGAGGCGCTGAAGCAGTTCGACCGTCTGCGCCTCGATCTGGGCGCGGCCCTCGGTGAGGACCGTCTGAATCGGCTTCTGGCCGACGGCCTCGCGCAACGCCGCTTCCGCCGCCGCCTTCACCGTCGCTTCGGGCTGGCGGTTGTTGAAGAGGAACTGGCCGGCGTCCTTGACCCGCCAGAAGACGACGAAGTCGATGTCGACGATGTTCTCGTCGCCGGTCAGCATCAGGCTTTCGTCGAGCACGTCGCGCTTGGCGCCGCCGCGGGTGCCGTCGGCGCTGCGGAAGCCGATCTCGATCCGGTTCTCGCGGGTGACGTTGGGCGTCAGCACCGATTCGATCGGCCGAGGTAAATGATAGTTGAGGCCGGGGCTCGCGGTGCGGACCCACTGGCCGAAGCGCAGCACCACGCCCTGCTCGTCCGGGGCGACCCGGTAGAAGCCGCTGGCGAACCACAGAAGCAGGCCGATGAGCACGGCAAAGCCGACCCCGCGGGCGCCGCCGACACCGCCCGGGAAGATCCGCCGCATGCGGTCCTGACCCTTGCGGAGGATGTCCTCGAGGTCCCGGCTGCATGCCGCCGGGACCACGCCCCCAGGGGCTCTTCGGGCCGCCGCTATTGCCGCCGCCCCCCCACGGTCCGCCACCGCCGCCGCCGCTGCCGCCACCGCCACC
>CAMDFP010000357.1 GCA_945897335.1 Asaia bogorensis | reverse complement strand
CAAAGCTCGGCATCTCATCGAAAATTTCTTCTGCAAGCTCAAGCAGTTCCGAGCCATCGCCACGCGCTACGACAAACGTGCCAGAAACTTCCTCGCCGCAATCTATCTGGCCTCGATCGCCATTTGGCTTAATTGAGGACACGCCCTAGATCGCGATCCCGTGATCGGCGGCATAAGCTTTCAGTATTTCTCTGACGCTACGATCCGGCGCCTCGATCAACCGGAAGAGGTATGACGAGAGCGGCCCCACCTTGAGGCTGCGAATCATCGCCTTCACCGGCGGCAACGCCCCCGCCGTCATCGACAGGGATGAAAATCCGAGTCCGATCAGGGTCATGGCCTCCAGCGGACGCCCCGCCATCTCGCCGCAGACGGTAATCGGCACGCCGGCCCGTCCAGCCTCGGCCGCGAGCTTGGCCATGACCGCCAGGACCGCCGGCGACAGGGGATCGTAGCGGTTGGCGAGGCTGGGGCTGCCGCGATCGGCGGCGAACAGGAACTGCAGCAGGTCGTTCGAGCCGACAGACAGGAAGTCGACGCGCGGGAGCAGCGCCGGCATCTGGTAGAGGAGCGCCGGGACTTCGATCATGGCTCCGACTCGGAGCGTCGCGGGTGTGGCAACGCCGGTCCGCGACAGCCGTTCGAGCTCGATATCCAGGATCACTCGCGCCCGAACCAGCTCGTCGACCTCGGAGACCATCGGAAACATCAGGCTGAGGGGCCGTCCCTCCGCCGCGAGAAGAAGGGCGCGGAACTGCTGGCGCAGCAGCGAGGGCCGATCCAGCGTCATGCGGATCGCGCGCCAGCCCATCGCCGGGTTCTCGTCCTCGTCGTAGGGCAGATAGGGCAGCCGCTTGTCGCCGCCGGCATCGAGGGTGCGGAAGACCACCGGCCGGTCGCCGGCGATCGACAGCACCTGCCGGTACATCAACGTCTGCTCGGCGACCGTCGGATAGCGGGCCCGCACCATGAAGCTGATCTCGGTGCGGTAGAGGCCGACGCCGTCGGCGCCGGTGCGGTCGAGCTGAGCCAGGTCGACCAGGAGCCCGGCATTCAGATTCAGCGAGACCGAGACGCCGTCGAGGCTCACCGCCGGCAAGTCGCGCAGGCCTGCATGGCGGATCTCGGCGGCGCGGGTCGCAGCCACCAGCGTCGAGATGGCCTCGACGACGTCGTCGCCCGGCCGCACATAGACGACGCCATGGGCGCCGTCGACGATCAGCCGGTCGCCGGGCGAGACCTGGTCGCGGATCTCGGGCACCCGCGCTACCGTCGGCAGGTCGAGTGCACGGGCGATGATGGCGACATGCGCGGTCGCCGATCCTTCCTCCAACACCAGCGCCTTCAGCTTCGAGCGGTCATATTCCAGGAGCTCGGCCGGGCCCATGGTGCGGGCGACCACGATGGCGTCGTCGGGCAGCTCCCGCCGGCCCGCATCGCCGGTGAGATGCTGGATCAGCCGGTGGTGCAGGTCGTCGAGATCCATCAGCCGTTCGCGGAGGTAGGGATCGACCACCTGGGCCAGCCGCGCCCGCGTGTCGTTCTGAACCTTCTGCACCGCGGCCTCGGCGGTGAGGCCCGAGCGGATCGCCTCCCTCAGCTTGGCGTTCCAGCCGCGATCCTGGGCGAACATGCGGTAGGCCTCGAGCACGCCTTCGTGCTCGCCCCCGCGGGCGAGCTCGGACGCCGCGAACAGCTCGTCGAGCTGGCTCTGGAGCCCGGTGGCCGCCGCTTCGAGGCGGGCAAGCTCGACTTCCGGATCCTCGGCGACGACGCGGCGCACCTCGATGCGCGGGCGGTGCAGGACGGCGGTGCCGACGGCGACGCCGTCATGGACGTGCAGACCTTCGAGCCGGGCCGGCAGCGGCTCGCCCTGCTCGGCCGCCAGCGCGTCCTGGTCGGTGACGAGACCGGCCGAAACCAGCTCCGCCACCACCATGGCGACAGTCTCCAGCGTCTCGACCTCGTCCTCGGCATAGTGCCGCTTAGTGCGGTTCTGGACGACGACGACGCCGAGCACGCGGCCGCCGCGGAGGATCGGCGCTCCCATCAGCGAGTGGAAGGTCTCCTCACCCGTCTCCGGGCGGTAGGCGAAGTTCGGATGGCCCTGGGCGTCGGCGAGCGCCAGCGGGCGCGCATGGGCGGCGATGTCGCCGACGAGGCCCTCGCCGATCGCAAGCCGCGTCTGGTGCACGGCTTCGGGCTTCAGGCCCTCGGTCGCGAACAGCTCCAGCATGCCGCCGCGGAGCAGGTAGCAGGAGCACACCTCGGCGACCAGGCCCTGGGCGATGGCACGGACGATGCGGTCGAGCCGCTCCTGGCCGGATCCCTGCCCGGCCATCACATCCCTGAGCCGCTTCAGGAGCTGGCGCGAGCCGCCGCCGAGTGTCCCCGACGGCGGCATCAGGCGTCTCCGTTCAGGTCTCTCCCGGCGAGGGCGCCGGACGCCTGGCCCACCAGCTCCTCCAGGATCTCCGAGATCGGCTGCTCGCACGTGACCATGCCGACCGACTGGCCGGCCATCAGCGATCCGGTCTCGACGTCTCCGTCGATGACCGCGCGCCGGAGCGCGCCCGCCCAGAAATGCTCGATGGCGAGCTGGGCCTGGTCCTTCGGAATCTCGCCCCGGTTGAAGCGGTCGAGGATCGACCGCTGGGTCTCGAGGAAACGCTCGGTCGCCTTGTTGACGATGGCGCGGACCGGAGTCACCGGAAAGCGCGGGTCGAGCTGGATCGACGGCATGGCGTCGCGTGCCGCCGCGCGGATGAAGGCCCGCTTGAAGTTCGGATGGGCGATGGACTCGGTGGCGCAGACGAAGCGCGTACCGAGCTGGCAGCCCGCCGCCCCCATCTCGAGATAGCTCGCGATCGCCTCGCCTCGGCCGATGCCGCCGGCGACGAACACCGGCACGTCCTTGACCGCCGGCAGGATCTCCTGGGCCAGGACCGAGGTCGACACCGCGCCGATATGCCCGCCGGCCTCGGCCCCCTCGGTGATGAAGGCGTCGACGCCGGCACGAATCAGCTTGTTGGCGACGACGGCGGCCGGCAGGAAGGTCATGACCTTGGCACCGCCGTCCTTGATCCGCTTGACGACGGCCATCGAGGGCAGCCCGCCGGCCAGCACGACATGCGAGACCTGCTCGGTGCGGCAGGCGTCGATCAGCCCGTCCAGCTCGGGATGCATGACGATCAGGTTGACGCCGAAAGGCCTGGTCGTCAGAGCGCGGGTCGCGCGGATCTCTTCCGACAGCCGTTCGGGCTTCATGGCCCCGCAGGCGAGCACGCCGAAACCGCCGCCTTCAGAGATGGCAGCGACCAGCCTGCGTTCGGAGACCCAGGTCATGGCGCCACCCATGATGGCGTAGCGCGTGCCTAGGAAGTCGCGGCCGCGCCGCCACAGGCGGTCAAGCCGCTCAGCGCCGCGCCGAGCGGCGCTGGTCAGGGGTTCAGGCGCCGTCCAGGCCATAGGCGGTGTGCAGCGCGCGCACCGCGAGCTCGGTGTACTCCTCGCCGATGAGGACGCTCACCTTGATCTCGGAGGTGGAGATCACCTGGATGTTGATGCCCTTGTCGGCGAGCGACTTGAACATCCTCTGGGCGACGCCGGCGTGGCTGCGCATGCCGACGCCGATGACCGAAACCTTGGACACGGCGGCATCGGAGACGACGCCGCCGTATTTGAGATCGCCCTCGCGGCCCTTCAGTACATGGATCGCGCGCTCGAGGTCGGCGCGGCCGACGGTGAAGGTGAGGTCGGTGGTCGTGCCGTCATCGGAGGCGTTCTGGACGATCATGTCGACGTTGATCGCGGCATCCGCGAGCGGGCCGAAAATGCCGGCGGCGATGCCCGGGCGGTCCGGCACCTTGCGCACGGTGATCTTCGCTTCGTCGCGGCTGTAGGCTATGCCGCTCACCACTTCCTGTTCCACGATCTCGTCCTCGCCGACAACCAGAGTTCCGGGCTTATCCTCGAAGCTCGACAGGACCTGCACCCGAACCCGGTGGTTCATGGCAAGCTCGACCGAGCGGGTCTGCAGCACCTTGGCGCCCAGCGACGCCATCTCAAGCATTTCCTCGTAGGTGATCTTATCGAGCTTACGCGCCTTCGCAACGATACGCGGGTCCGTCGTGTAGACGCCGTCGACATCGGTAAAAATGTCACAACGATCGGCCTTCAGCGCGGCGGCCAGGGCCACGGCCGAGGTATCGGAGCCGCCGCGGCCCAGCGTGGTGATGCGGCGGTCGGGGGCGATTCCCTGGAATCCGGCCACCACCGCCACCTGCCGGTCGCGAAATCCGCGAATCAGCTCGGCGCAGTCGACATTCAGGATGCGTGCCTTGCCGTGAACCTGGTCGGTCTCGACCGGAATCTGCCAGCCAGCCCAGGACCGGGCGTTGACGCCGAGCTCCTGGAGAGCCAGCGCCAAGAGACCGATGGTGACCTGCTCGCCGGTTGCCACGACCACGTCGTACTCACGTGCGTCGTGGAGCGGGCTGATCTCGTTCACCCACTTCACCAGCTGGTTGGTCGCCCCGGACATGGCGGAGACGACGACCGCGATCTCGTGGCCGTCATCGACCTCGCGCTTGA
>CAMDFP010000356.1 GCA_945897335.1 Asaia bogorensis | reverse complement strand
CGCCCGGGACGGCAACGGCCGGCCGGTCTGCCGGCTGGTCGACGAAGTGCCCGGCACCATTCATGTCCCCTCGATCGACCGACTCTTCACCTCGCTGGCGCGCTTCGGCAGCCGCTGCGCCGGCGTGCTCCTCACCGGCATGGGACGCGACGGGGCGGCCGGCCTGAAGGCGATGCGCGACGCCGGCGCCCTGACCATCGCCCAGGATGCCGGGACCTCGGTCGTCTACGGAATGCCGCGGGTCGCGGTCGAGGCGGGGGCGGCGGTCCGCCAGCTTCCGCTTCAGCGTATCGCCGCAGCCATGCTCGAACCCGCCTCAGACGGAGGAAATTGAAATGCCCGTCGCAAGAACGTTACGCGTTCTCGTCGTCGACGATCAGGAAAGCATGCGCGGCATGGTCCGCGCCTATGTGCGGCGCCTCGGCATCGAGAACGTCGACATGGCCGAGAGCGGCAGCGAGGCGTTGAAGGAGCTGATGAAGCGGCCCTACAACCTGGTCGTCTCGGACTATCACATGGTCAGCGGCTCCGGCCTCGACCTGCTGAAGAGCATGCGTGCGCATCCGGTCCTGAAAAAGACGCCGGTGATCATGGTGACCGGAAACTCGGACAGCGAGACTGTCTCGAAGGTCGTCCAAGCCGGCGTCAACGGCTACGTGGTCAAGCCGGTGTCATTCGAGGCACTGAAGTCGCGCGTCGAGAAGGTCCTCGGCCCGCTTACCTGAAACCCGCTGCGACGGGTCGCCGAATCCGTCGAAGGTGTATCCCAATGAAGATCTCCGCAAAGCTGACAACTCTGATCTGCGCTGCCGCGCTGCTGACGGGCGGATTGTACGGGCTTATCGCCTATCGCACGAACAGCAACCTCCAGAGTCAGCGCTACCTCAAGTCTGATGCCCAGTACGTCGTGCCGCTCCGGGCACTGGGGGAAGGGCTTTATCGACATCAGCTCGCTACCTTCGAGGCGAAATCGAAGCGGATCTCGGAAAGCGATGCTCTTCGTAGAAGTGAAGATCTCATCCGGTCGGCGATGGATAGTCTCACGGCAGCCAATCGGGCCGTTGAAGCCGACGGCAGGAGCGGACCCGAAGTGTCCGGGCTGAGGCCGGCGATCGATCGGGTCCTATCGCTCCGCCCGCGGCCGGACCTGAGCGCGTCTGCCATCGCGCAGGCGCACGAGGCCGCCTTCGCCCAGCTGCGAGAGCTCTTCTTCGCGACCGAGAACGTCTTCAACCTGCTGGGCGACACCGAGGAGGACTTCACGCTGCTGATGGCTGCCCAGTTCGAGATATTCCCGAACATGGTGCTCAGCCGGTCGAACCTGATCGGACGGATTTTCGTGTTCGAGGACGCGAGAGCGGAAAGCCCGTCGAGCGCGGCTCCGCTGAAAGTTCTTCAGGACGGCATCCAGCGGCAGATCGGAGCATTGGAGGAAATCACCCGACGGCAGGTTCGCGATGTCACCCGCATTGCCAAGGACGATCACTCGCGGCGCAACTGGGACAGGCATGTCGCGCCGGCGCTGGCGCTGCAGGAGCGCTCCCAGCGCTTCTTCGGCATGGTCGCCGAAGGGTTGACGGCGAACGTGCCTGCCCCGTCCGGAGTGGTCGTGGAAGACGAGGCCTACCTGACCGCACTGCTGGAAAGCTGGCGCAACCTTTCGATCGCCGTCGATGACAACCTGGGCGCGCGGCTGAGCGCCAACGCCCGCGACTTCTACATCCAGTCGGCGGTGCTGGCTGCGATCATGGTGGCGTTGTTCGTCGCCATGTGGTGGGGCGTGCGCAGCGTCACCCGCGACATCAACCAGGGAGAGGCGGTGACGGCACGCATCGCTGCGGGCGAACTGGACATAACCGTCGAGGGCACCGAGCGGCCGGACGAGATCGGCGGCCTTGCCCGCTCGGTCGAGGTGCTGAGGCAGAACTCGGAGAAGCAGCGCGCGCTGCAGGAGAACGAGCGCGAGATGATGGGCCGCATGTCGGAGACCGGGAAGCGGATCGCGGAATCCGTCCAGGCGATCCGCGCCGCCTCCAGCGAGATCTCCCAGGGCAGCAGCGACCTTGCCGCGCGCACCGAGCGCCAGGCCTCCGCGCTGCAGGAGACCGTGGCCACCATGGCCGAGATCTCCGCCACGGTGTCGATGAACGCGCAGAACTCCGAGCAGTCGCGGAAGCTCGCCGCCGACGCGCTCGCCAGCGCCGAGGACGGCGGCAAGTCGGTCGCCAGCGTGGTCACCGCCATGTCGGGGATCGAAAGCTCGTCCGCCCGGATCGCCGAGATCATCCAGGTGATGGAGGAGATCTCGTTCCAGACCAAGCTGCTGGCGCTGAACGCCGCGGTCGAGGCGGCGCGCGCAGGCGAGTCCGGCAAGGGCTTCGCGGTCGTGGCGCAGGAAGTTCGCTCGCTCGCCGACCGCTCCCGCCAGGCGTCCCAGCAGATCCGCGACCTGATCGCGGTTTCGAGCCGCGAGGTCGGCCAGGGCGTCAAGCTGTCGGGCGAGGCCGGGGAGGCGCTGACCAGCATCATCGACACCGTCCGCCGGGTCGCCGAGATCGCGCCCGAGATCGCGGCAGGCAGCCGCGAGCAGGCCCGCAGCATCACCGAGATCAACAAGGCGTTGAACGATCTCGACGCGGCGACCCAGCAGAACGCCGCGCTGGTCGAGGAGAGTTCGGCCGCTGCCGCCTCGCTTGCCGACCAGTCGGCCCAGCTCGTCAACGTCGTGGCGGACTTCACCGCCGGCAGGGAAGAGGAGGTGCCGGCCGAGCCGGTGATGGACGAGGCTCCGCGTCCGCGGCGGAGCTCCGCGAAGACGGCGGCGCCGAAGAACGGTGACTGGGACCAGGAATTCTAGCGGCGGGGGCTCCAGTCGCAGAGAGCGCCCGAACCCCGACGATCGTCGGCATGTCGGACGACCTCGGCAGCTACGAATTTCATGCCCTGATCGGCTCCATGTGGCCCAAGGGGCGGTTCGATCCGATCTTCTGTCGCCCCGTCCCGACCCGCCAACCCCGCACGGACAGTCGGTCGGGGAGCGATCGCAGGAGCTCCGATGGCGAAACCCGGTCCTGGGTTCTCCATGCCGGCGTGCTGACCATCGCCCAGTATGCAGCGACGTCGGTCGCCTATGGAGTGCCACGGGTCGCCGCCATGCTCGAACCCACTGACTCAGAAGGAGGAAAGTGAAATGCCCGTCGAAAGAACGCTGTGCGTCCTCGTCCTCGACGATCAGGAAGGCCATGCTTGGCATGGTCCGCGCCTATGTACGGCGCCTCGGCATCGAGAACGTTGACATGGCGGAGAGCGGCCGAGAGGCGCTGAAGCAGCGCGTCGAGAAGATCCTCGGCGAGATGAGCTAAGCTAAGCCATGCCACGCCACCAGCAAGCGCTCGCGGGCAATGCCCGCATGAAGATCTCGACGAAGCTGAATGCCCTGATCGCCGGTGCGGCCTTGCTGTCCGGCATCATGTTCGGAATTCTGTCGGACAACGCGTTCGAGTCCATCAAGTTCCAGCGCGACATCGTCGCCGGCCAATCCTTCGTCGCGCCCTTGCGCGACCTCGGGGTCGCCCTCTATCGGCACGAGGTGGCGCAGCTCAGGGCGCAATCCACGGGCGCCGCGGCGGCGACCGAGACGGTCACCCGCAGCGGGGAACAGATCAAGGCGGCGATGGAACGTCTCGCAACCCTGCATCGGGAGATGAAGGCGAAGCGCGGCTACGTCGCGGAGATCCCCGAGCTGAAATCGGCGATCGACCGCGTGCTCGCACTGCGCGAGTCGCGCGATCTCACCATCGCCGGCATCGCAGAGGCGCACGAGTCGAGCCTCGCCCAGCTCCTCGAGCAGGCGGTCCAGATCGCGACCGTGTTCCACAATATCGAGGACCCGAACGCGGACCTGGTCCTTTCGCAGATCGCGGAGTTCGAAATCTTTCCCGGCATCCTGATCGGTCGCGCCAACATGATGGGACGCATCTTCCAGATCGAAGAGGCAAGGAAAGGCGGCTTGTCCACCGGCTTCGTCATGCGCGCGCAGGTGGACCAGCTCGGCCAGCAGATGGGCGTCATGCGGGAGCACCTGCAAAGCCTGGCTCGGGCCATGAAGCGTTCGGCGCAATCGGATCAGGACGGGCGCGGTTGGGCTCCGTTCGTGCCCAAGGTGGCGGCGCTGATCGAGCGCGAGCACAAGTTCCTCGCCGCCATCGACGATACGGTCCTCACCCCCAATGCGGCGCCGGTCCTCGCCGGCGCCGACGAGGCTCTGCTGACCGGCCTCGTCGATCTGTGGTCTTCCATCTCGGCGACATCGGCTGCCGGGCTGGAGGCCCGCCTGCAGGCTCTCGAGTTCCGGTTCTATTGGCATTCCGCTGCCATCGCCTTCAGCATGCTCGTCCTCTTCGTGGCGATGCTGAGGGGCGTTCGCATCGTCAGCCGCGACATCAACGTCGCCGAGAAGGTCACCGCCCGCATCGCCGAGGGCGACCTCGACATCGACGTACCCGGCACCGGGCGGCAGGACGAGATCGGCGGCCTTGCCCGCTCGGTCGAGGTGCTGAGGCAGAACTCGGAGAAGCAGCGCGCGCTGCAGGAGA
>CAMDFP010000355.1 GCA_945897335.1 Asaia bogorensis | reverse complement strand
GCAGTCCGGGGTGCCACAGGCGATCCTCACTCAACAAGAGATCTCCGACCTCCTGAAGGACCGGCCGGAGCAGGAAAACGAAGGACTTCGTGCCTATCTCCGGCAACTGAGCCGTCAGAGCCCGGGTAGCAGCCGACTGCCGGTGCTCGACATCGTCGTCGACCGCTTCGTGCGCATGCTCAACACCACGATGCGGAATTTCACCGGCGAGAACGTCGACATCTCGCTCGACAACATGTACTCGGTGCGGTTCGCGGATCTCATCAATTCACTGCAGGTTCCGCTGATGATCGGGGTTGTACGATCGGCGTCGTGGCGTGGCTTCGCGTTGTTCTGCGTCGAGGCGCAGCTGATCTACTCGGTGGTGGACGTGCTCCTGGGCGGTCGCCGGGGCGGAGATCGGAGCACCCTCGAAGGGCGGATGTTTACGTCGATCGAGCGTCGGCTCGTCCGGCGGATGCTGTCGACAATGCTCGCCGATCTGGAGATCTCGTTCCAGCCGGTCGGGGTGCCGGCCTTCGTCCTTGACGGCGTCGAGATCAATCCCAGATTCATCCGCCTCGCGCGTCCGGACACGCCCGTGACCGTCGCCGCCTTGCGGTTCAACATGGAGGACCGGGGCGGCAAGATCCTGATCGCGTTCCCGGAACCCCTGTTTCACAGTGTCCGCCATATCCTGGGTCAGCCGTTCTACGGCGACAACAACGACGGTGACATCGGTTGGGGCAGTGAGATCAACACGCAGACGATGATTACGTCGGTCAACGTGGACGTCATTCTCGATAGCGTGCCGTCGACTTTGGAGGATGTCATGTCCTGGACGATCGGGTCGGTGCTTCATCTCAATGCGACCAAGTCCAGTCCGGTCGACTTGCGGATTGGGACGAAGTCAGTCGCCAAGGGAGAGCTGGGCCGGAGCGGAACGCAGATCGTGGTGAGAGTACTGTGAGCGAGAATATCTGGATCATCGTCGCGGCGGCGGCGACATTTCATACTGCTCTCCTGGTGCTCGTCCTCTACTACCTTCTTAACGTGCATCGGCGCTTCGGAGACCTCAGAGACGCTCGCTCCGAGGCTCAGGCCTGGCTCGCGGAATTCGGGCGAGTCGTTTCCGTCGGAGCGACGACGGTGCATGAGCTCAAGAAGAGCGTTTCAGTCGCGCAGGACGACCTGAAGCAGCTCATCGCAAAGGCGGACACCCTCCGCGACAACGGGAGCGGCACCTTGGCGGCCGTGAGGCCAGTGGTCGATTTCCGCATCGACGACGCGCCTGTGACCGCGGCGGCACGCCGTCCTCGCGGCCCCGAGGCGCGGGAGGCGGTCGCTCCGCGCGAGCCAGGCCCGCGGGACCATCCGTTGGCCGGATTGCGCTGATCATGCGTCTCCTGCGCTCACTCGTGATTTTGATCTTCCTGGCGACGGCGGGGACCGTGACGCTCGGAATCTGGAGCGCCTTGGTGAACAGCGACCGCAAGGAATTGTTGCTGGTGCCGTCAAGTGCCGCGGCCGATGCCGGCAAGACCGCTCCTCCGGCGCCGGCGGCTCTCAAAGCGGCGCCGGCGGCCGCCCCTGCAGTGGTGGCGACCGCCTCGCCGCCGCCCGCGAGGATACTACCGCAGCCGGCTCTTGTCCCGGCGTCGGAGGTTGCGGCGAGGCCGGTAGAACCTTCGGCATTCGATCCCCTCGACCTCACACCAAGGCAGGCGGCGCTCATTGAGCAGTCCTATTCTTACGGCCAGGCGATCCGGCGCCGCGAGGAGACGCTGGCGATGCGGGAAAGGGCTCTGGAAATGGCGCGTCTGGAGCTCGATCGGCGCCTCGACGTCGCAAGGAAGACGCTCGAGCAGGCGTCCGCGAGCCAGCGCGCCGCCGTCGAGTCCGAGCTCGAGGGAAAGCGGAAGGAGCTGCTGGCCAAGCAGTCGGAGATCACACAGCGAGAGGAGAGTTTGAAGGCGTTGGCAACCAAGATACGGGAAGATGCGACCCAGAAGACCGAGAAGGCGATTGCCGCCTACCGCAGCATGAAACCGAAGAAGCTCGCGGCGGTGTTGTCGCAGATGGATGCGGTCGAGGCCGCGACGGTGCTCTACCTTCTCCCCGACGAACAGAGGGCCAAGGTTGTGTCCGAGCTCGATCCGACCGTCGCCGGTGCCCTCTTGCGTACGCCGTTCGCCAGCGAATTCGCGAAACTATCGGCGTCGGCGAAGTGAAGATCGCTCTGATCCTACTGACCACGCTGGCTACGTCGTTCGCCGGGCAGGAAGCGCGATCGGAGACGGAATTGCTGGCGCTTCCGAAGGTCAGCATCCGCTTCGCGGCCGGCACGCCGCAAGGCGTCGGCCTAAAGGTCGTGGTCGAGGTCGACTCCGCACGTGTCGATGCGTTGCGCGAGCGAATCGGCGTTCTCCAGGACATTGTGTTCATCGCGGGATTCGACTTCCTCGTCTCCGCTCGTCGCACTGCGCCGCAGCCGCCTTCGACGACGCTGCTCAAGGAGCGGATCGAGATCGAAGCCGCACAGCGGCTCGGCCTGAACCGGAAGATGAGGGTCCACCTTCAGGAATTGTCCTTCCAGTGAGAGGCGCACTTTGATCTACCTGTTTCTTGTTCTGGCGCTCGTGCTCGCGGTCATGATCGTCTTCCTGCTGGTCTCGAACATGCGTATCAGCGGGGAGCTGCGAACGGTCCTCAGCAGGATTGAGGAACTCGAGAAGGACAGCGCGTCTCTCGGCGAGAACCTGCGATCGGCCAAGCTCGGCCTCTCCGACGCCGCTCAGAGGATGAAGAGCCTGCGCTCGGAGCTGAGGGCGGAGCTCGAAGGCGGCTCCGGTCCCGACGACAACAGCCTGCGCTCGTAGCATGGGTCCGGAGATATCATGGCCACCAAGGAACTAGCCAAGCTGACCGGCGGCGATAAGGCGGCAATCATGATGCTGGCCGTCGGAGAGGATTATGCCGCCAAGGTCTTTGCGATGCTTGAGGATGAGGAGATTCGCGACCTCTCGCAATCGATGGCGACGCTGGGGTCGGTCGACGCGCGGACCGTCGAGCGCCTGTTCGTCGAGTTCGCCAACCAGATATCTTCGGGCGGATCGGTGAGAGGAACGGCCGCAGCGACTCAGAAGCTCCTGCTCAAAGTGCTGCCCCCCGAGGCGGTCGAGGCGATCATGCAAGACATCAGCGGCCCGTCCGGCCGCACCGTCTGGGAGAAGCTCGGCAACGTCAACGACACGGTCCTCGCCAACTTCCTCAAGAACGAGTACCCGCAGACTGTGGCTGTCGTGCTCTCGCGCATTAAGGCCGACCAGTCGTCGCGGGTCATCGGCCTATTGCCCGAGGCGCTGTCGCGGGACGTGGTCGTCCGTATGCTGAAGATGGAGACGGTGTCCCGCGAAGTCCTCGACGACGTCGAGCAGACCTTGAAGACGGAGTTCATGGCTAACCTCGGGAAGACATTGAAGCGCGATCCGCACGAGAACATGGCCGAGATCCTGAACAACATGGATCGCGCCAACCTCAACCGCATCATGTCCACGATCGAGGAGCTGGTTCCCGACAGCGCAGAGAAGGTCAAGAGCCTCATGTTCACCTTCGAGGACATGAAAAAACTCACCACCGCCGACATCCAGGTCGTTCTCCGTAGCGTCGACAAGGACGCGCTGGCCATCGCCCTGAAAGGCGCGAGCGAGGAGCAGCGTACGCAATTCTTCCAGGCGATGTCCGAGCGGGCGGTCAAGCTGCTGCGCGATGAAATCGACGGCATGGGCCCGGTCCGGGTCAAGGACGTCTACGAGGCCCAGCAACGTATCGTCAACACGACCAAGGATCTCATAACGAACGGACAGATCGAATTGGCTGAAGAAGGCGAAGGGAACGAGCTGATTGAGTAATCCTACCGTCGCTCCCGGCGGGCGGCGAGAGCGCCGCCGCAGCGCGCGCGTCGCGCTGCCCGTGTACGCCCTGATCGCCGGCGAACGGGCGCCGGTGACTGATATCGGCGTACGCTTCGCTCGGATCGCCTGGGGCGGCAAAGTGCCGCCCCTGGGTACGCCGATCGCGGTGACTTTGGTATTCTCCCACCCGAGCGGCGAGTCGTCGGCCTCGCTTTGGGCCGAGGTTTCGCGTGTCGATGGAGCGCGCCGCGAGTTCGTCCTACGGTTCCCGGAACCCGATCACCGGTTCATGCAGAGCTTGCTCGAACTCCTGGATGCCCTCCAGAAAGCGCAGCAGCCGCGGATCGTTCGGCGCTCGGGCGGCGCCCTCAGAACGGCCGAATGATCTCGATGATCTGTGACCCGACTGGCGGCTGCTGGTAGTCGGTGAGGGTTCCGCGGCCGCCGTAGGTGATGCGCGCTTCGGCGATCTTCTCCGATGCGATCGTGTTCTCCGCGTCGATGTCTTGCGGACGCACGATCCCGGCGACGACGACTTCGCGCAACTCGTTGTTGACGCGCAGCTCCTGACGGCCGGAGACGACGAAGTTGCCGTTGCGTAGCTGATCGACGATGATTACCGCCACTTTGAAGCGCACGTTCTCCTTGCGCTGGGAGCTACCCGTTCCCTTGAACTGACCTGTACCGCTCGATCCGAGGAGAGCAGCAGGGTCGAGCATCGGATTCCCCG
>CAMDFP010000354.1 GCA_945897335.1 Asaia bogorensis | reverse complement strand
CGGCGTCTCGATGATCTCGCCCGACGGCTTGGCCATCAGGCCGCGCATGCCGGCCAGCTGCTTGATCTGGGCAGGCGATCCGCGGGCGCCGGAGTGCGCCATCATCCAGACGGAGTTGACGTCGCGCCCGCGCATGCCGCGCGTGTCCGACATCCCCTTCATCATGTGATCGGCGACCTTGTCGGTGGCGCCCGACCAGACGTCGATGACCTTGTTGTACTTCTCGCCCTGGGTGATCAGGCCGTCGAGGTACTGCTGCTCGTACTCCTTCACCTTGGCCTGGGCCTCGTTGATGATCGCCGACTTCGACGACGGGATCACCAGGTCGTCCTTGCCGAAGGAGATGCCGGCCTCGCAGGCGTGCTTGAATCCGAGCGACATGATGCGGTCGGCGAAAATCACCGTCTCCTTCTGACCGCAGTGGCGGTAGACGATGTCGATGACCTGGGAGACCTCCTTCTTGGTGAGAAGGCGGTTGATCAGGGCGAACGGCACCGCCGCCGCCTTGGGCAGGATCTCGTAGAGCTTCATGCGGCCGGGCGTCGTGTCGACGCGCACGGTCTCCGACTCGCCCTTCGGGTTCACGATCTTGATGCGCGCCTTGATCTTCGTGTGGAAGGTCACGGACTTGGCCGAGAGCGCGTGCTCGATCTCGCCGATGTTGCCGAAGGCCATGCCTTCGCCCGGCTCGCCGTCGTTCTCGAGGCTGAGATAGTAGAGCCCGAGAATGATGTCCTGCGAGGGCACGATGATCGGCTTGCCGTTGGCGGGCGAGAGGATGTTGTTCGTGCTCATCATGAGCACGCGGGCCTCGAGCTGCGCCTCCAGCGACAGCGGCACGTGGACCGCCATCTGGTCGCCGTCGAAGTCGGCGTTGAAGGCGGTGCAGACCAGCGGATGCAGCTGGATCGCCTTGCCCTCGATCAGCACCGGCTCGAACGCCTGGATGCCGAGGCGATGCAGCGTCGGCGCGCGGTTCAGCAGCACCGGATGCTCGCGGATCACCTCTTCGAGGATGTCCCAGACCTCGGGCCGCTCCTTCTCGACCATGCGCTTGGCGGCCTTGATGGTGGACGCCATGCCGTAGAGCTCGAGCTTGGAATAGATGAACGGCTTGAACAGCTCGAGCGCCATCTTCTTCGGCAGGCCGCACTGGTGCAGCTTGAGCTCAGGGCCGACGACGATGACCGAACGGCCCGAGTAGTCGACGCGCTTGCCGAGCAGGTTCTGGCGGAACCGGCCCTGCTTGCCCTTCAGCATGTCGGACAGCGACTTCAGCGGCCGCTTGTTGGCGCCGGTGATGACGCGGCCGCGACGGCCGTTGTCGAAGAGGGCGTCGACCGCTTCCTGCAGCATGCGCTTTTCGTTGCGCACGATGATGTCGGGCGCCTTCAGCTCGATCAGCCGCTTCAGACGGTTGTTGCGGTTGATGACGCGGCGGTAGAGGTCGTTCAGGTCGGACGTGGCGAAGCGGCCGCCGTCCAGCGGCACCAGCGGGCGCAGCTCGGGCGGGATCACCGGGATGACTTCGAGGATCATCCATTCCGGCTTGGATCCGGACTCGAGGAAGGCCTCGACCAGCTTGAGGCGCTTGACCAGCTTCTTGCGCCGGGCCTCGGAGGTGGTCTCCTTCAGCTCGATGCGCATCTTGTCGCGCTCGGCCTCGAGATCGATCTTCTCCAGCATCTTGCGGAGAGCCTCGGCGCCGATACCGGCTTCGAACTGGTCGCCGAAGTCCTCCTGCGCCCGCATGAAGTCCTCTTCGGAGAGGAGCTGATGCATCTTCAGCGAGGTCAGGCCCGGCTCGGTGACGACGTGGTTCTCGAAGTAGAGGACGCGCTCGAGATCCTTCAGCGTCATGTCGAGCAGAAGGCCGATGCGGCTCGGCAGCGACTTCAGGAACCAGATATGCGCGACCGGCGAGGCCAGCTCGATGTGGCCCATCCGCTCGCGGCGCACCTTGGTCAGCGTCACTTCGACGCCGCACTTCTCGCAGGTGATGCCGCGGTACTTCATGCGCTTGTACTTGCCGCACAAGCACTCGTAGTCCTTGATCGGGCCGAAGATGCGGGCGCAGAACAGGCCGTCCCGCTCCGGCTTGAAGGTCCGGTAGTTGATCGTCTCCGGCTTCTTGATCTCGCCGAACGACCAGGAGCGGATGCGCTCCGGGCTGGCGATGGCAATACGGATCGAGTCAAAGCTTTGCGGGCTCTTGACCTGACCGAAGACGTTCATCAGCTCGTTCATATGACCACTCCTCGGAAGCGGATGGGCTTCACGATCAATCCGATCAATAGTTGCGCTGCTTGAGCTCGACGTTGAGGCCGAGCGAATGCAGCTCCTTCACAAGCACGTTGAAGGACTCGGGGATGCCGGCCTCGAAGTTGTCGTCGCCGCGGACGATCGCCTCGTAGACCTTGGTACGGCCGGACACGTCGTCCGACTTGACCGTGAGCATCTCCTGCAGCGTGTAGGCGGCGCCGTAGGCTTCGAGAGCCCACACCTCCATTTCGCCGAAGCGCTGACCGCCGAACTGTGCCTTGCCGCCCAGCGGCTGCTGGGTGACCAGACTGTACGGCCCGATCGAGCGGGCGTGGATCTTGTCGTCCACCAGGTGGTGCAGCTTCAGCATGTAGATGTAGCCGACCGTGACCTTGCGATCGAACGCCTCGCCGGTCCGGCCGTCGGTCAGCGTCACCTGGCCCGAGGACTCCATCCCAGCCTGCTTCAGCATCGCCACGATGTCGTCCTCGCGGGCGCCGTCGAACACCGGCGACGCCACCGGGATGCCGCCCTTGACGTTGCCGGCGAGTTCGACGACCTCGTCGTCGGTGAGATCGGCGATGTCGGCCTTGTAGGTGTCGGCACCGTAGACGCTCTTGAGGGTATCGCGCAGCGCCTTGACCTGCGTCTTGGATGCGGCCTTGTCCTTCCCCTTCTCGTAGAGCTGGTTCAGAACCTCGGCCACCTGGCGGCCGAGACCCGCCGACGCCCAACCGAGATGGGTCTCGAGAATCTGTCCGACGTTCATGCGACTCGGCACGCCGAGCGGGTTCAGCACCAGGTCGACGGACGTGCCGTCCTCCAGGTGCGGCATGTCCTCGATCGGAACGATGCGCGAGATCACGCCCTTGTTGCCGTGACGGCCGGCCATCTTGTCGCCCGGCTGCAGCTTGCGCTTCACCGCGACGAACACCTTGACCATCTTCATCACGCCGGGGGGCAGCTCGTCGCCGCGCTGCAGCTTCTCGACCTTGCTCTCGAAGCGGTCCTCGAGGCGCTTGATCGACTCGTCGTACTGCGCCTTCAACGCCTCGACGTCGTCCATCACGCCGTCGTCGGCGACGGCGATGTGCTTCCACTGGCCGGGGCTGAACTCGGCGAGCACGGCATCGGTGACCGGCTGCCCGGTCTTCATGCCCTTCGGACCCGCCGTCAGCTTCTTGCCCATGACCAGATCCTTGAGGCGGGCGGTGAAGCTCCGCTCGAGGATCGCCTTCTCGTCGTCACGGTCCTTGGCCAGCCGCTCGATCTCGGCCCGCTCGATCGCGAGCGCGCGCTCGTCCTTGTCGACGCCGCGGCGGGAGAAGACGCGGACTTCGACGACCGTGCCGGTAACGCCCGGCGGCACCTTGAGCGAGGTGTCGCGGACGTCGGAGGCCTTCTCGCCGAAGATGGCGCGGAGCAGCTTCTCTTCCGGGGTCATCGGCGACTCGCCCTTCGGCGTCACCTTGCCGACGAGGATGTCGCCCGGCTTCACCTCGGCGCCGATGTAGACGATGCCCGCCTCGTCGAGGTTCTTCAGAGCCTCTTCGCCGACGTTCGGGATGTCGCGGGTGATCTCTTCCTGGCCGAGCTTGGTGTCGCGCGCCATCACCTCGAATTCCTCGATGTGGATCGAGGTGAAGACGTCGTCGCGGACGATGCGCTCGGAGATGAGGATCGAGTCCTCGTAGTTGTAGCCGTTCCAAGGCATGAACGCGACGAGCGCGTTCCGGCCGAGCGCCAGCTCGCCCAGCTCCGTCGACGGGCCGTCGGCGATGATGTCGCCGGCCCTGACGATGTCGCCCACCTTCACCAGCGGACGCTGGTTGATGCAGGTGTTCTGGTTCGAGCGCTGGAACTTGAGCAGGTTGTAGATGTCGACGCCCGGCGCGGCGGCCGAGGCTTCCTCGGTCGCGCGGACGACGATGCGGGTCGCGTCGATCTGGTCGATGATGCCCGAGCGGCGGGCGACGATGGTGACGCCCGAGTCACGGGCGACCGTGCCCTCCATGCCGGTGCCCACGATCGGAGCCTCGGCGCGGATCAGCGGCACCGCCTGACGCTGCATGTTGGAACCCATCAGCGCGCGGTTGGCGTCGTCGTTCTCGAGGAACGGGATCAGCGCCGCGGCGACGGAGACCAGCTGCTTCGGCGAGACGTCGATCAGGTCGATGTCCTCGGGCCGTGCCATGCCGAAGTCGCCGGCGCGGCGGACCGAGACGAGGTCGGAAGCGAATTTGCCCTTCTCGTCGAGTTCGGCATTGGCCTGGGCGACCGTGTACTTCCCCTCCTCCATGGCGGAGAGGTAGACGACGTCGTCGGTGACCTGGCCCTTTTCGACCTTGCGGTAGGGGCTCTCGATGAAGCCGTACTGGTTCACCCGCGCGTAAGTGGCGAGCGAGTTGATCAGGCCGATGTTCGGGCCTTCCGGCGTTTCGATCGGGCA
>CAMDFP010000353.1 GCA_945897335.1 Asaia bogorensis | reverse complement strand
CGTCGACGCCGACCGCCGCGAGCTTGTGGCGGAGATGAATGCTCAGCAGCCCCTGCTCGACGAAGGGCCGCAGCATCGCCTCCATCGCGGCGACCGCGACCCGCGGCTCGAAGGCGACGCGGGTCACCCAGCAATTGCCGGGATTGAAGGTCGGCCCCCGGCCGGAATCGTTGGCTGCTGGACGATAATGGTCGCGGAGCGACTCGCGCAGCTGGTAGTAGCTTGCGGTACCGCCGAAGCTCTCGATGTGCTCATGCTCGTCCAGCGCCGAAACGCCCTGCGCGGTCAGCTGCCCACCGAGCCAGTCGGTCTCCTCGGTCAGGCAGACGCGCTTTCCCCGCCGCGCCGCCGCAAGGGCCGCGGCGACCCCGCCGGTGCCGCCGCCGACGACCAGCACGTCGCACGCGACCTTCGCCGCCTCGTCGAGCCCCTCGACCTGCACCAGCGCCACGGCCGGATCGCCGCTCACCGGCACCCGCATGACGTCGACCAGTGTGTCGAGCTTCGTTTCGATGACGGGCATGGTCATCCCTCCTTCAGGCGATCGCCGGGCCGCGGCTCGGCGGAAAGCGTTCCTTGATACGGCGGATCAGATGATCGCGGACCTCGCGGTAGGCGGCGAGACGGGCTTCCCTCGAGCCTTCAGTGATCGTCGGATCGAAGGTCGGCCAGTACTCGACGTCGCAGGCCATGACGCGGGTCATCTCGAGAGCGCGGTGATGCGCTTCCGGCGACAGGGTGACGACCACGTCGAAGGAGGTGTCTGCCAGCGTATCGAACGCTTTCTGCTTGTGCCGGCCTATCTCTATGCCGATCTCGCGCATGACCTCGACGGCGAAGGGATCGACGTCGAGGCCGCGGACGCCGACGGAGTCGACATAGACCCGGTTGCCGTGCAGGTGCTTGAGATAGCCCTCCGCCATCGGCGAGCGCACCGCGTTCTGGGTGCAGGCGAAGAGGACCGCGGAGGGAAGCGCCGGCATCTCGCTTAAATCCGGAGATGCAGTGCGCAGATGAGGGTGAACAGCCGGCGCGCGGTGTCGAGGTCGAGATCGACCTTGCCGGCGAGCCTCTCGGTCAGGAGCTCGGAGCCTTCGTTGTGGAGAGAACGCCGGCCCATGTCGATCGCCTCGATCTGGCTCGGGCTCGCCTGGCGGATGGCGGCGTAATAGCTGTCGCAGAGGGTGAAGTAGTCCTTGATCACCCGGCGGAAGGGGCCGAGGGACAGGCCGATCAGCCGCAGCGCCTCGCCGCCGCCGCTCGCTTCATGCGAGCGGATGTCGAGCATCAGCCGGTTCTCCTCGACGAAGATCCGGACGTGATAGGGACCCGGCAGGCCATCGACGAGAGCGAAACTGTTGCTCTCGATCAGATCGTAGGCGGCGACCGCCCGCTCGTGATCGACCTCAGGCCCCCGCCTGACGATGCTCGCTTCGTCGAGCGAGATGCGGGCGATGCGGCCGGGCGACGACATGGCGGCTCATCGCCGGTTGAGACGGACGGCGACCGAGCGGGCATGGGCCGGCAGTCCCTCGGCCTCCGCCAGACGGATCGCCGCCGGACCGATCCGCGCCAGCGCGTCGGCGGTGCAGCCGACCATGGTCGTGCGCTTCAGGAAGTCGAAGACCGAGAGGCCGGAGGAGAAGCGCGCGGTACGCGAGGTCGGCAGCACATGGTTGGGACCGGCGACATAGTCGCCGATGGCTTCCGGCGTATGGCGGCCGAGGAAGATCGCACCGGCATGACGAATGCGGGCGGCGAAGGCGCGCGGATCGGCGATGGCGAGTTCGAGGTGCTCGGGCGCGAGGCGATTGACCAGGGGTGCCGCGTCGTCGGTCGCACGGACCAGGATGGCGGCGCCATGGTTCTCCCAGCTCGCCCGGGCGACATCCGGCTTTGGCAGCGTCCTCAGGTGTCCCTCGACCGCCGCGAAGACGGCTTCGATGAACCCGGCGTCGTCGGCGATCAGGATCGACTGCGAGACGGGATCGTGCTCGGCCTGGGAGAGGAGGTCGGCAGCGATCCAGCTCGGGTCGTTGTCGCGGTCGGCGACCACCAGGATCTCGGACGGTCCGGCGATCGAATCGATGCCGACCCGGCCATAGACCATCCGCTTCGCGGTCGCGACATAGGCGTTGCCGGGGCCGACGATCTTGTCGACGGCGGCAATGGTGGCGGTGCCGTAGGCCAGCGCGCCCACCGCCTGGGCGCCGCCGACCCGGTAGATCTCGTCGACGCCGGCGAGCCGGGCCGCCGCCAGCACCAGCGCGTTGACGACGCCGTCCGGCGTCGGCACCACCATGGCGAGGCGATCGACGCCGGCGACCCTGGCCGGGATCGCGTTCATCAGCACCGAGCTCGGATAGGCCGCCCGACCGCCCGGCACGTAGAGGCCGACCGACTCCAGCGGCTTCCAGACGAGACCGAGCGAGACCCCGTCCTCGTCCTCGAAATCCATGTCCGCCGGAGCCTGGCGGCGATGGAACGCCTCGATGCGGCGCGCGGCCAGTTCCAGCGCCTCTCGCGTCTCGGCCGGAATGGATGTCGCCGCCGCGTCGATCTCGCCTTCGGTGAAGCGGAGCCCGGTCTTCGCGAGGTCGAGGCGGTCGAAGCGCTTAGTGTAGTCGAACAACGCCCGGTCGCCGCGGGCGCGCACGTCGTCGAGGATGTCACGGACGACGACCGAGACGTCGTCGGTCACCGCCTCGCGGTCGGCGAGCAACATCTCGAAGGCGGCCGCGAAATCCGCGGCCGAAGCGTCAAGCCGCCTCGGCATCAGGCTGCACGCGCGTCTATGCCGGCGGCGGCGCGAAAGCGCTCGAGCCAGTGGCGGATCTGCTCGCTCCGGGTCTTGAACGCCGAGCGGTTGACGGCGAAGCGGGTGGTGACGTCGGCGATGTGCTCGACCTCGACCAGGCCGTTCTCCCGCAGCGTGCGGCCGGAGGCGACGAGGTCGACGATGCGCCGGCAGAGGCCCAGCTGAGGCGCGAGCTCGAGCGCGCCGTTCAGCTTGATGCACTCGGCCTGGACACCGCGGCGGGCGAAGTGCCGCTTGGTGACTTCGGGATACTTGGTGGCGATGCGGAGGTGGCTCCAGCGCTGCGGGTCTTCGGTCTGGGCGAGATCCTTCTTCTCGGCAACCGCAAGCCGGCACTTGCCGATGCCGAGATCGAGCGGCGTGTAGATCTCCGAGTAGTTGAACTCCATCAGCACGTCGGACCCCGCCAGCGCCATATGCGCGGCGCCGAAGGCCAGGAACGTGGCGACGTCGAAGGAGCGCACCCGGATGATCGAGAGGCCGGGAACATTGGTCTGGAACTGGAGCTGGCGGGACTCTTCGTCGGCGAAGGCGCTCTCGGGCTCGATCCCGGCGGCCTGGATCACCGGCATCGCCTCGGTGAGGATGCGGCCCTTCGGCACGGCGAGGACCAGGGAGTCGGCGGCGGTCACGGCGGTCAGTCCTTGTGCGCCGGACGGAAGATCGTCGGCCAGGGCTGGCCGAAGTCGTCGAGCCGGCAGGACAGCTTCTCGATCTCCAGACGGATCGCGGCATTGCCGGAGAAGAGGAGATCGACGACCCCGTCGCCCATCTCCATGGCGAGAAGCGCGAGGATGCGGTCGCCGTCCTCCTGCTCCACGCCACGGCGGCGGACCCGTCCGACATGGTCGAAGATCACCGCGGTGGTGATGCGCTCGCCGGCGGCGTTGCTGCGGTCGCTCTCCCAGCGATAGCGGCTGACCGCCATCATGAAGCGGCTCTCTTCGGGGAAGTAGCGCATATCGTTGACGGGGACGGCGGCATCCTGGAGTACCGCCGAGAGGATCGCCAGGTCCTCGGCGTCCTCCGCCTTCAGCTTGAGCGGCTTGTCGGTCACGACAGTGCGCCTCACTCGTCGGCGGCGGCGACCGCCGGTCGCACGCGCTCGATCATGGCGCCGCAGGCGCCGAGCTTCTCCTCGATCCGCTCATAGCCGCGATCGAGGTGGTAGACGCGGTTGACCTCGGTCACGCCCTCGGCGGCGAGGCCGGCGAGCACGAGCGAGACAGAGGCTCGGAGGTCGGTCGCCATCACCGGCGCGCCGTTCAGCTTCTTGACGCCGCGGACCAGGGCGGACGCCTGGTGCACGGTTATGTTGGCGCCCATGCGCGAGAGCTCGGGTACATGCATGAAGCGGTTCTCGAAGATGGTCTCGGTGACCATCGACGCTCCCGAGGCGACGGTCATCAGCGTCATGAACTGCGCCTGCAGATCGGTCGGGAAGCCCGGATAGGGCTCGGTGATGACGTCGGTGCCGATGAGGCCGTTGGTGCCGGAGACGCGGACGCCGTCGGCGGTGCCGGTGACGGCGACGCCGGCCTCGGCCAGGTGCTTCGCCAGCGCCTCGATGGTCGCCAGCTTGACGCCGACCAGCTCGACGTCGCCACCGGTGATGGCGGCGGCGATGGCGTAGGTACCGGCTTCGATGCGGTCAGCGACCACGGGATAGGTCGTGCCGACCAGCCGTTTCTGGCCGGTGATGCGGATTGTGTCGGAACCTGCGCCCTCGATGTCGGCACCCATCGCCTTCAGGCAGCGGCAGAGGTCGACGATCTCGGGCTCGCGGGCGGCATTCACCAGCACGCTCTCGCCATCGGCGAGCGAGGCGGCCATCACCAGATTCTCGGTGGCGCCGACGGAGACCGACGGAAAGACGTAGCGCCCGCCCTTGAGCCCGTTC
>CAMDFP010000352.1 GCA_945897335.1 Asaia bogorensis | reverse complement strand
CACCGAGAACAGCGCCGCCATGAACAGGCCTTCGCGCGATCCCGGCACCGGCAGGATGTGCTTGTCGGCATTCACCATTCCCTGGGGCAGCCGGTAACGGCGAGTGAGCCAGGCGGCCACCGCCTTCCGGAACTCGGGCGTGCCAGCGTGGTCGGTGTAGCGGTTCCACTTGTCGGCGTTCTTCGCCATCTCCTCAGCGATGAAGGCCGGAGGCTGGTTCTGCGGCTCGCCGACGGAGAGGAGGATGGGCGCCCGGTTGCTGCGCGGCTGGATCGGGCTCAGGAGCTCCCGGAGCTGGCGGAACGCGTAGTCCTTGAGCGGGTCGAGACGGTCGTTCGTGATCATCGCTATCCGGGCGGCTCGGGCGAGGCGTGCCCCGCAGGGTCTGGGACGGAACGGGCCAAGCAATGCTCGCGACTTACAGTATATAGCTGAAGCCTTAGGTCAGGACCACCAAATCCTGAGAATCCCTAGAGTTCGAGCCCGCCGGTTTCGGGTTCCCGGGTCTTGGCTTCCTCGCCCTCGAGGGGCGGCGGCCGCAGACGCTTCAAGATGATGTCGCCCTCGGGCGTCACCCGCGGCGGCTCGAACATCGGCATCTGATCGACCAGCCGGCGGATGCCCTCGAGGATGCGCCTGGCGCTTTCCCGCATAAGGTCGGGCGGGCTCTGGGGCGTCGGCTGCTCCTCGGCCAGCACCGGCCCGGCGCTGAGGAGAATGGTCAAGATCAGAGCTGGGACACGAGTCATGGCGGACCTTCCTTCCGCCTATACCTCGCGCAGCATTGGGGCAGCTTTTTGGCCGAGTGCGTGCCAGGTGCCGATCAGCCCGAGGAGGACGGTCAGCACCACGGAGAGCGAGGCCGATCCCGCGACCGCGGCCAGCGAGAAGACGAAGTCGCTTCGCATGGCGAAGACCAGGATCGCCCAGCCGGCGACCGTGCCGGCGATCGCGGCGATCGAGGCGATGACCAGGCCGAGCAGGCCGAACTCGAGCAGATAGGCGCCCAGCACCTCGATCCGCCGGGCACCCAGGACCTTGAGCACGATCGCATCCTTGACCCGGCGGCGATGGCCGGCGGCGACCGCGCCGGCGAGCACCAGCGTGCCCGCCGCCAGGGTCAGCGCCGCGGTGACGCGGACGGCGAAGGCGATGCCTTCGAGGATGCGGTTGGCCGCGTCCAGCGCATCCTTGACCCTGACCGCCGAGACGTTGGGGAAGGCCTTGCCGACGGCGGAGAGCAGGCGCCCCTCCTCGGCCGGCGAGGCCAGATGCGCGGTCGCTAGATGCGTCTGCGGCGCACGGTCGAGAATGCCGGGCGCGAAGATGAAGGTGAAGTTCATCGACAGCGTGCCCCAGTCGATCTCGCGCAGCGAGGCGATCTCCGCCTCGATCTCACGGCCCAGCACGTTGAGGCCGATGCGGTCGCCGAGGCCGATGCCGAGACCGCGGGCGATGTTGGCGTCGATCGACACCAGCGGCGGCCCTGAGTAATCGGCCGGCCACCACTTGCCTTCGACGATCCGCGCATTGGACGGCGGCAGCTTCGCATAGGAGAAGCCGCGGTCGCCCTGCAGCGCCCAGGCGGCACCCGGCGCCACTTGAACCTGGCTCGCAGGCACGCCGTTCACGCTGGCGACGCGGCCGCGGATCATCGGCGTCCTCACCAGGTCGCTGGCGCCCGGCGTCGACTGGATCAGCTTGTCGAAGGCCTCCGCTTGGTCGGGCTGGATGTCGATGAAGAAGAAGGTGGGCGCCCGCTCCGGAATGCGCTCGTTCACCTGGCGGTCGAGATTGCGTTCGATCAGCGCGACGGCGACGAGGACCGTCAGGCCGAGGCCGAGCGAGAGCGCCAGCGCGCCCATCGGCGATCCCGGCCGGGTCAGGTTGGCGAGTGCCAGCCTGAGCAGTGGCCGGCTCGGACGGCCGGCGCGGCGGGCGAGGTAGGCGATGCCGGTGGCGGTGCCGTGGAACACCAGCACCGAGCCCAAGGCGCCGAG
Source organism: Asaia bogorensis (assembly GCA_945897335.1). Classification (GTDB taxonomy): domain Bacteria; phylum Pseudomonadota; class Alphaproteobacteria; order SHVZ01; family SHVZ01; genus SHVZ01. The sequence continues at coordinate 2,719 of CAMDFP010000352.1, read as the reverse complement.
GATGAACCAGAGCGCCAGCCAGCGGTCCTGCGCGGTCGCCACCATCAGGAGGCTGAGCGCGAGGAAGGCCGCGACCGTGCCGGCGATCGGACCCCATCCGGGAAAGCGCTGCGGCGGCGCGATCTGGGCACGGAAGAGATCTCCCGGCGACACCTGCGAGGCCCGCGCCAGCGGGATCAAAGCGAAGGCGAGCGTGGTGAAGAGGCCGCACGCGGCCGCAACCGCCAGCGGCCCGGGGTAGAGTCCGATCCGCGCCTGGATCGGCAGAACCGAGGCCAGCGCCTTGCCGAAGATCACCGGCGCCACGGCGCCGAGAAGCAGGCCGAGCAGGATGCCGCCGACCGCCATCGTCACCACCAGGATCAGGTAGGTGGTGAAGGCGAGCCTGGCCGGCGCGCCGAGAGCCTTCAGCGTGGCGATCGCCGTCAGCTTGCCGTCGAGATAGCTGCGGACGGCATTGCCGACGCCGACGCCGCCGACCAGCAGCGCCGTCAGTCCGACCAGAGTCAGGTACTGGCCGATGCGCTCGAGGAAGCGGCGGAGCCCCGGTGCGGCCTCATCGAAGGCCCGGATCCGCCAGCCCGCCTGCGGCTGCTGGCTCGCCGCCGCTTCGCGGAGCGCGGGAACGGTCGTTCCCGGCGGCAGCACGAGCCGATACTCGTGACGAACCAGGCTGCCGGGAAGCAGCAGGCCGGTCGCGCGCAAGGTCTCGGCCGAGATCATGACGCGGGGGCCGAAGGTGAAGGCGCCGGTCGCCTTGTCAGGCTCGCGGGCAATGATCGCCCGCACTTCGAGCTTGGTGTCGCCGACCGACAGAGTGTCGCCGACCACGAGGCCGAGCCGCGCTGCCAGCGTCGGTTCGACCGCGGCGCCCCGACCGGCAATGACTTGCCCGAGCGTGATGTCCGGCTCGAACGCGAGGGTGCCGACCAGGGGATAGGCGGCATCGACCGCCTTCAGCTCGACCAGCGTACGGTCGTCGCCGCCGACCTTCTCGGCCATGGCCCTCAGCTCGGCCACATGCGAGAGGCTGCCGAAGCCGGCGAGGAAGTCACGCTCGGCGGCGGTGGCTTCCCGCTGCACCAGGGATACCTCGACGTCACCACCGAGGATGGCACGCGCATCGCTCGCAAGCCCCGCCATCAGCGAGGCGGTGACCGAGCCGACGGCGGCGATGGCGCCGACGCCGAGTGCCAGGCAGGCGAGGAACAGGCGGAAGCCCTTGAGGCCGCCACGCAGCTCGCGGCGGACTAAGCGGAGTGCGAGCGACGGCATCAGGCGGCGACGCCGACGCCGTCGACGACGACCTTGCCATCGGCGAGGCGGATGATGCGGTCGGCACGCGCCGCCAGCTCGGGATCGTGGGTGATCAGCATCAGGGTCGAGCCGGTCGCGCGCCGGCGCTCGAACAGAAGCTCGATGATCTGGTGACCGGTGTCGCCGTCCAGGTTCCCGGTCGGCTCGTCGGCGAGGATCAGCGACGGCTTGGCGACCACGGCGCGCGCGATGGCGACCCGCTGTTGCTCGCCGCCGGAGAGCTGGTCCGGATAGTGCTCCAGGCGATGGCCGAGCCCCACCGACGACAGCGCCTCGGCGGCGAGGTCGAAGGCATCGGCACGGCCCGCCAGCTCAAGCGGTATCGCGACGTTCTCGAGCGCCGTCATCGTCGGCACCAGGCGGAAGCTCTGAAAAACGATGCCGACATGCTTGCGCCGGAGCAGCGCGAGACCATCTTCATCGAGTGCCGAGAGATCGTGACCCGCGAGCGAGATGCGGCCGGCGCTGACCCGTTCGAGGCCGGCGACGACCATCATCAGCGTCGACTTGCCGGCCCCGGACGGCCCGACCACGGCGACCGCTTCGCCGCGGCTGAGGACGAGGTCGATGCCGCGCAGGATGTTGACGGGTCCGACCGTGCTCGGCAGGCTGACCTGGACGCCCGCAAGCTCGAGCAGAGCGCCGTCGGTGGAAGCATCGGTCATCGGGCGTATTCCGGGAGACTTTAAGGTGTACGGACGTTAGACGGCCGATGGGCCGGTACCGGATTGAAAGGTGGTCCCTTGAAGAGGATTGTCAACGTATCGAGATCGGCGCTCGCGGCCTTGTGCCTTCTTCTTGGGCAGGCGGTCGCCGGCGGGGGGGCCGAGGCGGCATCGGCCCGCGTGCTCATGCTCGGCGACAGCCTGACCGCTGGTTTCGGATTGCCGGTCACCGAGTCCCTGCCCTCCCAGCTGGAAGCGGTGCTGAAGGGCCAGGGACTGGACGTCGTCATCCTCAATGGCGGCGTCTCCGGCGACACCACCGCAGGCGGCCTTGCCCGCGTCGAGTGGGCGCTCGCCGACAACCCCACCTATGCCCTGGTGGCGCTGGGCGCCAATGATGCGCTGCGCGGCCTGGACACCGAAAGAGCCTTCCAGAACCTCGACGCGATCATCGGCAAGCTGACTGCGAAAGGAGTCAAGGTGATGATCCTCGGCATGCTGGCGCCGCCCAATCTCGGCCGCGACTATGGCGAGCGCTTCGCCGCGATATTCCCGAAGCTCGCCGAGAAGCACCGCGTGCCGCTCTATCCCTTCCTCCTCGACGGCGTCGCGCTCGATCCGAAGCTGAACCAGCGCGACGGCATCCATCCGAACGCGGACGGCGTGCGCATCATCGTCGGGCGCCTGGCGCCGCTGGTGAAGCAGCTGCTGGAGACTCCCGGGTGACGGCCTTCGCC
>CAMDFP010000351.1 GCA_945897335.1 Asaia bogorensis | reverse complement strand
CGAAGCACTGCATCACCTGCGCCAACGGCACGGATGCGCTGCTGCTGCCGCTGATGGCCTGGGGCATCGGCCCCGGAGACGCGGTGCTGGTGCCAGCCTTCACCTTCGTCGCCTCGGCCGAGGTCGTGGTGCTGGCCGGCGCCACCCCGGTGTTCGTCGACGTGGCACGGGACAGCTTCAACGTGACGGCCGACAGCCTGGCGCTGGGCGCGCTCGCCGCCCGCGAAGCCGGCCTCACCCCGAAGGTCGCCATGCCGGTCGACCTCTTCGGCCAGCCGGCCGATTTCGCCTCGTTCGAGCCGGTCTGCCGCAAATACGGACTCAAGATCTTGTCGGACGCGGCGCAGAGCTATGGCGGCGGCCAGGGCAACCGGCGGGTGGGATCTCTGGCGCCGGTCACCTCGACCAGCTTCTTTCCCTCGAAGCCGCTCGGCGCCTATGGCGACGGCGGCGCCATCTTCACCGACGACGACGCGCTGGTCGACGTGCTGAAGAGCATCCGCATGCACGGCCAGGGCATCGACAAGTATCACAACGTCCGCATCGGTCTTAACTCGCGGCTGGATACGATGCAGGCCGCCGTGCTGATCGAGAAGCTGGCGATCCTGGAAGACGAGGTCGCCGCCCGCGACCGCATCGCCAAGCGCTACTCGGCGGCGCTGGCGGACGTCTGCGAGGTACCCGAGATCGCTGCGGGCAACGCCTCGGCCTGGGCGCAGTACACGATCCTGATCGAGAACCGCGACGGCCTGGCCAAGGCGCTCGACGCCGCCGGCATCCCGACCGCGATCTACTATCCGATCCCGCTGCACCGCCAGGACGGCTACCGCCATTTCCCGGTGGCCAAGGGCGGACTCGCGGTCTCGGAGGATCTCGCCCGGCTGGTGCTCAGCCTGCCGATGCATCCCTACCTGGAGCCGGCCGACCAGGACCGGGTGATCAGCGCCGTCCACAAGGCGGCCACGCGCACGCCCTAAATTCGCCGGGGTCGGGAACGAGACCCAGATCGACGTGCCGCTTCCTGCCGCCGAGTGCAACCGCGGCTTCAGCACCATTCCGGTCGACATCCAGGGCGACGTCGCCTCGGCCGAGGTTCCCGGCTCGGCGGAGGCCCAGCCCCCCTTCTACGATTACCGCATCGCCGGCCGGCATGAGGGCGTGGCCCTCCTGGACGTCGCCGAGAGCACCGGCGGCACCGGCATCTTCTCCGCCCTCGTCTTCGTCGAGGGCTGGCCGGACGGCGATCTGGTCAGCGAGGACGTCCGGCTCCGCCAGGTCGGCGTGCTGGAAGGCGGTGACCGCTGCAACGGCGGCATCGCCGAGGCCGCCGTCGAGGGATCGACGCTTCGGCTGGGCGAGCGTCTGACCCCGTTCGATCTCTTCCTCTTCCGCCCGACCCGCGCCGTCCGGAAGGACCGGGCGCGCGGCTTCTACGAGGCGATCGAGAACCCCGGTGCCGACGTCGTGTCGCCGAAGCTGATGGCGCTCGAGCCCTATGAGGACCTGGATACGGCGGCGGCCAGCTGCATCGGTGCCGCCACCACCGAGTTCGACCTCGATACCGGGACCGCGCGGCTCGTCTCCATCACCGTGACCGGCCTGATCGACGAGGACCCCGACTGGGTCGCCAAATACAGGCACCAAGCCTGTTTCAACCGCGTGGTGAAGGACACCGTCCGGGTGTTCCCGAGGACGCTGACGCCGATCCAAGTGAGGGCGATGTCCGAGGTCTTCGAGACCGAGTGCCTGAGATAGTTCGGCGACGAATTCTCTCGAGCCGGCCCGGAACCTTCGTACTGCGATACCGTTCATGGAAGAACGGAGGTCCCCGCCCCCATGTCCCGACGTCCCCTCGCCGTTCTCCTCGCCACCCTCGGTCTCCTCACCCTCTCCCCCCCCAGCTTCGCGGTCGAAGCCTCGCTCCACCCGCTCTGCGTCCAGCAGATGGTGCGGCTCGGCGACGCCGGGTTCGAGATCGAGTCCGATCGGTCGCTTCCCGCCACCTGGTGCAACAACCACTACCGCAAGGCGCCGATCGACATCCGCGGCGACTACTACTTCGTCGACATGAAGCCGATCCGGGAAAAGCAGCGCCCCTTCTACAAGTACCGGGTGGCGGGCCATCACCGCGACGTTGCGATCGTGGATCTCGCCGAGAGCACCGGCGGGTCCGGCGTCGTCTCGGCCATCGCCTTCTTCCATGGCTGGCCCGTCAGCGACGACCGCGACCGGAATACCGGCTCGACCGTCACCTTCGCCGGCATGCTCGAGGCTGGCGACCGCTGCAACGGCGGCATCGCCGAAGCGAAGATGACGTCGCCGTCGACGCTTCGCCTCGCCAGGAACCTGACCCCCTACGATTTCCTCCTGTTCCGGGTGACGCGCGCGCTCCAGCGCGAGAAGGCGCGGGCGTACTACGCCTCGATCGAGAACGAGGAGGCGGAACCGATCTCCGACAAGCTGCTTGCGCTCGAGGCCTATCGGGACCTGGATACGGCGGCGACGAGCTGCATCGGGACGGCGACGACCGAGTTCAACCTCGACTTCGGCACGGCGAAGCTGGTTTCGATCACGCTCACCCGCCTCAACGACAAGAACCCCGCCCTGGTCGCCAAACATAAGCACCAAGCCTGCTTCAACCGGGTGGTGAAGGCCGCCGTTCCGTCCTTCCCGCGCACGCTCGATCCCGATGAAGTGCGGGAGGTGTCTTACGCCTTCGAGACGAAGTGCCTTCAGCCGCCGCCATCCTGACCCAGACTGACCGCGCCAGACGGGCGGGGTGGAGGCCCTCATTTCCCTTTGAACACCGGCTTGTCCTTGGCGAGGAAGGCATCGCGGCCGATGCGGTAGTCCTCTGTGCCGAAGCAGGCGAAGCCCTCGGCTGCCTCATCGGGCGAGAGCGGGCGGCCTTCGGCGAGGCGGCGGGCGAAGCGCTTGTGCCAGCGGTTGACCAGGGGGGCCCCATCGGCGATGCGGCGAGCCGCCGCGAAGGCTTCCTCCTCGACCTTGTCGTCGGCGACGACGCGGTTGACCAAGCGCTTCTCAAGCGCCTCCTTGGCGCCGAAGACGCGTGCTTCATACAGGATCTCGAGCGCCACCGACTCCCCGCAGACCCGGATCAGCGCCTCGATTTCAGGGTAGGCCATCACCAGCCCTAAACGATTGATCGGCACGCCGAAGCGCGACGAGGTCCCGCAGATGCGCATGTCGCACATCAGCGCGATCTCGAGGCCGCCGCCGACGCACACGCCCTTGATCGCGGCGATCACCGGATGGCGGCAGGCGGCGACCGCGCCCATGGTCCTGTGCATGGTCTCGCCATAGGCGGTCGCCTGCGCCACATCCGCCCGCTCGGTCGCGAACTCGGCGATGTCGGCGCCGGGCGAGAAGGCGCGGTCGCCGGCGCCGGTGAGCACGATGCAGCCGACGTCATCGTCGCGGTCGAGGGCGGCCATCGCCTCGGCGATGCCGAGCCACATCGCCCGGTTCAATGCGTTCAGCTTGTGCGGTCGGTTGAGGCGGACCGTGGCGATGCGATCCGCCCTCTCGACCAGCACGACGTCGGACATGGATCGGCCTTTCAGCGATTGAGGAACGGATTGGCGCGGCCACGCTGCTGGCGCGGCGGGAAGGCCGAAGCGAGATAGTCGACGATCAGCTCCCGATCGGCAGCGCCGGGATCCGGCATCCGGTGCTTCTCGATCATCCAGGCGAAGGTTTCGTCCCAGCGCTCCCGCGGCATACCCTGCTGGCGGATGATCGCGGTGCCGTGACAGGCGGTGCAGAGATAGAAGGTCTCGTCCCGCCCCTTCCCGTCCGGCAAGGCATCCGGCGTCTCGTCGGCGACGCGGGCGACGTCAGCCGGCGGCGGCGCCGTAACGACGGCGACGGGTCGCGGCATCTCTCGCGGCGGCGGTGGCGGCGGCCGGCGAGCTTTCTGCAGTTCGAGGCCGACCGCCGTCATCACCAGGATCGCCGCCGCCAGGGTCGCGAAGGTAAGCCGCACCCCGCCGGCTCAGGCCTTGACCAGGACGGCGACCCGGTGGAAGGCGTTGCCGCCATAGCCCTGCGGGTTCCAGTTGCCGACCACATGCGGCTGGCTCCGGCCGTTCGCGTCCGTCGCCTTCGCCCAGATCTCGTAGTAGCCGTCGGTCGGAAGGTCGACCTCGGCCGACCAGCGCTGCCAGGCGTATTTGTTCGCCGGCGCGTTCAACGGAGCCTTCTTCCAGGTGGCGCCGTAGTCGACCGAGACCTCGACCTGGGAGACCTCGAGATCGCCGGCCCAGGCGTGGCCGCGGACCGCAAGCTTGCGGGTTCCGGCCGCCAGCTCGGCGCCGTTGGCGACGTTGGTGATGATCGAGCGGACCGGCATGGATTCGAGGATCGCCATGTTGGCGTCGTCGACCTTGCTGCCGGGGATCATCGGCTTCCGCGTCACCCGGTACGAGGTGCCGGTCATGCCCGGGCCGTCATGCTCCTTGTCCCGGATCCAGATCCGGGTCAGCCATTTCTGCGAGGCCGAGCCCGGCCATCCCGGCACCAGAAGGCGGACCGGCCCGCCATGGATATGCGGCAGCGGCGCTCCGTTCATGCGCAGCACGATCATCGTGTGCTCGTCCATCGCCTTCGGCAGGCGCACGCCACGCGAGATCGAGAGCTGGCCGGGCGCGCCGGAGAGATGCGGATCGGCGCCGACATGGGCGGTATAGACGGCGCTCGAC
>CAMDFP010000350.1 GCA_945897335.1 Asaia bogorensis | reverse complement strand
TTCATCTATGCCCATACCTGGAAGGTCGGCGACCTAGTTCTATGGGACAACCGCCAGTCCATGCACAAGGTCGACTTCGATTACGACCGCAGCCAGCACCGGCTGCATTATCACGCCATGACGAAAGGCGAACGGCCGGTCTGAGGCCGGTCGCGCGGGCCCATCCTTCGAGACAGCCGCTGCGCGGCTTCCTCAGGATGAGGGCGGATTAAAAAACTTCCTCATGCTGAGGAGGGTCGAAGACCCGTCTCGAAGCATGGGCAAGCGCCGAGCCGTCAGACCGGGGCGTGGGCGTCCAGCGCGGCGGTGGGGAGTTCCATCAGGCGCGGGCCGTCGGTCCAGAGCAGCAGGCAGCGCATCGCCTTGCCGGGATAGATCGATTCAAGCGCGGCGCGATAGGCCGCCATCTGGGCGAGATAGATCGCCGGCACGTCTTTGGCACGCGTGGGCGGCGGGCGGTTGGTTTTGTAATCGACGATCAGCACCGCATCGTCCGTCACCAACAATCGATCCACTTGACCCGACAGCACGCGCCCGCCGATCAGGCCGACGAGCGGCACCTCGGCACGGCTGGTCGGGCCGAACAGGGCGGCGAATGCCGGATGATCGAGCACGGCCAGAGTCTCCGCCGCGATGGCGGCGGCCGCTGTCGCGTCGAGGCCGTGCAGCGGGCGAGCGAGGAAGCCGGCGGCCGCGGCGGCGCGGCGTTCGGGCGGCAGATCGGGCAGGCTTTGCAGCAGCCGGTGGATCAACCGGCCGCGCCGGAAGCGGGCCCCATCGTCGGCGCCGAAGGGCGAACGCACGGCGGGCTCGTCGCCATCCGGGCGCGACGGCGCGAGCGGCTTGGGCGGATCGGCTTCGGGCGGCGGCGGGCGATGCAGCCAGACCGGCAGCGGCGGCGTTGCGCCTGACATGGGCGCGGCTTCGGCCAGGGTCACGGCGCGCGACTGCGGCGAGGTCAGGCGCAGCACCGGGCCGGCGGCGGCATCGAGGGCAAGATCGGGATCGGCGACCGTCTCGGCCAGGGGCGCCAGGGCGGCGCGGATCAGGTTGTACCAGCAATGCTCGGGGGCGGCGTTCTTGTTGTTCCAGCCGCAGATGTATAGCCGATCCTGGGCCCGCGTCATGGCGACGTAGAGCAGGCGGCGGTATTCCCGGTCACGGCCGGCGTCGAGGCGGTCGCGTTCGGCTTCGGCGACGGCTTCCTGCCGGTCGCGCGACGGCGCCCACAGCAGATAGGCTTTGCCGTCGCTGCCGCGCGGCCACAGCAGGCGCGGACCGCGACGCGGCGACTGCAGGGTGTCGGGCAGGAAGACGATGGGCGCCTGCAGACCCTTGGCGCCATGCACGGTCATGACCCGCACCGCCGTGCGCCCGGCGTGCTCCAGGTCGCGCTTGACCTCGATCTGGCCGGCTTCGAGCCAATGCAGGAAGCCTTCCAGCGAGGCAGCGTGGTGGCGTTCGAAGCCGAGTGCCAGGTCGATGAATTCGGCGATGGGGTCTTCCGCTTCGTGGCCGAGCCGGGCGATCAGCCGGCGGCGGCCGCCGAGCGGTCCCAGCACATGGGCGTAGAGCTCGAACGGCGGGGTGAAATCGGCCCGCGCCAGCAGACCGGCGAGCAGATCGCGGGCGGCGGCGAAGGCCGGCGTCTCCCCGGCGCGCTCGCTTAAGGCCGACCACAGGGTGCCGGCGCGGCCATGGGCGAGGTGGAAGAGCTGATCCTCGTCGAGGCCGATCAACGGTCCCTTGAGCACGACGGCCAGGGTCAGGTCGTCGTCGGGCAGGAGCAGGAAGCGGCCGAGCGCGATAAGGTCCATCACCGCCAACTGATCGGTCAGCACCATGCGGTCGACGCCGGCGACCTCGACGCCCTGCTGCTTGAGCAGGCGCACCAGGTCCTCGACGAAAGCGTCGCGGCGGCGGACCAGGATCATGATGTCGCCGGCCTCGACGCGGCGGCCCTGGGAGGCCAGCATCTCGCCGCCGACCATGCGGGCGATGCGCCGGGCGAGCATGCCGGCCAAGCGGGTGCGCGCCGATTCGCCGGGCACCGCTTCGACCGGCGGCTTCCATGGCAGCGGCGTATCGGCCTCGGCGACGGCGATCGGCGGCCACAGTTCGACCAGGCCGGCGTCGCCGCCGCGAGAGGCGGTATGGACGATGGGCTCACCATCCAAGGCGACGCCGGCGCGCCCCGGATCGGCGGCGAAGACCGCGTCGACGGCGGCGAGCACGGCTGGCGTCGAGCGGAAGGAGACGGTGAGCGACACCTCGCGCCACGCGCGTTCGGCGGCGGGCACGATGGCGCGGTAGCGTTCGCGCATGGCATGGAAGGCGGCCGGGTCGGCACCCTGGAAGCTGAAGATCGATTGCTTGGCATCGCCGACGGCGAAGACGGTGCGAGCGACATCGCGCGCGCCGAGGCCGGCGAAAAATTCGCCGGTCAACCGTTCGACCACTTCCCACTGCACCGGATTGGTATCCTGCGCTTCGTCGATCAGCACATGATCGATGCCGCCGTCGAGCTTGAACAGTACCCAGGGCGCGACGTCGGGGCGGGCGAGCAGGTCGCGGGTGGCGGCGATCAGATCGTCGTAGTCAAGCCTGGCGCTGCGGCGCTTCTCGTCGGCGTAGGCCGCCATCATGGCACCGCCCAAATGCAGCAGCGCGGCGGTCGCCTCGGCACAGACGGCGGCGCGCTGGCGCTCGGCGCACGCGAGCAGGCGTTCGGCTTCGGCTTGCAGGATGTCGTCGGCGCCGGGCAGGGCGGCGAGGGTCGCCTTGGTGATCAGGCTGGCGCGTATCTTGCGCGCCTTGTCGGCGAGGAAGGCGGCGGCATAACGCTCGAACATGCCCATCCGTTCGGCGGCTGAGGCGGCCAGCCATGCGGCCATGACAGCGCCGCGTTCGCGATCCGTCTTGCTTCCGGCGAGCAGGCCGTCGCAGAGAGAGCGCAGCAGCAGGCCTTCGAATGCCTCGTCGGCGCAAGCCGCGGCCAGCACCGATTCAGGCGTATCGCCGGAATTGAGACCGAGTTCGTCATGCAAGGACACGGCGGCGCGCGCCGCCGATTCGCCGTGGCGGCGCAACAGGTCGGCCAACTCGCCGCGCTGGCGCGCCAGCTCGCCCATGATCTCGTCGAAGGCCTGTTCGTCGGCATGGGCGGTGACGGCGGCCAAGGCCTGGGCGAGCCTGTCGTCGTCGCCACGACGGGCGGCGAGCAGCACGGATTCCCGCGCGCTCAGCAACATCTCGTGGGCGTCGCGTTCGTCCATCACAGCGAAGTGCGGCGCCAGGCCGGCTTCCAGCGGGAAGCGTCCCAGCAACGACTGACAGAAGGCGTGGATGGTCTGGATATTCATGCCGCCCGGGGCGTCGATGACATCGGCGAACAGGCGCCGGGCGCGATCCCGCTCCCGCGCTGTCGGCGCGCGGCCGAGCAGGAGGGCGAGGTCGCCGTCGAGTTCGCCCACGGCCTGCATCGCCCAACGGCCGAGGCGCAGGGCGATGCGGTTCGCCATCTCGGCGGCGGCAGCGCGCGTGAAGGTCAAACAGAGGATGCGGCGCGGGTCGGTCTCCCCCAGCATCAGGCCGAGCACGCGGTCGATCAGCACCTTGGTCTTGCCGGTACCAGCCGAGGCCGCCACCCAGACCGAAGCGGCGGGGTCGGCGGCGCGGCGTTGGTCGGCGCTAGGGTCGGCCGATGCCGCGGTGGCGGCCCACCCCTCTCCCTGTCCCTCCCCCTCACGGGGGGAGGGAACCGTGCGGGCAGATCGCGACTCAGCATTCGACTGGACGGTCGGCGGCGACAGCGCCCTCTCGTCTCCCGCAACAAAGACGGGACTATGTTCTTCGGTCCGAACGACGCCTTTCGGTTCCCTCCCCCCGTGAGGGGGAGGGACAGGGAGAGGGGTGCGGTCGCCGCCAGGAGGGCCCTGCCCGGTCATTCGGCCTCGCCGCCGCCGGCCGACCATTCCTTGACACGGGCCAGATGCCCATAGTCGCTGTAGCGCGGCGCATGTTCCGGATGCGGCCGGGCGCGATAGGCTGTGTCGGGAAAATCGAAGGCGGCGATGAGGCGCAGCAGGCCTTCGCGGGCATCTTCCGCCAATACGGCCGGATCGCCACCGGCGGGACGAATCTCGCCGGGGGGATCGCCGCCCTTCAGCCGCCAGAAGTCGAGTTCAACGACCGGCGCGGCGGGCACATCCTTGAAACCGCCAGCCGCCGCCATAGCAGCCTCCAACGGCAGTTGCGGCGCGAAGCCGGCGGCAACTTCCCTTTGCGTCGGCGGCGCGCCGGTCTTGTAATCGATAATGGCCAGCGTACCGTCGCGCATCCGGTCGATGCGGTCGGCGATGGCGGTCAGCGTGAAGGGACCGGCCGGCGCGTCGAGGACAAGTTCGCCGCGCGCTTCGGTGACCGTGGCCACCAGCCGCGCCCGCCGTTCGCTTTCCGTGGCGATGAACCAATCGGCGATGCGCAGGAAGCGCGGCCACCAGAAGGCCCAGACGCCGGGCCGGCCGATATGCGTGGCGAACACATCGCGGCCGGTGGCAATCAAGCGTTGCGCCGCGTCGGCCGGCAACGGACCGGTGGCATGTGCGACCAGGAAGCGGTCGAGCGCGTCGTGGACGATGGTGCCGTAATCGGCGGCGCCGGGATCGGCGTCGAGCGGATCGAGGGCGCGCAGGCCGAGGATATGGCGCGCGTAGATGGCATAG
>CAMDFP010000349.1 GCA_945897335.1 Asaia bogorensis | reverse complement strand
GCCCTTCGGGCGCTTCCAGCCCTGAGGAAGCAGGGTTTTCACTACTTCTTGGCCGCGATCGCCGCCTGGTAGTTTGCGGCCTTGACCCGCAACTCAGGCGGGATTCCGACGCTCTTGCCGGCCGCATCGATGGTGACCACCACCTGCTGGATCGACAGGCGCTCGACGTTGTCGGCGGTGGCGAGCAGCTTGAGCCGGATCGAGGAGCGCCCCAGCGCCTCGACATAGAGCGACCAGGTCAGCACCTCACCGAGTCGGCTCGGGCGGTTGAAATCAACGGTCAGGTGGACGGTCGGGACCGCGATCTTCCGCACGTTCAGAAGCTCGGCGAAGGACATGCCCATGCTCTGGGCGAACCAGTCCTCGACCACGGTCTGGGCCATGACGAAGTAGTTGGGATAATAGACAATTCCGGCCGGATCGCAGTCGGAGAAGCGGATCGTCTTTCGGGTCGAGAACAAGGCCATGTCAGACACCGAGGTAGCGTGCGGAAACCGAGGGATCGGCGGCGAGGCGGGCGCTGTCGCCGGACCACACCACGCGCCCCTTTTCGATGATGACGTGGCGCGTGGCAAGGGCGATGAGTGCCTGCAGGTTCTTGTCGATCACCAGGATCGACTGCCCCTCCCCCTTGAGCCCGCCGAGGCAGCGCCAGATCTCGGCCCGGATCAGCGGCGCCAGCCCCTCGGTCGCCTCGTCCAGGATCAGGAGCCGGGGGTTGGTCATCAAGGCCCGGCCGATCGCCAGCATCTGCTGCTCGCCGCCCGAGAGCTGGGATCCGAGGTTGCGCCGACGGTCGGCGAGCCTAGGAAACAACTCCCAGATCCGCGCCAGCGTCCAGGGCCGCTCGCCCCGGCGGATCGCGGTCGCCGTCATGTTCTCTTCGACGCTCAGGGTCGGGAACACCTGGCGGCCCTCCGGAACCAGCCCCAGGCCCGCCCGCGCCGCCGCATAGGCCGGGCGGCCGGCGAGGTCCCGCCCCTCGAAGGCGATCGTGCCTGCCCGGGGGGGCAGGATGCCCATGATCGACTTGACCGCGGTGGTCTTGCCCATCCCGTTCCGGCCCATCAGCGTCACCACCTCGCCGGCGCCGACCTCGATCGAAAAGCCGAACAGCACCTGACTCGGGCCGTAGAAGGCGTCGATGCCGGTGACCGAGAGCATCAGCCCTCCTCGCCGAGATAGGCCCGCCGGACCTCTGGGTCGGCGCGGACGTCCTCGGGCCGGCCGCTGGCGATGACCTTGCCGTAGACCAGCACCGAGACGCGGTCGGCGAGCCGGAAGACGGCATCCATGTCGTGCTCGACCAGGAGGATCGAGACGTGGCCTTTGAGTCCCTCCAGCAGCCCGACCATGCGCGCGGCATCCGCCGGCCCCATCCCGGCCATCGGCTCGTCCAGCAGCAGCAGGCGCGGCTCCAGCGCCAGGGCGAGGCCGATCTCGAGCGCCCGCTGCTCGCCATGCGCCAGCTCGCCGACCGGAACATCGGCGCGGGCTTCGAGCCCGACCCGCGCCAGCACGGCCCGGGCCGGATCGCGGAGCGAGGCATCCCGGCGCGCATCCCGCCAGAAGCGGAAGCTGTGGCCCTGATGCGCCTGGAGCGCGAGCGAGGCGTTCTCCAGCGCGGTGAAGCTCGGGATCAGGCAGGTGATCTGGAAGGAACGTGCGAGACCGAGCCTTGGGCGTTTTGGCGCCGGCTCCCTCGTGATGTCCCTGCCGTCGAAAGTGATGTGGCCCGCATCGGGGCTGAGCTCGCCCGCGATCTCGGCGATCAGCGTGGTCTTGCCGGCGCCGTTCGGGCCGATCAGCGCATGGCATTCCCCGGTAGCGACGGCGAGGTCGACGCCGTCCGAGGCGGCGATGCCGCCGAACCGCTTCACCACGCCGGAAACCTGGAGGAGCGGATCAGCCATGGCGGCCGGCGATCCAGCCCCAGAGCCCGCGGCGGGCGAAGAGGACGACGAGGACGAGGATGGGACCGAGTATCAGCATCCAGTGGATGGTGAGCTTGGCCAGGATCTCTTCCAGGATCAGCAACACGACGGCGCCGATCACCGGCCCGGTGAGCGTCGAGATGCCGCCCAAGACGACCATGACGATGATCTCGCCCGAGCGCGTCCAGGCCATGTAGGACGGGCTGACGAAGGTGGTGAGCGTCGCCAGCAGCGCACCGGCGAGGCCGCAGACCGTCCCCGACAATACGAAGGCGACCAGGCGGTAGCGATAGGGCGCGATGCCGAGTGCCACCGTGCGCCGCTCGTTCCACTTCGCCCCTTCCAGCACGCGGCCGAAGCGCGAGCGCACCACGCGATGGCCGAGATAGAGAAAGAGCGCGAGGAAGGCCAGGATCACGTAGTAGAGCTGGACGTTGCTGGCGAGATTGATCGGCCCCAGCGAACCGCGCTTGAGGATCGGCAAGCCGTCGTCGCCGCCATAGGCCTTCAGGCTGACCGCCAGGTAGTAGAGCATCTGGGCGAAAGCCAGCGTGATCATGATGAAATACATGCCGGACGTACGCAGCGAGATCGCGCCGACAAACAGCGCGACCAGTGCCGACGCCAGGATCGCGGCACCCCACTGAACCAGGGCGCTGTCGACGCCGTGATAGGCAAGGATCCCGACCGCATAGGCGCCGACGCCGAGATATGCGGCGTGGCCGAAGCTGACCATGCCGCCGAAGCCCAGCACCAGGTCGAGGCTGATGGCAGCCAGCGCGAAGATCATCACGCGGGCGAAGAGCGAGAGATAGAAGGGCTGCTGAAAGGCGGCGGCATAGACCGGCACCAGCGCCAGCAGGCCGAAGACGACGAGGACGGCGATAAGCGGCCGGTCGAGCCTCGGCATCGCTTCAGCCGTTCCGGACCGAGAACAGGCCGCGCGGCCTGAACGCGAGGATCGCCGCCATCAGGAGGTAGATCAGCATCGAGGCCAGCGCAGGGCCTGCGGCATTGGCGACGCTGCGATTGAAGATCTCGCGAAGCAGGATCGGCAGGAAGGCGCGGCCAACCGTGTCGACGACGCCGACCAGGACGGATGCTACGAAGGCGCCCCGGATCGAGCCGACACCCCCGATGACGATGACGACGAAGGTAAGAATGAGGACGCCGTCACCCATGCCGGACTCGACCGAGAGCAAGGGCGCCGCCATCGCGCCGGCAAGCCCGGCCAGCGCCGCGCCGAGACCGAAGACCAGGGTGAACAGGAGCCCGATGTCGATGCCGAGCGCGGCGACCATCGTGCGATTGGCGGCGCCCGCGCGGATCAGGGCGCCGGTCCGCGTGCGCGTCACCAGCCAGGAGAGGAAGCCCGCGACCGCGAGGCCGACGACGATGATCGCCAGGCGATATATCGGATAGGGAGCGCCGGGGACGATCACCACGGTGCCCTCGAGCGCCTTCGGGATCGAGACGAACAGAGCCGCCGGCCCCCAGATCACCCGCACCAACTCGTTGAAGAAGAGGATGAGGCCGAAGGTGGCGAGCACCTGGTCCAGGTGATCCCGATCATAGAGACGACGCAGCACGATCAGCTCGACCAGGACCCCGACCATGAGCGTCGCCGGAACCGCGAGCAGCAACCCCAGCACGAACGACCCGGTCCAGCCCTGGAAGGCCGCCATCATGTAGGCCCCGACCATGTAGAGCGAGCCATGGGCGAGGTTGACCAGGTTCATGATGCCGAAGACGAGCGTCAGCCCTGCCGCCAGCAGGAACAGCATGATGCCGAGCTGCAGGCCGTTCAGGGCCTGCGTCAGGAAAAGAAGGGGATCCACGAGTTGAACGACTGGTATGTGACGGAGGACTGCCTCTCACCCCCACCCTACCCTCCCCCGTCGAGGGGGAGGGTTACGAGTGATCGGGCATCGGCAAGTCACTTCATCGGACAGTCCTTGGCGTAGACGTCGCCGTAGTCGGCGAGCACGACGCCGCGGTTGGAGGAGACCAGCTTGCCGTCGGCGCCCTTCAGCGTCTCCAGCAGGTAGTAGCTCTGGATCGGGAAGTTGTTGTTGTTGAGCTTGAGCTGACCGCCCCGGACGGAGTCGATCTTGGCGGTCTTCATCGCGGCCATCAGCGCCTTCTTGTCGGCGACCTTGCCGCCGTTCACCTTGATCGCGGCGTCGATCAGGAGTGCCGCGTCATAGGCCTGCGCCGAATAGGTGGAGGGCATGTACTTGAACTTCGCCTGGAATCCGGAGACGAACTTGTCGTTCACCGGGTTCTTCAGATCGAAGGCCCAGAAGGCGGTCTGGAAGGTGCCGATCGCGGCGTCGCCCTGCGCCTCCAGCGTGGTCGCGTCGATGGTGAATGCCGAGAACAGCGGCACGTCCTTGATCAGGCCGGCCTGGGCATACTGCTTGACGAAGTTGACGCCCATGCCGCCCGGGTAGAAGACGAAGACCGCGTCTGGCTTGGCGGCGCGAAGCTGGGCGATCTCGGCCGAATAGTCGAGCTGGTTGACGGTGGTGTAGACCTCGTCGGCGATCTTGCCCTTATAGAAGCGCTTGAAGCCGGTGAGCGAGTCCTTGCCCGCCTGGTAGTTGGGCGCCATCAGGTAGACGTTCTTGAAGCCCTTGTCCTGCACGTGCTTGCCCATCGCCTCGTGCGGCCCGTCGTTCTGCCACGAGGTGTTGACGAACATCGGCGAGCATTGCGCGCCGGCAATCGGCGACGGCCCGGCATTGGCGCTGACGATCGGAACGCCGGCATCGATCGTCGGCTTGTAGATCGCCA
>CAMDFP010000348.1 GCA_945897335.1 Asaia bogorensis | reverse complement strand
TGAGACGACCGGGTTGCCGGGCGCCAGAAGCATCGGCAACCTCCATTCGTTCGAGAACGAAGCGAGCGCGTCGGCGTTCGTTGTCGCCCCGACGCGGATCGCGCTTGAAACGCATGCGGGAGCCGCGACCAAATTGCCGTCCCCATCATTGCCGGTGGCGATGATCGTCGCGACTCCCATCGTGCGGAGCTGGTCGATGACCGGCTTGTAGGGCTCGCCGTCGCAGTAGCTCGAATAGGAGCCGCCGCCGAGGCTCAGATTTATGGACGCGACGTTGAGGCGGGACGCGTTCTCGCGGACATGCTCCAGGGCGCGAATGAGGTCCGAGTCGGTCGCCGCGATGCAGGGCCTCAGGTTCGCGCAGCGCGCGGCCGGGTAGTGCCGGAAGACCTGGATGCTCATGAGACCGGCGTCCGGCGCCACGCCGGTCGACGTCGAACCGCGGCCGGCGACGATGCCGGCGACGTGGGTGCCGTGGTAGCACCCGGCCGCGTCGTTGCTGCAGGGCGCGCCGGAATCCGTGCCGATCATGACATCAGCCCGGTTCGGGCAGGCGCTGACAATGCCGGCGAGCGGCATCGAGGTGCTGAAGCAGGCTTCGCTCACGACCCGCCCGCCGAAGAAGGCATGCGAGCGCGCGACGCCGGTGTCGATGACCGCCACCGTCCGGCCTTTGCCCGAATACCCCTGCGACCTGATCTCCGGCGCCCGGATCTTCGGTACCGTCGTCGAAAGGAACATCTCGCGGCGCGCGTCCTCGTGCACGGCTGCGACGGACGGATCGGCGAGGAGCGCGTCGAGTCCGGCAGGGGTCACGTCGGCGACGAGCAACGGAAGCGACCGGAAGGTCGACCTCACCTGGCTTCCGCTTCGCCCCAGAGCGGCCTGCATCCGCTGGCCGTCGGCCGCGGGCACGCTGCTTCCATGTAATCGGACGATGACCCGCTGCACCCCCTGGGACGTCGCCAGATCGCGGAGGCGCTGAAGGCGGACGGTCTCGTCGTCGGTGCCGATCGTCGCAGGATCCGGCGGTCGGTCGGCTATGCCCGCCGGATCACCCGCGAAGGCGAACCGCTCGATGGCGGTGACGGTGCCGTTTCCCCAGGTTATCGACCCTCGGGTTGCCGTCGAGAAGGACAGCGTGACGGTCCCGACGCTGCCGCGCTCGATCGCCTTCTTCCAGGTACCGCCGATTGCCTGGCCGCCCTCATACTCGACCAGCGTCGTGGTCAGGCCATAGCCATCCCAGCTTCCCTGGCTCAGATACCAGGACGCCGAGCCGTCGGCACGATAGGCATAGCTCGCGATGAACAGGCGGCCATTCTTCAGTTCGAGCGAATAGCCGCGCCCCGGCTCCGCCGCCGACCACCACCAGCCGGACTCGGGCATCACCGGCGGCGGCGTGAAGTCAGCCGTGCAGGTCGCGTTCCCCACCATCGTGAGCCGTGCCGTCGTTGCCGAGCCGCTGCAGGCGCCGCCCCATCCGGCGAAGGTCGAGGTTCCCCACGCGGCCGCCGTCAGGGTCACGCTGGTCCCTTCGTAGAAGTTCGAGCTGCAGCTGCCGCTGATGCAGACGATGCCGGAGGGACTGCTGTTGACCTGGCCCGCGCCCGACCCGGTGAGGTTGACCGTCAGGGTGCGGGCGGTGAGGTTCGGGACATAGGCTGGTATCGGGATTGCCGCAGGCGTCAGGGCAAGCCACGAATGCGAAAGCGTGAAGCCAGCGTCGGGATCGAATCCCGATGGAGAGTCGAAATCGAAGGCAACGGTCACCGGTGCCGTGAACCGCTCGCAAACGCTGCGGACACTGCGGCTGCTCCACATCCAGGGCAGCGTGAACCTGCGGCCGCCCTGGCTCGCCTTCCAGCTGATGTCGCAGACCCAGGCCCCCACCGAGCCGACAGGCGTGACCCGCATCATCACGACCGATCTCGTCGGATTGCCGGCGCAGGGCTCATGCCAGACGGTCGCATCGAAGCTCGACGTCCCCGAGGTACGATCGATGAACGACGCCGAAGGACCGCGTGGAGTCGTCGGGAAGGCCGTCGGCAGGCATCCGGAGGGAATTGTCGTGACCAGCGCCGACTCGTCCGGCTGGGCCGGGACCCGTCCGGCACTGGTCTGCCGGTCGGCCTCTACGCCTTCTCCCAGGGCGCCGGGCGCAAAAACGAAAAGTGCCACAGCGGCGACAACTACCCGCAACATCGGGAGAAAAATGCTGCGGCCACCCTTGCGCATCTCTATATCACTCCCTTTCTCAAGCATGAGAACAATAAGGGAACATTCGCAACCTGTCAACGTGCGAGCGAGAGTTATCCACACGCTTGGCGGGACGGTCGAGGCAGGCACCTTGACACCCCTCGCTCCCGTGCCATGACTCCCGCCCTTTTCGAACGGGGATCAGCATGACGCGCGCCTTCGTCTGTCCAGGCCAGGGCTCTCAGGCCATCGGCATGGGAGTTGATCTCGCCAAGGCTTTTCCGGTCGCCCGCGAGGTGTTCCAGGAGGTCGACGAGGCGCTGAAGCAGAGCCTGTCGAAGCTGATGGAGCAGGGGCCGGAAAGCGACCTGATCCTCACCGAGAACGCCCAGCCGGCGCTGATGGCCGTGAGTGTCGCCGTGGTCCGCGTCATCGAGCGCGAAAGCGGCAAGCGCCTTTCCGACTTGGCCTCGCACGTCGCCGGCCATTCGCTCGGCGAGTATTCGGCGCTGGCCGCCGCCGGCGCGTTGTCAGTCGCCGACGCCGCGCGCCTCCTCAAGCTTCGCGGCCTCTCCATGCAGAAGGCGGTGCCGGTGGGCGAAGGGGCCATGTGCGCGCTCCTCGGCGCCGACCTGGACCAGGCCAAGGCGCTGGCCGCCGAAGCCGCACAAGGTCAGGTCTGCGACCTCGGCAACGACAACGGTCCGGGCCAGGTGGTTCTCTCCGGCGCCAAGGCCGCGATCGACCGCGCGATCCAGCTGGCGCCGTCGAAGGGGATCAAGCGGGCGATCTCGCTTCCGGTGAGCGCGCCCTTCCATTCGGCGCTGATGGCGCCGGCCGCGGACGCGATGCAGGAGGCGCTCGCCAAGATCGACCTGAAGCAGCCCAGCGTTCCGGTCATCGCCAATGTCCGCGCCGCCCCGGTCTCCGATCCGACCGAGATCAAGCGCCTCCTGGTCCTGCAGGTGACCGGCATGGTGCGCTGGCGCGAATGCGTGCTGGCGATGGTCGAGCACGGCGTCACCAAGGAGACCGAGGTCGGCGTCGGCAAGGTGCTGACCGGCCTCGCCAAGCGCATCCACAAGGACCTCGACGCGGTCGCCGTGCACACGCCGGCCGAGGTCGAGGCGTTCCTGAAGACGATCTAGGAATCCTCGCTTCCGAGGCCGCTGATCGCATCGAAGAGCGCGCGGGGTTTCAGGTCCGCGTCAGGCGCGTCGCGCGCCCGCTGCCTCTTCTCCTCCTTCCGGCGAAGCCATTTCGAGATCAGCTCCGACCGCGGCGACTTCGGAAACTCGGCCAGCATCTCTTTGAGGCTGGCCTCGTAGAAATAGGCTTCCTCGAACTCGTCGATGCTGTCGTCCCTGAGGAAGTCCAGGTAAGTCAGCATCATCGTGATGTTGTGCAGGTTGGGATGCAGGCGGATGCTCTCCCAGAGCTTGAAGAGCGTTCCGGTGGTGGACGTGTCGACGGTGAACGGGTGAGACGCGGTGTTGTCGACGACGCCGTCCTTGCCGAGGTTCGCGACCGCCAGCCACTCCTCCTGGACGACGTCGAGGAAGAAGGCCCCCGAACGGGTCATCGCCTCCTCGTCCCGGCACTCGGGCGCATCCTCGGGCAGCCGCTCCAGGATCACTTCGAGGTAGCGGGCGACCAGGCAGGCATAGGGGCAGCGGTAGTAGAAGGGGTCGTAACGCCAGCTCAGCGGTTTCCAGCGACGATCGAAGAGGACCGATGCCTCGTTCTCGTTCTGCCGCGTCGCCGCATGGAAGGGGGCGACCGGATTCAGGTAGCGGTTGACCATCAGCACATATCGCGGCTGCGACTTCACCTGAAGGAAGTCGATCCAATGCCGGATGGTCGCATTGGTCATCTCGCCGAGAGACGCCGTGTTGACGAAGAGGTCGAACCGGCCGGCGTCGAGGGCGTCGTCGAAGAGAGTGGGGATGAACACGAGCTCCGCATCGCCGCTCACCGCCGCCTTCGCCTGGGCTGCAGTCGTCGCGAAGACGGCACGCTTCTCGGGGAAAGTCAGCCGGAGGAAGAGGTAGGAAAAGACCAGCGTGCTCGGAATGTCGGTGATCACGTAGCGGCCGACGAGCTTCGCCTTGAGCAGCAGCCGGGCGAGATGCCCCATGCCGGCGCCGAGCTCGCACGCCCTGAACGATAGACCGGCGCCGGGGATGGTTCGACGCACGAGCTCGCAGAGGTAGGCATTCCGAAACAGCTCGTTGCTGACCGGCCGGCTGTCCAGACTCTGGTAGTGCTCGGGCGAGAGCAGCGACGATTCCTCATAGTCCCTCGGAATCTCATATCCCAGGGCCTGGCGCAGATTGGCGGCCTGCCAGCCGATGGCCTTGGTCAGTTTCTCGCCGGTCCTCTGGATGCTGTAGAGGTGCGTTGAGGATATGCGCCTGACCGCGTCTGCGGCGTCCGCGGCTTCGAAGAGGCAGCGCTCGGCCGTCGCGAGGTTCCCCGCCCAGATCCACGAGAGCCCGTATCCGCTGTCCCGCTGCTTCGCCTCGGCCGCGTCCTTGA
>CAMDFP010000347.1 GCA_945897335.1 Asaia bogorensis | reverse complement strand
CGTGTTCAACATGCCGGTGCTGGATCTGATCCTGTCGCGCCTGCCGGCAACGCTGGAACTCACCCTGGCCGCGGTGATCGGCGCCACCATCGTCGGCGTGCCGCTCGGCATGTACGCGGGATATCGCCCTCATGCGGTCACTTCGCGCGCCATCATGGGGCTCTCGGTGATCGGCTTCTCGGTGCCGACCTTCTGGGTCGGCCTCCTTCTGATCATGGCCTTCGCAGTGGAACTCGGCTGGCTGCCGGCCGGCGGCCGCGGCGATACCGTCGCTTTCCTCGGCGTGCAATGGAGCGTGCTCACCCTGAACGGCTGGACACATCTGCTGCTGCCCGCCCTCACCCTCTCGCTCTTCCGCATGGCGCTGATGATCCGCATGGCGCGGGCGGGCATGCGCGAAGCCATGCTGTCCGACTATGTGCGCTTCGCCCGCGCGCAAGGGCTCTCCGACACCAAGGTGATCTTCGGCCATGTGCTGAAGAACATCTCGATCCCGCTGGTCACCGTGTTCGGCCTCGAGCTGGCGGCGACACTCGCTTTCGCCGTGGTGACCGAGACGATCTTCTCCTGGCCCGGCCTCGGCAAGTTGATCATCGATTCGATCCAGTCGCTCGACCGCCCGGTGATGGTGGCCTATCTGATGTTGGTCGCCTTCCTGTTCATCATGATCAACTTCTCGGTCGACATCGCTTATGCGGCGCTCGACCCGCGCGTCCGGGGCCGGTCATGATGCGCCGCGACGCCTCCCCCTTCCTCCGCTTCTGCAGCGAATTCGCCGAGAACCGCCTGGCGCTCTTCGCCTTCGGCGTGGTGGTCATCGTCGTCGGCGCGGCGATCCTGGCGCCGCTGTTCACTCCGCAAGACCCCTACGACATCGGCAAGCTGGTCCTCGGCGATGCACGCCGGCCTCCCGGCTATATCGGCCGCGGCGGCTACGTCCACCTGCTGGGCACCGACGCCCAGGGCCGCGACCTGTGGTCGGCGATCCTCTACGGCCTTCGCATTTCCGTACAGATCGGGCTCACTGCCGGCGCCGTGGCGTTCGTGCTCGGCGGCGCGCTCGGCGTCGTCGCCGCCTTTGCCGGCGGGCGGACCGAGGCGCTGATCATGCGCTTCGTCGACCTGCAGCTGTCGTTCCCGACCATCCTCCTGGCGCTGGTGATCTCGGCGATCCTGGGCCAGGGCAAGTGGCAGCTGACGGCAGCCCTGGTCGCCTCGCAATACGCCTATTTCGCCCGCACCGCGCACGGCGCCGCCGTCGCCGAGCGGGCGAAGGAATATGTCGAGGCGGCGCTGTCGACGCCGCTCTCCTCCTCGGTCGTCGTGTTCCGCCACATCCTGCCCAACTGCATGCCGCCGCTGATCGTCGTCGCCACCGTCCAGGTCGCCAACGCGATCTCGCTGGAAGCGACGCTCTCATTCCTCGGTCTCGGGCTTCCCGTCACTCATCCCTCGCTCGGCATGCTGATCGCGAACGGCTTTCAGTACATGATGTCCGGGCGCTACTGGATCTCCATCTATCCCGGCATCGCGCTGATCGTGCTGATCCTCGCCATCAACCTGGTCAGCGATCAGGTCCGCGACCAGCTGAACCCACGGCTGCAGCGATGATGGCGGCGCTCGAGGTCCGCGGGCTCAAGACCCATTTCTTCACCCGCAACGGCGTGGTGAAGGCGGTAGACGGCGTCGACCTCAGGATCGAGCCCGGTCGCGTGCTGGGGCTGGTCGGCGAGTCCGGTTCCGGCAAGAGCGTCACAGGTCTTTCGATCCTGGGCCTGATCGATCCGCCTGGACGCATCGTCGAGGGGTCGGTGAAGCTCGACGGACAGGAGCTGGTCGGTCTCGACCGCGATGCAGCGCGCCGGGTGCGGGGACGGAAGATCGCCATGATCTTCCAGGATCCGATGATGACGCTGAACCCGGTGCTGCGCGTCGACACACAGATGTCGATGGCACTTCGGGCTCATGAATCCCTGTCCAAGGGCTCGATCCGGGAGCGGTCCCTGGCCGCGCTCGGGCGCGTCGGCCTGCCGGCGCCCGAGCAGTGCCTCACCGCATATCCGCACCAGCTGTCCGGCGGCATGCGTCAGCGCGTCGCCATCTCCATCGCGCTGCTCCACAGCCCTTCGGTCATCGTCTGCGACGAGCCGACCACGGCCCTCGACGTCTCGATCCAGGGGCAGATCCTGCAGGAGATGCAGCGCCTCGGCGCCGAGCTGGGCGTGGCCCTGGTCTGGATCACGCATGACCTGGCCGTGGTCTCCAGCCTCGCCCATGACATCGCCGTTATGTATGCGGGCCGCATCGTCGAGCATGGTCCGACCGAGGACGTGCTCGCCAATCCACGGCATCACTACACGCGCGGCCTGCTCGACTCGGTGCCCGGCGAAGGAACGCCGGGCGAGAAGCTGGCGCAGATTCCGGGGAGCATACCGGCGCTGATCGACCTGCCGCCCGGCTGCGCCTTCAAGGCCCGCTGCGGCCGCGCCGACGGCGCCTGCGAGACGATGCCCGAAATCGCCGATCTTGGATCAGGGCGGGGTGCCCGCTGCGTCCATCCGCTGGAGGCCGCATGAGCACCGCGCTGCTCGAGCTCGATGCGGTCTCCAGGCGCTTCAGCCGGCGGATCTCGCTCGGCGACCGCATCGCCGCCAAGTTCGGGGCCAAGGTCGAGCGGCACGAGGTGCGCGCGGTCGAAGACGTCTCGCTCTCGGTTCTTCGCGGCGAGACCCTGGGGCTGGTGGGCGAGTCCGGTTGCGGCAAGTCGACCCTGGGGCGGATCGCCGCCGGGATCCTGCCGCCGACGACCGGGACCGCGCGCCTCGACGGCATGCCGGTGATGTCCGAGAGCGGACGCCATCAGAAGCTCACCACCCGCGTCCAGACCGTGTTCCAGGATCCGTTCGCCTCGCTGAACCCGAGGCGCCGCATCGGCGATGCCATCGTCGAAGGCCCGCTCGCACACGGGCTGGTCGACCGCGCCGGCGCCAACGCCTATGTCGCCGAGCAGCTGTCCCGGGTCGGGCTCGATCCGTCCTACGCGTCCCGGTTCCCGCACCAATTCTCCGGCGGGCAGCGACAGCGCGTCGCCATCGCACGGGCGCTGGCGATGAAGCCCGACCTCCTGATCTGCGACGAGCCAGTGGCCTCGCTCGACGTCTCGATCCAGGCGCAGGTGCTGAACCTGTTCCTCGACCTTCGCCGGGCGCTGAACCTGACCGCCATCTTCATCAGCCACGATCTCGGCGTCGTCCGGCACCTGAGCGATCGGGTCGCCATCATGTATCTCGGCCGCATCGTCGAGATCGGGCCGGCGGCGGAGATCTACGCATCCCCGAAGCATCCCTATACCCAGGCGCTGCTGGCCAGCGTGCCGCGCCTCAACCGCAGCCATGCGGGCCGCAGCATTTTCCGGCCTATCGCCGGCGAGTTGCCGTCGCCGCTGGCGCCGCCCGCGGGCTGCCATTTCCATCCGCGCTGCGCGCGGGCAGATGAACGCTGCAGGACGGAGGCGCCGGTGCTCCGCCCGATGGGCGCCGGGCGCCGGGCGGCGTGCCACTACGCCGAAGCCAGCTAGACGGGGTTGACTGACGCCCGGAGCCGGTCTTCGTGCTGGAGACCGCAATAGAACGGCTCGCCGTCGCTGAGGAAAACATTCACTTTCATGTTGAAGCAGCGGTGCGAGAAGCCGTGCTTGTCGACGACATCGATTGCCTGCGCATGGAAGGCGCCTTCGGCGTCTTGGGGGCCGGTCAGGTAGAGCCCGCATCTCTCGACACGGGCATCGGGAAGGAGCCTCAGTCCCTTCAGCCAGTCCATGCGCGCCGAGGCCCGCGCGAGGAAGGCGACCGTGTCGAGTGACTCAGGCTCGTCAGGTTCATGCCGCGAGAAGCTGCCGACCAGGATCTGATTCGGCACCGCGGCGCCGATCAGCCGCGCCAGTTCGATCGTGACCTGTCCGACGATGAATTCGGTGTCGGACACGCCCGAGGCTCCGGGTTGGCGATAGGTGTAATGGCTGCCGATTCCGAAGCAACTCCGGAGCGTCGGGACACCGGCGGCGGCCGATGACCGGCGAAGGCAGCCGAGGAAGGTCAGGGTCATCACGACGACCGCGAGCATGGACAGGTCCGCCTCCAACCCCTTGTCAGCGTTCCAGACATAGAACCCGTCGCCGGTCGTCGACCTCAGGAACCGCGCCCCGCCCTTCCGCTCGGCGAGCGTCGCACCCGCGAGATTCAACGCGAACTCCAGCGTGGCGATCTGCAGGGCCTGCTGCTCGGGGGCCAGAAGCGAGAACCCGACGATGTCGACGAGGAAAACCGCCCTCTGGTCGGTGTGCTGGAAGGAGTAACGGTTCACCGCCGCCTCGATTGCGGCCGGCTCGATCGCCGCTTCCAGACGGATCTCGATGGGCTGCATGCCCAGATGCCCGGCGACATCATCGAAGGTCCTCCGTCCCATCTGCCGATCGCCTTTCAGCAGCCGCCGATGGAGGTGAACATGCTCGAAGAGCCGGGTCACCGGCACCGCCAGAACCTCGATGCCGTTGCCGGTCGGGGTCCACCCGACCAGGGAGACGCTGCCGAATCTCCAGACCGAGCGAAGAGTGGATCTGAGCGAGTCCAGGGCCGAGGAGGCGGCGGCAGCCGTCATGCAATGCGCTCCTGAATTGATCGCTCGAAGCAGCCATGCCGAGAGCCGCGCTCGGGGCCGCATCTTGCGTGGATGGAAGCGGAACGGCAACATCGAGCCATGAGCGAGGCGGTCGACACCACCCAGCGGATCGACG
>CAMDFP010000346.1 GCA_945897335.1 Asaia bogorensis | reverse complement strand
GACCGCGGCGAGCGGCGGGATGCGCTCGACCAGAGCTGGGTCAGGCTGCTCGCCGCCTGCGGCCTGGTCGCCCTGCCGATGCCGAACCATGTGGCAACCGCGCGGACAATGTTTGGGGCGATGCCCGTGACCGGCCTCCTGCTGACCGGCGGCAACGACCTCGCACGCTATGGCGGCGATGCGCCGGAGCGCGACGAGACCGAGCGCCTGCTGATGCAGCTGGCCCGGGCGCGCCACCTGCCGGTTCTCGGCGTATGCCGCGGCATGCAGGTGATCCAGGATGCCTTCGGCGTCCCCCAGGCCGCGGTCCCGGGTCACGTCGCCGTGCGGCACCGGGTTGACGGCACCATGCGCGGGGCAGAGGTGAACAGCTTCCATGCCTATGGCGCGACCGCGACCGTCGCAGAGCTCGAAGTCTTGGCGCGGGCGCCTGACGGTGTCGTGGAAGCCCTCCGTCACCGCGACGAGCCTATCCTCGGCCAGATGTGGCATCCCGAGCGCGAGTCACCCTATGACGCCGCCGATCTCGCGCGTATCCGCAGCCATTTCGGGGTGCCGACGTGAAGGCCGTGATCCTCGCCGCCGGACGCGGCAGCCGCATGGGCGGACTGACCGTGGACCGCCCGAAATGCCTGGTCGAGCTCGGCGGCCGTCCGCTCATCGACTGGCAGATGGAAGCGTTGACGCGGGCCGGCATAGGCGAGATCGGAGTCGTGCGGGGCTACCAGGGCGACCGCCTCTCTGGTCACGGCGTCCGCCGCTTCGACAACCCGCGCTGGGCGGACTCGAACATGGTGGTCTCGCTTCTCGCCGCTGATGAGTGGCTTGCCGAGGCTCCCGTCGTCGTCAGCTACGCCGACATCGTCTATGGCGCCGCCACAATACGGGCGCTCCTGGCCGCGCCCTCGGCGCCAATCACCCTCAGCTACGACCCGGACTGGCTCTGGCTCTGGCGGCAGCGCTTTCCCGATCCACTCAGCGACGCGGAGAGCTTCCGCCTGGACGGCGGCCGCATCGTCGACATCGGGCGCCGCGTCGGCGACCTCCGAGAGATCCAAGGCCAGTACATGGGGCTGCTCCGCTTCCAGCCCGAGGGCTCGCGCGCGGTGCGGGACCTCGTGGGCGCAATGCCGCCCGGCGACGTCGACCGGCTCGACATGACCTCGCTCCTCCGTCGCCTCATCGAACAGGGGACCGAGGTTCGCGGCGTCGCCGCGGTCGGCCACTGGGGAGAGGTGGACAGCGTGAGCGACCTCAGACTCTACGAGACCCTGCTGGCTCGCGAGGAGTTCACGCTCGCCTGACACTTCTCAACCGGGCGGATACCCGAGCGCCCTCAGGTCGGCGCCGATCAACACCTCGCATTTGCGGGCGAGGTCTCTGCTGAAATGCTTCTTCCACTCGCCGCTGACGCCTTTCCTGAACATGTACTGGGAGCGGATGATCTCGCCCTCGTCGCCGCGCCTGCGGCCGGTCACCCTCTCGAAGCTGTGCCTATCGATGACGGCGGCGATCTCGGGCGGCGACAGCGGCCGGCCGGACAGAGCCGGATCGGCCGCGGCATAATCGACATGAGGAAGTACCCGGCCGATCAGACCGGCCATGTCCGTCTTCATCTGCTCGAACGTGACGACCAGGCTGCCGGCCTCGACCCATTGCCTCGCCTCTTTGACGTGCACCGGCAGGAGGGCAAGGACGATCATCTCGAGGATGTCCTCGAACGTCCGGTCGGCGGCGAATCCCCGCTTCTGGTAGTCGAACGCGATCGACACCGCGACGTCCCGCGGGTCGCGATGGAGGTAGATGAACCGATATCCCTCGCTCCCCACCAGGCCCTCGAAGGTCCCGATCGCATCATGGGTCCAATGATAGAAGGGCTGCCGGATCTGACCGCCCGCAAGCTCCTGGCGAAACCGGGACGACGTCTCTTCCGGGCCATACGGCGTCAGGAAGTAGCCCTTGGCCGTGAACACTTCCTGCAGGATCGGATCGATCCCCGACGCACCCGCGTTCTGGAGGCTGCAGAAGATGACGTTCGGGGCCGCCATTGATGTGCTCGCAGGAAGTCTGAGACGGCCCCGAGGGTCAGGCGGCTTTGCGCTCGATCAGCTCGATCTTGTAGCCGTCCGGGTCCTCGATGAAGGCGATCACAGAGCCGCCATGCTTCATCGGTCCCGGCGGACGCGGGATCTTGACGCCTTCTTTTCCGAGCTTCTCGCAGACACCGTAGATGTCCGGCACCCCGATCGCCATGTGGCCGAAACCGGAGCCGATCGTATACGGCTCCTTCTGGTCCCAGTTGTGGGTGAGCTCGACCACGGCGCCTGCGGACTCGTCGCCATATCCCACGAAGGCCAACGTGAAACGGCCGGTCTCGTAGTCCTTACGCCGCAGCAGGTTCATGCCGAGCAGGCGGGTGTAGAAATCGATCGACTTGTCGAGGTCGAGCACGCGCACCATCGTGTGCAGCATGCGGAAGTTGCTGGCGTCGACCGTGGCCGGACGTTCGCTCACCTGGGCGCTCATAGGCGGATCCTTTCGACTAGGGATGGGAAATTTTAGCGCGGCGGCCGACCAGATCGAGCAGGATTTTCGCAGCCCGCGTCGAAGGCGGAGGGCCACCACGGCCGAGCAGGCGTGCCGCCTCGGCGCTGGCCTCGGTCTGCGCCTGCCTCGCCGCCGGATCGTCGAGAAGCCGGCCGACCTCGGCCGCGATCAGCTCGGGCCGGCAGTTCCCTTGCAGGAACTCCGCGATCACGTTCCGCTTCAGCAGGATGTTGGTCATGACGATCGACGGCACCTTCACCATCATCCGCCCGATCACATAGGACAGGCGCGAGACCCGGTAGGCGATGGCGAAGGGAACGCCGGCGACCGCCAGTTCGAGGTTGACGGTGCCCGAGGCGGCCAACGCCGCGGTCGCGGCGGCGAAGGCATGGTGCTTTTCCTCGATGCTTTCGACCACCACCGGCGCACCGGGCCAGCTGGCGACCGCCGCCTTCACCAGAGGCGCCACCGAGGCCATGGTCGGCACCACGATGCGCAGCGACGGACGCTCGGCCACCAGCCTACGCACCGTCTCGCCGAAGACCGGAAGCAGACGACTGACCTCGCCGAGCCTGCTTCCCGGAAGCACGCAGAGGAGCGGCGCATCGCCGAAGCCATGGCGAGCGCGGAAGCCCACTCCATCGGGGACGATACCGTCCTGCTCGACCACCGAATGGCCGACGAAGCTGGCCGGCAGTCCTACCTTCTCAAAATACGGAAGCTCGAACGGCAGGATACAGAGGAGATGATCGAGGAAGCCCGCGATCATCTTGGCGCGACGCGGCCGCCAAGCCCAGACGGTCGGCGCGACGTAGTGGACGAGTAGAGAGCCGCTCCCCTTGAGCTTCCGCTGCACACGAAAGGAGAAGGCCGGCGCGTCGATGGTGACCACCGCATCCGGCCTCATCTCCTTCGCAGCCGCGATGGTCTCGCGGACGCGCCGCAGCACGCGCGCGATATGCGGCACGATCTCGACGATGCCCATGATGTTGAGCTCGCCGAAGGGAACCAGGCTCGCGAGGCCCTCGCCCGCCATCGCCGGACCTCCGACGCCGGCGAAGCGTACGCGACCTCCGGTCTCCTCTTTCAGCGCCCGCATGAGCCGGGCGCCAAGTCCGTCGGCCGAGGCTTCGGCGGCGACCAGGAAGATCAGGGGACCTTCTGTCACTTGCGTTCGAAGCCGTAGACGAAGAGACCGAGTCGGTCCGCCACTTGGCCGATGGCATCGCGGTCGAGGACGATCGTGCCGCCAGCCTCGACGGCAATGCCGCTCAGGCCCGCTCGTTGCGCGCGCTCGACCGTGCGGCTGCCGATGGTCGGCAGGTCGACACGACTCTCCTGGCCGGGCTTCGGCATCTTCACCAGCACGCCGCCGCGACCCTCGCGGTGGAGGTCTTGGCAACGCTCCATCAGCCTGTCGGTGCCTTCCACCGCCTCGACGCCGAGAACGACGCCCTGTTGGATCACCACTGCCTGACCGATATCGAGGCCGCCGAGTGCCTTCAGGATCTCGATGCCGCGCTCGATGTCGGCCATCGCGTCTGCGTCCGGAGCCAAGCGACCGAACGCGCCCGAAGGCGCCAGCAGCGTCGGCAGGATCGCCTCGGCGCCGACGACATGGAATCCTTCGGTCTCGAGTTCCTGGATGACGGCCGAGAGCAGGCCGTCATCGCCCCAGGCGCGGCGGCCGACACGCGCAAAGAACTGCAGGCCGCGCCAGTCCGGCCTGAATGCCATCGGCGAACGCCGGCGGACCGGACCCGCGAGCACCAGCTCGGTGCAGCCGGCATGCTTCAGGACTCCGATCGCCCTGCCGACGGCACCGACCCGGACCCAGGCGTGATCGGTGCCTGCGACCGTCGCCGGTTCTGTCTCGCCATCGAAGGCCAGCACGAAGAACGGCCGCGCCTCGGCAAGGCAGGTCTCCACCAGCCGCCGCGGCAGCGGCCCCGACCCGGCAAGGATGCCGAGCCTAGGCGCCGGCGCCGTTCTTGGGCTGGCAGATCGGGCGATTGGCGTCGGCACGGATGAACTCGACGATGTCCATCACGACCTTCATCTTGCCGAACAGCTCGGTCACGTCGTCGAGCCGCTCGGCGAGCGTTCCCTCTGCCGCGAACAGCATGCGGTACGCGGCGCGGAGCGCATGGATCTCGTCACGCGAGAAACCCCGGCGCTTCAGGCCGACCAGGTTGAGCCCGGCCAGGCGCGCGCGGTCGCCCATCACCAGCCCATAGGGGATGACGTCGCCC
>CAMDFP010000345.1 GCA_945897335.1 Asaia bogorensis | reverse complement strand
CTCTGCAGCCGACCTTGTGGAGCGCGTATTCGAGCTCGGTCCGACGATAGGCAGGGTTGATGTTGACCAGGATAAGCCCGGCCTTGGCGGTGGCGAACTGGGTGATCGCCCATTCCGAGCAGTTCTGCGACCAGATGCCGACACGGTCGCCGGGCTCGAGGCCGAGCGCCAGCAGGCCCGCCGCGAGATCATCGACCCGCCGGCCGAGCTCGCGATAGCTAAGCCGCAGATTCTGGTGGCGGACGACCAGCGCGTCCCGGTCGCCATATGTGGCGACCGCCCGGTCGAAGTGCCGGCCGATCGTCTCGCCGATCAGCTTGATCGGCGACGTCCCCTGGTCGTAGGACGGCAGGATGGCTGTCACTTGGATCCTCCCTCGAGCCGGAGACGTCTGGCGGTCTCCTCCATAGCCCGCATTCAAGGACGCAAGCCGCGGACTCGGCAAGCCGTTCCGCTTGTCGGCGGTATGCCGGAATGCCAATCTGGCGGCGGCAAGGCAGGGAGGTGACAATGACCGAGAGTTTCGAGGCGCCTTCGCGTTCCAGCGCGCTTCCGACCTGGCTGCTCCTGGGCTTCGTGGGTGGGTTCCTCTCGGTCCTGACCTTCCACCAGGGGACGATCGGCATCGCCCATCTCATCGGCCTGGCCCCCAACCCGCCCTACCCGACGCGGCCGGTGCCGCCGCTGGGCGTGCCGCAGTTCATCTCGCTGGCCTTCTGGGGCGGCGTCTGGCTGACGGTCTTCGCCGCCGCGATGACCCGGTTTCCGGCATCGAGGCGAGAGGGTACGGCGTTCCTGATCGCCGGCGCGATCTTCGGCGCCCTGGTCATCTCGACCTTCAACTGGTTCATCCTGGCGCCGTTGCGCGGCCAACCGCTCGGCAACGGCTTCATCCTCGCCAACATGCTGCGGGGCATGACCTACAACGGCATCTTCGGGCTCGGCGGCGCGCTCTGGATACTGGCCGGCCAGCGCCTCCTCGCGTCCAGAAAATAGGCCGCTTGCGCCGCCCTCGCGTGGGCCTCTACCCTGCCCGCTTTCGTGGGGTGGGGGGAACCGGCGCGGATGGCACTGCTGGAGGTCAGCCAGGTCGAGCGCAGCTTCTATGGCGTTCATGCCCTCACGGGTGCGGACCTGAAGGTCGGGGCCGGGCGCATCACCGGCCTGATCGGCCCGAACGGCGCCGGCAAGACCACGCTGTTCAACTGCATCACCGGCGTCATCCCGCCCGACCGCGGCCGCATCGTCTTCGACGGCCATGACATCGCGGGCCTGAGGCCCGACCAGATCACCCAGCTGGGACTGGTCCGCACCTTCCAGATCGCCCGCGGCCTGCCCCGGCTCTCGGTGCTCGACAACCTGATGCTCTACGGTGCCAACCAGCCCGGCGAGGACATGCTGCCGGCGCTGCTTCGCCTGCCCCGCGCGCTGAAGCGCGAGGAGGCGCTGATCGAGCGCGCAGTTGCCATCGCCCGGCGGCTCAATCTCATGGGCGTCATCCGCAACCCCGCTTCCGACCTTTCCGGCGGCCAGAAGAAGCTGCTGGAGATCGGCCGCGCACTGATGACCGAGCCGAAACTGATCCTGCTGGACGAGCCGGTCGCCGGCGTCAACCCGACGCTCGCCCGCGAGATCGGCGAACAGATGAAGGCGCTGGCCAGGGACGGCATCACCATCCTGCTGATCGAGCACCACATGGACATGGTCGCCCGCCTCTGCGACCACGTCGTGGTGCTGGCCGAGGGACGTCATCTCGCTGAAGGCAGCTTCGACGAGGTCGCCGGCAACCCGACGGTCCAGGAAGCCTATATGGGGCGGCGCAAATGGGGCTCCTGACGGCAACCGGCATCGTCGCCGGATACGGCGCCGCCGACGAGATCCTGAAAGGCGTCGACCTGCGCGTCGAACCCGGCGAAATCGTCGGCATCATCGGCCCGAACGGCGCCGGGAAGTCGACCCTGCTGAAGGCGATCGCGGGCCTCCTGAAGCCCAAGGCCGGCACCATCCAGCTCAACGGCCAGGACATCACCGGCCGCGAGCCTCGCGACATCTCCCGCCTCGGCCTCGCCTATGTGCCGCAGGAGCACAACATCTTCCCGTCGATGTCGGTGCGCGAGAACCTGGAGATGGGGGGATACGTCGACCCCAAGGCGGCCAAATCCCGCATCGAGGGCGTCTTCGCGCGGTTTCCCATGCTCTCGGGGAAACGCCGGCATGCCGCCCGCACGCTTTCGGGCGGCGAACGGCAGATCCTGGCCATGGGCATGGCACTGATGGTCGAGCCGGCCGTGCTCCTGCTCGACGAGCCCTCGGCCGGGCTGTCGCCGGTGGCGGCCGAGGTGCTGTTCAACGCCATCATCCAGATCAACAAGGAAGGCGTCTCGATCGCCATGGTCGAGCAGAACGCCAACGAGGCGCTCGCCATCTCGCACCGGGCCTACATCCTGGTCGACGGCAAGAACAGCCGTACAGGCCCGGCCGCCGCGCTCGCCGCCGACCCCGAGATCCGCCGCATCTTCCTTGGCGGCTGAGGCCATTCTAGACTTCGGACCGTAACCAGCCTGGGAGGCTCAAAAAATGCTGAAGACCACGCGTCGCAAGGTTCTGAAGGGTGCCGCCGCGCTCGCCGCTACCGCCGCTCTCCCGAAGGGCGCCCATGCCCAGGGTGAGCCGATCCGGATCGGCATCCTGACGCCGCTGACCGGCGCCGGCGGCAATGACGGCCCTCGCATGCTGAAGGCGATGACCGCCGTGTTCGAGGAGGTCAACAAGCAGGGCGGCGTGCTCGGCCGCCGCATCGAGACCGTGGTCGAGGACGACCAGACCAACCCGGAGGCCGCCGTCCGCGCCGCCCGCAAGCTGATCGAGGTCAACAAGGTGCCGATGATCCTCGGCACCTGGGCCTCCGCCGTCACTGCCGCGGTGGCGCCGGTCTGCTGGGAATCGAAGACCTTCCTGATGACGGTTTCCGGCGCCGACTCGATCACGCTGTTGCCGCATCAGGGCTTCCTGATCCGCACCCAGCCGACCAGCAAGCTGCAGGCGACCGCGCATGGCGAATTCATCTGGGCTCAGGGCGGCCGCAAGGTTGGCATCATCGGCATCCAGGCCCCGTTCGCGATGGCGAACAAGGAGCACCTGGAGGCGACGCTGAAGCCGAAGGGCGGCGAGATCGTCGCTCACATCATCTACGAGAAGGACAAGCCGACCTATCGCTCCGAGATCGACCAGATGATGCGGGGCAAGCCCGACTACATTTATACCAACGGCTATGCGCCGGACACGGTGGTGCTGCTCCGCGACATGTACCGGGCCGGCATCAACCTGCCGAAGTTCGCCCAGTCCTATGCGGTGCCGCAGCCGACCCTCGACACCATCCCGGCCGAGGTCAGCGCCAACGTCTTCACCGGTCAGCCCTCGGCCGACATCGAGAGCCCGGCCTACAAGCTGGCGGCCGAGCGTACCGGCGACAAGGAGCCGGACGGCTATGTCTCCCAGGCGACCGACTGGGCGTCGATGGCCGTACTCACCATCGCCAAGGCCAAAGAAGTCTCGGGCGTCGCGATGAAGGACAACGTGCGCAAGATCTGCCAGGGCTCGGGCCAAAAGGTCTACACCGCCGTCGAGGGCCTGAAGGCCATGGCCGAGGGCAAGGAGATCAACTACGAGGGCGCCAGCGGACCCTGCGACTTCACCGACATCGGCGACATCCTGGGCTGCCGCTTCCGCTACATGCATGTGGTCAAGGGCAAGCTCGAGTTCCTGAAGCTGGTCTGACCTCGAAAGGACTTTGGGGGTGGAAGTCCTTCAGCTCATCGTCAACGGCCTGATGGC
Source organism: Asaia bogorensis (assembly GCA_945897335.1). Classification (GTDB taxonomy): domain Bacteria; phylum Pseudomonadota; class Alphaproteobacteria; order SHVZ01; family SHVZ01; genus SHVZ01. The sequence goes on along the minus strand of CAMDFP010000345.1, from coordinate 1,003 downwards.
CGGCACCATTCTCGCGGTGCCGGCCATCGGGCTGACGGCGATCTTCGCCGTGCTTCGCTTCACCAACTTCGCGCTCGCCTCGCACATGACCATCGGGGCGTTCGCCGGGTTCGTCGCCAACGTCACCTTCGGCCTGCCGGCGGTCGCCTCGCTCGCTTTCGCATTCCTGATCGCCGGCCTGGTCGGGGTGATCTCCGACGAGCTGGTGCTGAAGCCGTTCCGCCGCTCGGGCTTCATCACCACCGCGATCGGCTCGATCGCGCTCACCATCGCGCTCGAGAACCTGGTGCGCTTCATCTTCGGCAACCAGCTCCGCGGCTACGACCTGCCGATCCAGCGCGACTGGAATATCTCCGGCATCCGCATCTCGCCCCAGCAGATCGAGAACTTCATCGTCGCCGTGATCGTGATGGGAATGCTGTTCGCGTTCCTCGCCTTCACCCGCACCGGCAAGTCGATGCGAGCGGTGGCCGACAACCCGATGCTGGCGGCGATCAAGGGGATCAACGCCAATGTCGTCGCCCGCCTCGTCTCCTTCGTTGCCATGGGCCTCGCCGGCCTCGGCGGCATGCTGATCGGCCTCGACACCACGATCGACCCGCTGATCGGCTTCAAGACCATCCTGCAGATCTTCGCCGCCGCGGTCGTCGGCGGTCTCGGCAGCATCCCGGGCGCCGTGGTCGGCGCGCTGGTCGTCGGCGTCGGCGAGGAGCTCAGCCTGCTGGTGCTCTCGCCCGCCCATCGGACGGCGGTGGGATTCATCGCCATCCTCATCGTGCTGACCTTCCGTCCGCGCGGCATCCTCGGGCAGCGAGCCTACTGATGGAGCACTATCTCGTCGCCATGGGCGTGACCGCCGGCATCTACGCGATGATGGCGCTCGGCATGAACGTCATCTGGGGCATGGCCGGCCTGATCAATCTCGGCCTCGTCGGATTCTTCGCCATCGGCGCCTATACCTCGGGCCTGCTCACCCTCAAGCTCGGCTGGCCGATCCCCCTCG
>CAMDFP010000344.1 GCA_945897335.1 Asaia bogorensis | reverse complement strand
AGTTTTTGTCATGATTCAAAGAAAAACTATTGCTGCGCCGCAACAGGATTACTTTGGCCGCCTTGTCAGGGCCTAGGATTGGCGCTACGTCTTTAAGTCAATGAACCGCGCTCCAAAGGGCTCGGGGGGAGTGACAATGGCAAAGACCAAAAAGGGCGGAAACGGCGAGGCCAAGGCCGCTCCGATCGGCGAATTGCTCAAGTACTACCGGGACATGCTGCTGATCCGCCGCTTCGAGGAGCGGGCGGGCCAGCTCTACGGCATGGGCCTGATCGGCGGCTTCTGCCATCTCTATATCGGCCAGGAGGCGGTGGTGGTCGGCATGCAGGCCGCCATCACCGGCGATGACGCGGTGGTCACCAGCTATCGCGACCACGGCCACATGCTTGCCTGCGGCATGGACCCGCGCGGCGTCATGGCCGAGCTGACCGGCCGCATCGGGGGATACTCGAAGGGCAAGGGCGGCTCGATGCACATGTTCAGCCGCGAGAAGAATTTCTTCGGCGGCCACGGCATCGTCGGCGCCCAGGTGCCGATCGGCACCGGCATCGCCTTCGCCCACAAATACAACGGCCACAAGCGTGTCAGCCTGACCTATTTCGGCGACGGCGCGGTGAACCAGGGCCAAGTCTACGAGAGCCTGAACATGGCGGCGCTGTGGAAGCTGCCCTGCATCTACGTCATCGAGAACAACAAATACGCCATGGGTACCTCGGTCGAGCGCTCCGCCGCCGGCAAGGCGCTGGCCGAGCGCGGCGCCGCCTACGGCATTCCCGGCGAGCAGGTCGACGGCATGGACGTGCTGGCGGTCAAGGAAGCGGGCGAGCGCGTGGTCGCTGCCGCCAAGGCGGGCGAGGGCCCGGCGATCCTCGAGGTGATGACCTACCGCTACCGCGGCCACTCCATGTCCGACCCGGCCAAGTACCGGACCAAGGAGGAGGTCGACAAGATGCGGAGCGAGCGCGATCCGATCAACCTCGTTCGCGACCTGTTGCTGGCCCAGGGTAAGACCGAGGAGGATCTCAAGAAGATCGACAAGGAGATCCGCGACATCGTCGCGGATGCCGCCGACTTCGCCCAGACCAGCCCCGAGCCGCCCGAGTCCGAGCTCTACACCGACATCCTGGTCGAGGCCTGATCATGCCCATCGACATCCTGATGCCGGCGCTGTCGCCGACCATGACCGAGGGCAAGATCGCCCGCTGGCTCAAGTCCGTCGGCGACGACGTCAAGTCCGGCGACGTGCTGGCCGAGATCGAGACCGACAAGGCGACCATGGAAGTCGAGGCGGTCGACGAGGGCAAGCTCGACAAGATCCTGGTGCCCGAAGGCACCGAGGGCGTGAAGGTGAACACGCCGATCGCCACGCTGGCCGGCGACGGCGAGGCGGCGAAGCCGGCGCCCAAGGCCGAGCTTGCGGCGCGGCCGGCACCTGCGGCGGCTCCGGCGACGCCGAAGGTATCGGTGGCCGCGGCGGCGGCCGAGTATTCCGGCCCGACCACCATGATGACGGTGCGCGAGGCGCTCCGCGACGCCATGGCGGAGGAGATGCGCCGCGACGAGAAGGTGTTGCTGATGGGCGAGGAGGTCGCCCAGTACCAGGGCGCCTACAAGATCAGCCAGGGCCTCCTGCAGGAATTCGGCGAGCGCCGCGTGGTCGATACGCCGATCACCGAGCAGGGCTTCGCCGGCCTCGCCGTCGGCGCCGCCTTCATGGGGCTTCGCCCGATCGTCGAGTTCATGACCTTCAATTTCTCCATGCAGGCAATCGACCAGATCATCAACTCGGCCGCCAAGACGCTCTACATGTCGGGCGGCCAGATGGGCTGCCCGATCGTCTTCCGCGGCCCCAACGGCGCCGCCGCCCGCGTCGCCGCCCAGCACAGCCAGTGCTATGCGTCGTGGTACGCGCATTGCCCCGGCCTCAAGGTGGTCTCGCCCTACACCGCCGGCGACGCCAAGGGCCTGCTCAAGTCGGCGATCCGCGATCCGAACCCGGTGATCTTCCTCGAGAACGAGGTGCTCTACGGCCAGTCCTTCGAGGTGCCGAGCGAGGGCGACCACCTCGTGCCGATCGGCAAGGCCCGGATCGCGCGTGCCGGCGATCATGTCACCATCACCGCGTTCTCGCTGATGATGAAATACGCGCTGGAGGCGGCCGAGATGCTGGCGGCCGAAGGCATCTCGGCCGAGGTCATCGACCTTCGCTCGCTGCGCCCGTTGGATACCGAGACCATCATCGCCTCGGTGAAGAAGACCAACCGCTTCGTCTCGGTCGAGGAGGGCTGGCCCTATGCCGGCATCGGCTCGGAGTTGCTCGCGGTGATGATGGAGCAGGCCTTCGACCATCTGGATGCGCCGCCGATCCGGGTAGCCGGGCTGGACGTGCCGATGCCGTATGCGGCGAACCTGGAGAAGCTGACGCTTCCCTCGGCGGCGAAGATCGCCGCCGCCGCCAAAGCCGTCTGCTACCGCGCCTGAGAGGCCCGACTCATATGCCGATCAACATCCTGATGCCGGCCCTTTCGCCGACCATGACCGAGGGCAACCTCGCCAAGTGGCACAAGAAGCCCGGCGACAAGGTCTCCGCCGGCGACGTCATCGCCGAGATCGAGACCGACAAGGCGACCATGGAGGTCGAGGCCGTCGACGAGGGCACGCTCGGCGAGATCAAGGTGCCGGAAGGCACCCAGGGCGTGAAGGTCAACGACGTGATCGCCGTGCTGCTGGGCGATGGCGAGAGCGCAGGCAGCGCCGCTCCGGCAGCGAAGGCCGCGGCCGCACCTCCGCCGAAGCCGGCCGCTGCGGCTCCGCAAGCGGCGGCACCCGCCGCCGCCCCGGCGCCGAAGCCGATGGCGGCGTCGCCGACCTCGGTCGCGCCGGACTCCCGCATCTTCGTTTCGCCCCTGGCAAAGCGCATGGCCGAGCAGGCGGGCGTGAATCTGGGTTCGCTGAAGGGCTCCGGCCCTGGCGGGCGGATCGTGAAGGCGGACATCGAGGCGGCGGTCGGCGGCGGCGCGCCGAAGCCTGCGGCGGCTGCCGCTCCGACTGCGGCGCCCGCACCGAAGCCGGCTCCGGCCGCTCATGTCGAGATGCCGGGCATGCCCGCCTATGACGAGCTACCGAACAACAATGTGCGGAAGGTGGTGGCGCGGCGGCTCACGGAGTCGAAGCAGCAGGCGCCGCATTTCTATCTGTCGCTGGATTGCCAGATCGATGCGCTGCTGAAGCTGCGTGCCGACCTGAACGCGCGGGCAGAGAAGGACGGCGTGAAGCTGTCGGTCAACGACCTGGTGATCAAGGCCGCCGCGATCGCGCTTCGCAAGGTGCCGGCGGCGAACGCGTCCTACACCGAGGCGGCGATCCGCCGCTACAAGACGGTCGACATCTCGGTCGCCGTCGCTATCCCCGACGGGCTGATCACGCCGATCGTGAAGAATGCCGACATCAAGGGCCTGGCGCAGATCTCGTCCGAGATGAAGGACCTAGCGACCCGGGCCCGCGCCGGAAAGCTGAAGCCGGAAGAGTTCCAGGGCGGGACTTTCTCGATCTCGAACCTCGGCATGTACGGCATCCGCGAGTTCGCCGCCGTGATCAACCCGCCGCAGGGCGCCATCCTGGCGGTCGGCGCCGGCGAGCAGCGCCCGGTGGTGAAGGACGGTGCGCTGGCCATCGCCACCGTGATGACGGTGACCCTCTCGGTCGACCACCGCGTCGTCGACGGCGCCGTCGGCGCCGAGTACCTCGCCGCCTTCAAGAAGCTGGTCGAAGACCCCATGTCCATGATGCTGTGAGTCTGTGCCGGGCGAGGGAGCGTGCTGGATGACCGCTTCCCCTCACCCGGCTCGCTCCGCTCGCCACCCTCTCCCCCAAGGAGAGGGTTTACGAGGCGCTCTCGCACTAACCCTCTCCTTGGGGAGAGGGTGCGAGCATAGCGAGCGGGTGAGGGGAAGCGGTGGCCACTCTGGCTCGGCGCCTCCGCGTTGCGATGACGGATGCCGAGCGCAAACTGTGGAGCGCTTTGAGGGATCGACAGATCGATGGGCTCAAGTTCAGACGACAGCATCCGATCGGTCCGTATGTCCTCGACTTTCTGTGCGAGGAGCGGCGACTTGCCGTGGAACTCGATGGCGGCCAGCACACCGCCGAGAAGGATGCCGCTCGCACCGCGTGGCTTGCCGATCACGGTGTCCGCGTGATCCGTTTTTGGAACAATGACGTGCTGACTAACCTGCCGGGTGTTGTTGAGATGATCCGACAAGAAGCGGGCAAAGGAGAACAAGGGTCATGACCGACACAAGCTTTGACGTCGTCGTCGTCGGCGGGGGGCCGGGCGGCTATGTCGCCGCCATTCGCGCCGCCCAGCTGAAGCTGAAGACGGCGGTGGTGGAGCGCGAGCATCTCGGCGGGATCTGTCTCAACTGGGGCTGCATCCCGACCAAGGCGTTGCTGCGCTCGTCGGAGATCTGGCATCTCCTGAACCACGCCGAGCAATTCGGCTTCTCGGTGCAGAACCCGACCTTCGACATCGCCAAGATCGTCAAGCGCTCGCGACAGGTGGCGGGGCAGCTCTCGGCCGGCGTCAAGGGGCTGATGAAGAAGCACAAGATCACCGTGTTCGACGGCCATGGCGCGCTCGACGGCGTTATCGCCGGGGCGCGGAAGGTCAAGGTGACCAAGGACGGGAAGCCTGTCGCCGACATCACCGCCAAGCACGTGATCCTGGCGACGGGCGCGCGGGCGCGATCGCTGCCGGGGCTCGAGCCCGACGGCAAGCTGGTGTGGACCTACAAGGAGGCGATGGTCCCGGACGCCATGCCGAAGGCGCTGCTGGTCGTCG
>CAMDFP010000343.1 GCA_945897335.1 Asaia bogorensis | reverse complement strand
AGCCGCGCCATCACCATCATCATGCCGGGCAGCGACTTGTCGCAGCCGGCGACACCGACCAGCGCATCGTAGCTGTGGCCGCGCATGGTGAGTTCGACCGAGTCCGCAATCACCTCGCGGCTGACCAGCGACGACCGCATGCCGGCATGGCCCATGGCGATGCCGTCGGTGACCGTGATCGTGGTGAACTCGCGCGGCGTGCCGCCGGCGGCCTTCACGCCCTTCTTCACCGCCTGTGCCTGGCGCATCAGCGCAATGTTGCAGGGCGCGGCCTCGTTCCAGGTCGTGGCGACGCCGACGAACGGCTGCGCGATCTCGGCATCGGTCATGCCCATCGCGTAATAGAACGCGCGGTGCGGCGCCGAGGCAGGGCCGACGCTGGTGTGGCGCGACGGCAGCTTCGACTTGTCGAAACCGGTCGACTTGGACTTCTTGACGGCCATGGTTCTGTTGCGCTCGCGAGGTTGTCTGGAGGGGATCCGGACGATAGCCCCCGGTGGCGGCCATTGCCTAGTCGGATCTATCCCTGCCATGCCCCGTCCGTGTACCGTCGGCAAGCCACGACCGGCTGGAGGCGGAATGATCACGCTCTATCACTTCGGCGACGCCTTCGGTTTCGACCCCAGCCCGTTCTGCCTGAAGATGGAGGCCTATCTCCGCCTCGCCGGCCATCCCTTCGAGAAGCGCCGCGCCGACTTCCGAAAGGCGCCGAAGGGCCAGCTCCCCTACATCGACGACAACGGCAGGAAGGTTGCCGACAGCCGGGTCATCATCGATTACCTGAAGGGCATCTACGGCGATCCGCTCGACGGCCATCTGACGCCCCGCGAGAAGGCCGACCTGCACGCCTGGCAGCGGATGGTCGAGGAGAGCCTCTACTGGGTCATCGTCTATTCGCGCTGGATCGACGATGCCGGGTGGTCGGTGTTCGCGCCGAAGGTCTTCGGCTTCCTGCCGCCGCCGCTCCGCTGGATCGTGCCGCCGCTGGTCAGGAAGCGGGTGGCGCGAACGCTGCACGGCCAAGGCACCACACGCCACAGCCGGGACGAGGTCTACGCCATCGGCGGCCGCGACGTCGCCGCCCTGGCGACACTGCTCGGCGACCGGCCCTACATGCTGGGCGACAAGCCGACCTCGCTGGATGCGACCGCGACCGGCTTCCTGGTGAACATCCTGCACGCGCCGCTGGAGACCGGGCTCAAGGCGACGACGGCGAAGCACGCCAACCTCGTGGCCTATGCCGAGCGGATGCGGGCGATGCTGAAGGGGTGAGTTGCGCATCGAGGGATCGGTAGCGCAGAAACATAAGTCGGCATGGGAAGGAGCAGCCTCGTTAGGCTCCCAACTCGCTCTTGGAGCACAACAGAGAGGTGTCGAGGGCGATCGATGCCACGATGCCGGGCTTCAGCGGTGCCACCTCGTCAATGAAGGCGACCATCAGGATCCCGTCCGGCGCGTCGCCATGGAAGACGACCGGGAGCATCAGGCGGCCGCCGTGGCGGAGCGGCTCGCCATTGACCAGCAGAGGTCCGGTGAACCGGACGGGAGCCCCTTCGCCGAGGCAGTGACGCAGCAGCGGTGCCTGCTGCTCGTGTGCCGCCGGCGGGATCAGGTCACGCATCGAGCGCCCGACCACGCTGATGCCATACCATTCACGCACCCCGTCGCCGACCAGGCGGCAGCGGAACTCCTCGCCCTCGCCCATCCACTCCATGAGCATCAGATAGGGCAGCGTCGCCGGCGGCAGGCCGAGCGGGCAGAGATCGCCCGTTTTTCGGCACTTTGCCGCCGAAGCGAAGCGCACACCACTGATCGAAGATCGATTTCGCGAGTTCCGGCGACAGCGTGTCGCGAAAGGACACTAGGCCGCCTTGATGCGGTCCAGCGCCTGGCGGAGGCGGGTCAGCGCCTGGTCGGTCTCGGCCCGGCGCTCACGCTGCTCGTCGACCACCTCCGGCGGTGCCTTGGCGACGAAGCCGGCATTGCCGAGCTTGGCGTCGATCTTGCCGATCTCGCCGGCGAGCTTGTCGATCTCCTTCGACAGCCTCTGGCGCTCGGCTGCCAGGTCGATGACGCCGGCCAGCGGCAGCGCGAAGGTGGCTTCGTCGACGACGACCTGAGCCGCGGTCTTCTCGACCTCGGCCACCGCCGACGGGCCTTCGACCCGCGCGAGACGGCGGACAAGATCGCCATATGAGGCGAGCCGGCGGGTCGTATCAGGGCCTGAATCCCGCACCTGCAGCTTGAGCACGGTGGCCGGCGGCACGTTCATCTCCGAGCGCACCGAGCGGATCTCCGTGACCAGCTTGATCACCCACGCCATCTCCGCCTGGGCCTTGCGGTCGATCCACGCGTCGCGCGCCTCGGGCCATGACCCGGTGATCAGCCGGCCGCCGATGCCGGACTGCTCGTGAATCTCCTCGGTCAGGAACGGCATGATCGGATGCAGCAGGTGCATCAGCGTGTCGAGCGCCCAGGCGGTCATCGCCTTGGTCTCGGCCGCTGCCGCCGCGTCCTCGCCGGTCAGCACCGGCTTCGCAAACTCGACATACCAGTCGCAGAAGGTGCCCCAGAGCCCGTGATAGAGGCCCATCGCCGCCTCGTTGATCCGGTAGTCGTCCAGGCTGGCGGTCACCTTGGCAGCGAGGTCGGCGAGCTCCGTCATCAGCCAGCGGTTCAGCGTCAGCTTCGCGTTCGCCGGATCGAACCCGGCGACCGGCTTGCAGCCGTTCATCTCGGCGAAGCGCGCGACGTTCCAGATCTTGGTCGCGAAGTTGCGGTAGCTCTCGACCTTGGTCTTGGCGAGCTTGATGTCGCGGCCCTGTGAGATCGAGGCGGCGATGGTGAAGCGGAGCGCATCCGCACCATAGGCGTCCACCAGTTCCAGGGGATCGATGACGTTCCCCTTGGTCTTCGACATCTTCTGGCCCTTCTCGTCGCGGACCAGGCCGTGGATGTAGACGTCGCGGAACGGCACGTCGCCCATGAAGTGGATGCCGAACATCATCATCCGGGCGACCCAGAAGAAGATGATGTCGAAGCCGGTGACCAGCACGTCGCCGGGATAGTAGCGCTTCAGCTCCGGCGTCTCGTTCGGCCAGCCCAAGGTCGAGAACGGCCAGAGGCCCGAGGAGAACCAGGTGTCGAGCACGTCGGTGTCACGACGCAGCGCGACCTGGGCGTTGTAATGCGCCTTGGCGGCACTGTAGGCCTCAGCCTCGGTCAGCTCGACGAAGACCTTGCCGTCGGGTCCGTACCAGGCCGGGATCTGGTGGCCCCACCACAGCTGGCGCGAGATGTTCCAGGGCTGGATGTTGCGCATCCATTCGAAGAACACGTTCTCGTACTGCTTCGGCACGAAGCGTGTCCGCCCCTCCTCCACCGCCTTGATCGCCGGCTGCGCCAGCGTGTGCGCGTCGAGATACCACTGGTCGGAGAGCCAGGGCTCGATCGGCACGCCCGAGCGGTCGCCATGCGGCACCATGTGGGTGTTGGGCTCGATCTTCTCGACGACGCCGAGCGCTTCTAAGTCCGCCACCACCTTCTTCCGCGCGGCGAAGCGCTCGAGGCCGCGATAGGGCTCCGGCACCGCGTCGTTCAGATGCGCGTTCTCGTCGAGGATGTTGACGAGTTCGAGGGAGTGGCGCTTGCCGACTTCGAAGTCGTTGAAGTCGTGCGCCGGCGTCATCTTCACCGCGCCCGAGCCCTTCTCGGGATCGGAATACTCGTCGGCGACGATCGGCAACCGCCGGCCGACCAGCGGCAGGATGGCGTGCCTGCCGACCAGGTCCTTGTAGCGCGCATCGTCCGGGTGCACGGCGACGCCGGTGTCGCCCAGCATCGTCTCCGGCCGCGTGGTGGCGACGACGATGAAGCGGTTCTCTTCGCCCTCGATCGGATATCTGAGGTACCAGAGGTTCCCCTTGATCTCCTTCTGCTCGACCTCGAGGTCGGAGATCGCAGTCTTGAGCTTGGGGTCCCAGTTGACCAGGCGCTTGGCCTTGTAGATCAGGCCCTGCTTGAACAGGTCGACGAACACCTTGCGGACGGCGGCGTTGGGGCCGTCATCCATGGTGAAGACCTCACGCGCCCAGTCGGCGGAAGCGCCGAGGCGGCGAAGCTGGCCCAGGATGGTGCCGCCGGACTCGGCCTTCCACGCCCAGACGCGTTCCAGGAATTTCTCGCGGCCGAGCTCCTGCCGGCTCTTCCCCTCTTTGCCCAGCTCGCGCTCGACCACCATCTGCGTCGCGATGCCGGCATGGTCTGTGCCGGGCTGCCACAGCGTGTCGCGGCCCTGCATACGCCGGTAGCGGATCATCACGTCCTGGACGGTGAAGGTCAGCGCATGGCCGACGTGCAGGCTGCCGGTGACGTTCGGCGGCGGCATGATGATGGTGTACGGCTTCGCATTCGAACCGGGATTGGCGGCGAAGGCGCCGGCAGTCTCCCAGGCGGCGTAATGCTTGGCCTCGACCTGATCCGGTCGGTAGGTCTTCTCTAGCATTTGAAACGGCTCTACGGCTGAAGGTCGGAAGGGGTCAACGGCGCGGTTGGGTAGCGCGGTGTACCATGCGCTCGATCTCTTCCTGCACCAGGCGCTCGACCATGCCCGGCAGGTGGGTATCGAGCCAGTCCTTCAGCATCGGGCGCATGACCTCGATGGTCATCTGCTCCAGCGTCTTGTAGCCGGCGCCGATCGGCGTCTCCGGCCCGCTCAGGCGGTCGTGCAGTTCGGAGAACATGCCGACCGTGCGGTCGGCCTGGGGCGGCGACACCAGCCCTTCGAACGGCGCGCGAGGCTGGGGGGGCGGCGGCGGCGGTTCCGGCATCGCCCGCCCGCGCTGCTCGTCGAACAGGGGCGGAATCCGCTCGTCCTCG
>CAMDFP010000342.1 GCA_945897335.1 Asaia bogorensis | reverse complement strand
TGAGTCATTCGGATCAAAGTCGGAGGGGCGGGTCGAAAGACCCGCCCCTTCTGCTTTTCAGGCCGCTTTATCCAGGCTCGCCTGGGCTTCGGCTTCCCGCGCCAGCGCCCGGACGACGCTCGGCCGCTCGGCCATGCGGGCGGCGTGTTTGGCGTAGTTCGGATATCCCCCGACGTCGATCTTGAGGAAGTTCGCCCAGCGCCAGAAGACGAAGAAATAGGCATCCACGACCGACCACTGGCCAAGCGCCCAGTCCTTGCCGGCCAGCAGCTTGTCGATCAGGGCAAAGTTCTTGGCCGTGTCCTCGCCGGCGAGCTTCTTCACATTGTCGGCGCTGTCCGGAAGGTCTGTGAGCCGCTGCGGCCCGAAGAAGGCGCCGATGCGCGGATGGATGCCTGACGCACACCACGACAGCAGCGACAGCGCCTGCGCCTCGGCCTCGACATCGCCCATCGGCAACAGCTTCGCATTGGGGAAGGTCTTGGCGAGGTAGTAGGCGATGGCAACGTTCTCGGTCAGCGGCCGGCCGTCGATCAGAAGCAGCGGCACCTTTCCCTTGGGATTGAGGGCCGTGTACTCCGGCGTCCGTTGCTGGCCCTTCTTCAGCGAGATCGGCTTCGCCTCAAAGGCGGCGCCGGCCTCTTCGAGCGTGATGTGCGGCACCAGCGAACAGGCGCCGGGTCCGAAGTAAAGCGTGAGCTTGGGCATGTCGGGTCTCCCTGGGAGGTTGTCGGCACACTAGGCGGCCGATGGTATCTTTTTGCAAGTAGACACCTTTTCGAGCCATACTTACCAAATGGATACTATTGAAGCCGGTGCGGCTGCCGAGCGCCATGCCTATGACGGGACCACCTGCCGGATCCTGATCGGCCGGGTGCTCGACCTCATCGCCAACAAATGGTCGGTGCCGATCATCCTCGCGCTCGGCCGGGTGAAGGGGCCGATGCGGTTCACCGAGCTCGGCCGCGCGATTCCGATCATCACGCAGAAGGAGCTGACCAAGCAGCTTCGCGAGCTCGAGTCGGTCGGCCTCGTCGGCCGCCGGGTTCATGCCGTGGTGCCGCCGAAGGTCGAGTACTGGCTGACCGAGACCGGCGCCTCGCTTCAGCCGGTCCTCGACACGCTCGCCGCCTGGGCGGCGGCGAACGCCGCCGCGCTGGCGCAGACCCGTTCGGCCCGCGCCGTCCCGCTCAAGCGTGGCGGAGATACTGCTGGACCCAGTCGAAGTTCACGAACTTGACGTAGGCGTCCATCAGCTTCTTCGTCACCGGGCCGGGCACCGCCGTCTCGCCCATGCGGTTGCCATTGATCGAGCGGACCGGGCAGATGCAGAAGCTGGTCGAGGTGATGAAGCACTCGTCGGCGACATAGGCATCGAAGAGGTCGATGTCGCCCTCGATCAGCTTGATGCCGAGCCCGGTCGCCATGTCCATCGCCGTCTGCCGGCTCACGCCCGGCAGCACGTATCGCTCGGACGGCGTGTAGACCACGCCGTCGCGCACGATGAAGATGTTGGAGCCGATGCCCTCGGCCAGGTTGCCGTTCTCGTCCAGCAGCACCGCCCAGGAATTCGGGTTGGTCGCCTTCGCTTCCTGCTCGCCGATGATCATGTTCAGGTAGTTGTGGGTCTTGGCGCGCGGGCTCAGCATGCTGGGCGCGATGCGGCGGGTCGAAGGCACGACCACGTCGAGGCCGTCCCGGTAGAACGCCGCTCGCGCCTTCAGCGGCAGCGGGGTGCATTCGATGACGACGGTGGGGCCGGTCTGGATCGGCACCTCGCCGGAGACGTTGTCGACGCCGCGGCTGACCCGCTGGCCGAGCCAGTAGTCGTCTTCCTTGCCGAGCAGGTGGAGATTGCGCGCCAGCACCTCCTCGCTCTTGTCCATCATCTCCTTCGGGCTCATGCCGGGATCGATGCGGACATAGCGGAGCGAGCGGTAGAAGCGGTCGATGTGCTCCTGCAGCTTGAAGACCTTGTGGCCGAAGGTCCGGGTCATGTCGAAGACGGCGTCGCCGTATTTGTAGCCGCGATCGCGGAACGACACGCGGACGTCGCTCTCCGGCAGGATCTGGCCGTTGAGATAGGCGACGCGCTGATTGGCGAGGGCGGTCATGGCATGTCCTTAGGTCTGGAAGGTCAGAGGCGCGGAGCCGAGGGAGTCTCGGCGATCTCGCGGATGAGCTTGGAAAGGATGGCCTCGCCGAACTGCTCGAACGAGCGGGCGACGACCATGAAGGAGCCGGGACCGCCGATCACGTCGGTCTCGTAATAGATGTCGAGATTGGCATCGGGCGGAAAGCCGAAGGTCGGGCGATCGTTGATGATCGGCAGGCCGTTGATGACGATGCCCCGGGCGACCGCCTCGTTGCGGGCGAGATGCGCCGGCCGGCCGTCGTTGTTGCGGCCGTCGCCGGAGATGTCGATCACCAGGCGTTCGCCCTCGTAGCCGCCGCGGCCGAACAGCTTCACCGAATAGTCGATGGCGCCGGAGATCGAGGTGCGGCTGTGCGCCTGGATCGGCATTTCCGCGAGCTTGCCGGCGAAGGCGTTGGCAGAGGCCGCGTCCTTGATCAGCGTCCAGCCGATCAGCGTGAACTGCAGGCTGGCGGCCGCCCACTCGACGTAGCAGAGCGCGATGCGGCCGTGGTTCCCCGACTGGATCGCCTGGATGACGCGAGGATCGGTCAGGGCCTGGACATAGCCCTCGCGTTGGAGACGCGCTTCGTCCGCGTCGATCGAGCGCGAGACGTCGACCGCGAGGATGAGCTCGAGATCCACGGGAAGCGCTGCGGCGGGAGACGCCGTTAGAAGAAGGGCGAGGAGCGCGAGGATCCGCCGCATGGGAGAAGCCTAGCGCAGCCGCATGGGGGCTGTCATGCTGGGCGCTTAAGACACGGAATTTCGAGGAGACCTGGGTGCCGGGGAAGCCCAAGGCGCAGGCCGATGAATCGGGGCCGGTGCTGACCGCCAACCGCGAGTTCTATCGCGCCTTCCGCACCCGCGACGTCGGTGCGATGGAGGCGCTGTGGGCGGAGGCGGCCGGTCTCGTCTGCGTGCATCCCGGATGGGAGGCGCTGACCCGGCGATCGGAGATCCTGGAGAGCTGGCGCGGCATCCTCGAAAGCGCCGACACGCCGCCGATCCGCTGCCAGGACGAGAGCGTGCGCTTCGTCGGCGAGACCGCGGTCGTCCTCTGCACCGAGATGATCGGCGACCGCGCGCTGGTGGCGACCAATATCTTCGTCCGCGAGGACGGCAAGTGGCGGATGACGCTGCACCATGCGACGCCGACGGCCCGGACCCTGGCGCCCCGCAAGGCCGAGACGCCGAAGACGCTGCATTGACGTCGGCCCCGGCCTTCAGGCACAAGTTTCCCATCCGAAAAACGACGGACCTCCCCGATGCTCCCGGTTAACCTGTACTCCGACAACGTCGCTCCGGCGGCGCCCGAGATCATGGCCGCGCTCGCCCGCGTCGACGTCGGCCCCGCCCAGCCTTATGGCCAGGACCCGGAAAGCAAGGAGGCGAAGGCGGCGCTCTCCGACCTCTTCGGCACCGAGGTCTGGGTCTTCCCGGTCTCCACGGGCACGGCGGCGAACGCCATCAGCCTCTCGGCGATGACGCCGCCTTATGGCGTGATCTTCTGCTCGGAGACGGGCCACATCGAGACCAGCGAGTGCGGCGCCGCCCAGCTGTTCACCGGCGGCGCGAAGCTGACGCTGATCCGGCACAAGTCCGGCAAGATGGACGTGGATGCGCTGGACGAGGCGATCCGCACCTCCGGCAAGGGCATGCAGCATCGCTCGCAGGCGGCTGTGGTCAACCTGACCATCGCGACAGAGCGCGGCACCGTCTATCCGACGCGCGAGCTCGAGCGCATCGCCGAGGTGACCAAGCGCCATGGCCTCAAGTTCCACATGGACGGCGCCCGAATGGCCAACGCGCTGGTGGCGCTCGGCGCTTCGGCCGCCGACGTGACCACGCGTCTCGGCGTCGACGTGCTGTCGTTCGGGGCGACCAAGAACGGCGCCCTCAACGCCGAGGCCATCGTCGCCTTCCGGAAGGACATCGCCGACGAGCTGCGCTACCGCGTGCGGCGCTCGGGCCAGGTCTGGTCGAAGATGCGCTATGCCTCGGCCCAGCTCCGCTCCTATGTCGAGGGCGGCCTCTGGCTCAGGCTCGCGGCCCAGGCCAACCGTGCCGGCAAGCGTCTGTCCGAGGGGCTGGTCCAGGTTCCGGGAGTCCGCATGATGGAGCCGGTCGAGATCAACCAGCTCTTCGTCGAGATGCCCGAGCGGGTGATCGCCGGCCTCGAGACCGACGGCATCGGCCTCGGCCGTCGCGACGGTGGCGTCCGCATGGTCACCGCGTGGTGCACCAGCGACGCCGAGGTCGATCATGTGATCGCGCGTGCCAAGGTTCACGGCGCCCGCGCCGCCGCCTGACGTTTCCTACTCAAGTTCCCCCAGGAGTTCCCCGGATCATGGCGAAGACCAAGGGACAGCCGTCCCGCATCACCACCGACCTCGACTTCAACGCCGACGGCAAGCAGATCGGCTATCTCCGGCTGCCCCACTCGGTGCATCGCTCGGCCTATGGCTATCTCGCGATGCCGATCGCGATCATCAAGAACGGCAAGGGGCCGACGGTCCTGTCGATGTCCGGCAACCATGGCGACGAGTACGAGGGGCAGATCGCCAACTCGAAGCTGATCCGCGAGCTCGATCCCAAGGAGGTGCGCGGCCGCGTCATCGTGCTGCCGATGGCGAACTTCCCTGCCGCCAGCGCCGGCATGCGGACCTCGCCGATCGACCAGGGCAACCTGAACCGCAGCTTCCCCGGCGACCCCAACGGCACGCCGACCTGGATGATCTCGCACTACATCGAGACCGAGCTGATGAGCCGCGCCGA
>CAMDFP010000341.1 GCA_945897335.1 Asaia bogorensis | reverse complement strand
GAAGGTCTGGCTCAGCACATATCCCGCGGCAACGATGCGGGGGCCCTGGATCAGACCTTCACGGATGGCGCGTTTCAAGTGCAGCGCATGCGTGCCCCCACAATCCCTGACAGTGGTGAAGCCCGCCGCCAGCAGCCCTTCGATCTGGCGGCTCGCCCGGATCAGGCTGAGCCCGCTCGGCACCGCGAAGCGCTCGCGCAGAAAGTCGTTGGTGTTCGCCCCCATGATATGCAGGTGGGAGTCGATCATCCCGGGCATGACGAAATGCCTGGAGGCGTCGATCACCTCGGCGCCCTTCGGACCGGCGGAAAGGCCGCGCTCGACCCCGGCGATGCGGCCGTTCTCGATGACGACGGTGGTGCCGCCGACGACGTCCTCGCCGGTGCCGGTGAACAGCCGGCCGCAGCGGATGACCGTGGTCATGGAACTCCTCGCAGGATCTCGGACATGGTTCAGCGCTCGGTCCTGAGCCGGGGATCGATGATGTCGCGAAGCGCATCGCCGAGCAGGTTGAGCGACAGCACGATCGCCATGATGGCGAGGCCGGGAAAAACGGTGACCCACGGCGCCAGCGACAGGTAGGAGCGCCCGTCGCTCAGGATGTTGCCCCAGCTCGGCGCCGGCGGCGGCGTGCCGATGCCGAGGAAGCTGAGCGCGGCCTCCGCGATCACCGCGTAGGCGACGATGAAGCTGCCCTGCACCAGGATCGTCGGGATCACCTGCGGCAGCACGTAATAGGCGAGGATGCGGGGCGTGCGGGCGCCGACCGCGCGCGCCGATTCGATGTAGACCTGCTCGCGCACGGTGAGCACCACGCTGCGGACGATGCGGGCCAGCCTCGGCACATAGGCGACCGAGAGCGCGATCACGACATTGGTGAGGCCGCTGCCGAGGATGGCGATGAAGGCGATCGCCAGCAGGATCGCCGGGATCGCCATCATCGCGTCCATCAGCCGCATCGCCACATTGTCGAAGACGCCGCGGAAATAGCCCGCGGTGATGCCGATGACGCCGCCGACCAGCACCGTGCAGATCATGGTGAAGAGGCCGGCGATCATCGAGGTCCGCGCCCCGAAGATCACGCGCGCATAAACGTCGCGGCCGAAGCCGTCGGTGCCGAACCAGTGCCGGAAGCTGGGCGGCTTCAGCCGGTTGATGACGTCGACGTCGGTCGCCGCGTAGCGCGAGAGATAGGGCGCGAACACGGCGGCGATGCAGAGCAGGAGCAGGACCAGCGAGCCGAAGACGAACTGCCGGTTCCGCAGCATGCGCCCGAGCTCGCTCCGCGAAGCCGGTGCCATCGCGGTCATGCGATGCGCACCCTGGGATCGATGACCCCGTAGGCGATGTCGGTCAGGAAGTTGATCAGCACATAGACCGCTCCGACCATGATCAGGGCGCCCTGGATCACCGGGTAGTCGCGCTGCGCCACCGCGGTGATCACCATCTGGCCGATGCCGGGAATGCTGAAGATCTGCTCGGTGATGATCGCCCCACCCAGAAGCTCGGCGAAGATCAGGCCGACGACGGTGACGATGCTGAGCAGGCAGTTGCGAAGCGCGTGCTTGCCGATCACCATGAACTCGCTCAAGCCCTTGGCGCGGGCGGTGCGGATGTAGTCCTGGCTCAGCGTCTCCAGCATGGCCGAGCGGGTCATGCGCCCGATCTGCGCCATCTGGATGACGCCGAGGCTGAGCGAGGGCAGCATCAGGTGCCAGAGCGCGGCGCCGAGGTCGGTCGAGGCCGAGACGTAGCCGCCGGTCGGGAACCACTTCACCCAGACGCCGAAGACCAAGATCAGGTTGAGGCCGAGCCAGAAGCTCGGCACCGACATGCCCAGCAGCGAGCCGCTCATGACGAAGTTGTCGACGGCCGAGCCGCGGCGGGTGGCGGCGACGATCCCGGCAGGGATGCCGAGCAGGATCGCCCAGAACAAGGACATGGCGGCCAGCAGCAGGCTGACCGGCGCCCGCTCGGCGATGGCCTGAGCGACCCCCTGGTCGAGGAAGATCGAGCGGCCGAGGTCGCCCTGCAGCACGCTCCAGAGATATGTGAGGAATTGCTGGTGGAGCGGCAGGTCGAGGCCGAGGCGGGCGCGCATCGCGGCGACGCGCTCGGGCGTCGACTCGATGCCGAGGATGACCACCGCCGCGTCGCCCGGGATGAGCTGCAGGACGCCGAAGGCGATGACGACGACGAGGAACAGGACCGGGAGCAGGGCGAACGCGCGTTGCGCGAGGAACATCGCCATCGCTGGTATCTCGCCTTGCGGTCCCGGTCCTCGGCCTCGCCTACTTGTCGAGCCAGACGTTCCAGAGCATGAAGCCCTCGAAGCTGGTATAGCCCTTCACGTAGTCGCGGTGCGCATGCCAGCCGAAGAAGTCGCCGTGCTTGATGTTGACCACGTCCTCATGGAAGATTTTCTGGATGTTGGCGAAGGCGGCGTGGCGCTTGGCGAAGTCGCGCTCGCGGCCGACCGCGTCCAGCAGCTTGTCCATTTCGGCGTTCTTGTAAGGCGTCCACTGGTCGCTGCGGAAGTTGCGGTCCCAGCCGGACGGGTCGTGGCGAAGGCTGTGGCCCATGCTCGACAGGTGCCACTTCGGCCACAGAGTCTTGTTGGTGATGTGGCCGAGCAGCGCCGCCCAGTCCATCACCTCCAGCTTGACGTTCATGCCGATGCCCTGCAGCTCCTGCTGTACGACCACCGCCGATTTGTACATGTAGTCGATGGTGCGCGTGGTCAGCATGGTGATCGGCTCGCCTTTGTATCCCGCCTCGGCCAGCAGCTTCTTCGCCTGGGCCTTGTCGTTATTGGCGTAGTACTGGGCGCCCTCCTTGCTCGTCCACACCTGCTCGTCGAAGGCGATGCCGGGGGAGAGGCGGATCATCGAGGGGTTGCCGACCGCCGCCAGCATGACGAGTCCCTGGTCGAGGCCGATCTGCACCGCGCGCCGGACCTTGAGGTCGTTCATCGGCGCGTTGTGATGGTTCACCATCATGTTGATCCAGGAGAACGGCTTGATCACCGTGCCGGTGAAGCCCTTCTCCTTCTCCAGGCTCTCCTTCATCTCCAGCGGCACGTTGTCGACCATGTCGAAGCGCCCGGAGCGGAGCCCCGCCTCGTGAGCACCGGCCTCGGAGACGAAGTTCCATACGATCTTGTCGAGATATGCCGTCTTGCGTCCGCCGAGGCCGTCCGGCCCGGGATGGCGCGTATCGGCGACATACTTGTCAAAACGCTCCATGGTGAGCGACTTGCCACGCTCCCACTGGACGAACTTGTACGGTCCGGTGCCGATCATCTCCTCGAAGTGCAGCGCCCGGTCGGCGGCCTTCTCGGCGATCTCCCGCGGGTAGATCTTGAATGTCGCATGCGGCTTCGAGATGTTCTCGAGGAACAGTCCGGGATCGGAGTCGAACTCGAAGACCACCGTCATCGGATCTGTCGCCTTGACCGCGGTCACGCCCTTGGCGGTCTGCTTGCCGGCCGGCGAGACCTTGACGAAGCGGTTCCATGACGCCACCACGTCTTCGGCATCGAGCGTGCTCCCGTCGTGGAAGACGACGCCGCCGCGCAGCTTGAAGGTCCAGGTTCTATGGTCGGCGCTGACGGTATGGCTGTCGGCAAGATCGGCGGTCAGAGCGTATTTCCCGTCGTAGAGATAGAGCTGGCCGTGGGTGTGCTCGTGGATGGTGCGGACGAGCGTTACCGACGAGCTGTTGGCATCGAGCGTGTCGATCGTCTGGTTGGTCGCCAGGTTGAGCGTTCCGCCCCGCTTCGGCGCCTGCGCCCCGGCGGGAGACGGCAGGACCAGTGCGGCGGCGACCGCCATGATAGCGACGGCCCCCGCGCCGGCGACCGCCGCTCGTTTCGGATAGTCGCGTGTACGGATGATCTTTGGCATCGCTCGCTCCTCCTCCTTAGTGGTCAGATGTGACGCGTACCCCCATCGAAACTCCCGCGCAGGGTCCCTGCCAGTCGCAGCGCATCTCCGCCGTTCATCGGCCGGCCTCCGCGCCGAGCGGCGGTGTCTTCAGCGCCCGGGCCAGATGCCCGGGCACGACGTTGGCGCCGGAGGCGACCAGCACGACCCGCTTGCCCTTGATCCGGGCGCGGTCGGCCCAGGCCCCGGCGAGTGGCGCCGCCGATCCCAGCTCGACCAGCACATGCGCGCTCGCGACATAGGTGTGGAGCGCAGCCATCAGCTCGTCGTCGGAGACCAGCAGCGCATCGTCGACGGAGGCCAGAAGCGTCGCCAGCGCCAGGTCGGCCGGCACCCGGCAGACCAGGCAATCGGCCAGCGTCGCGATCGGCCGCTCGATCGCGCGGCGCGCATGGAAGCTCTCGACCATCGCCGGCGAGCCCGCGGCCTGCACGGCGACGACGCGCACACGGGGCTGCACCGACTTGAGGCCGACCGCGGAACCGCTCGCCAGCGATCCCGATCCCATCGGCACGTACAGGGCGTCGATGCGGGCCAGAGTCTTGCCGATCTCGAGCCCGACGGTGCCGGCCCCGGCTATCAGATCGGCATTCTCGCCGTCGTCGACGAAGGTGCCGCCTGTCTTGGCGGCGTGCGCACGAGCGCGCTCCTTCGCGGCGTCGATGTCGATGCCACCGACATGGAGGCGGCCGCCCAGCAGCTCGATCATCCTGCACTTCACCGGATTGGGGTCGTCCGGCACGAAGATGTCGGCGGCGATGCCGAGCCGGCGCGCCGCCAGCGCCACCGCCTGGCCGTGGTTGCCGGTCGAGGACGTGACCGCGCTTTTCGGTCTCTCGGCGGCGAGCAGCGCGTTCAACGCGCCGCGCAGCTTGAAGCAGGCGATCTCCGACGCGGTCTCAAGCTTGAGCCAGACCTCGGCAGCCAGGAGGTCGGAGAGGGCCGGTGAAAGGACGAGCGGCGTCGGCGC
>CAMDFP010000340.1 GCA_945897335.1 Asaia bogorensis | reverse complement strand
GGGGCCTCCGCGCCTCCCTTTGCCTCGATTTATGAAGGCGATAGGCAAGACCGCCTCCGCATGCTCTCCTTCGCTGTGAGCGGGTGACGGAGGAGGGGTCTTGAACGCCGGCCAGAACGATGCCGACGCCTTTACGGTCGGCTTCTTTCTCATTCCCGACTTCTCGATGATGGCCTTTGCCGCCGCGCTCGAGCCGCTGCGCTCGGCCAATCGCCTGAAGGGGAAGCCGCTCTATCGCTGGCGGATGTTCTCGCGCGACGGCGAATCCGTGGCGGCCAGCAACGGCATCGTCTTCGAGGCCTCGTCCGGCCTTGAGGAGCAGCCGGATGTCGACATGATGCTGGTCTGCATCGGGCTCAACCCGGAATCCTATGACGACAGGAAGGTCTTCGCCTGGCTCCGGCGCCTGTCGCGCTCGGGCATCAAGATCGGCGGCCTCAGCACCGGCGCCTATGTGCTCGGCAAGGCCGGCCTCCTCGACGGCAAGCATTGCACCGTCCATTGGGAGCACGTGGCGTCGCTCTCGGAGAAGTTCCCGGCGGCGGTGACCTCGTCGGGCATCTACGTCATCGACGGCAACCTGCTCACCTGTTCCGGCGGTATCGCCGCCCTCGACATGATGCTGAGCGTGATCGCGAGCCAGCACGGCCGCGCCCTTGCCAACGCGGTCGCCGAGCAGTTCATCCATCCGCGCATCCGCGAGCACGACGACCGCCAGCGGATGGAGCTGCAGACCCGGCTCGGCATCTCCCACCCGGGCCTGCTCACCACGATCATCCGCATGGAGAACGCGATCGAGGAGCCGCTGGACATGAACGAGCTGGCGGACTCGGTCGAGCTCTCGCCGCGACAGCTCGAGCGCCTGTTCCGCCGCTACCTCAAGACCACGCCGCACGGCTACTACGTCAAGCTGAGGTTGGAGCGGGGCCGCCGCCTGCTCACCCAGACCAGCGCCTCCATCCTCGACGTCGCCATGTCCTGCGGATTCGTCTCGGCGTCCCACTTCACCAAGTGCTATCGCCGAATCTTCGGCCGCACCCCCACCGACGAGCGGCGGTCGGTGCTGGCGGGAAGCTAAGCCGGCACCAGCCCGTCCGTCTTCGCGAGCTGGGCCAGGTGGTGGTCGGCGGGGCCGAAGAGCGTGTCGATCATGGTCATGCGCTTGAAGTAGGCGCCGACCTTGTACTCCGCCGTCATGCCGATGCCGCCATGGAGCTGGACCGCCTGCTGGCCGACGAACTTGCCGGAGCGGCCGATCTGCACCTTGGCCGCCGCCATCGCCTTCCGCCGCTCGGCCGTGTTCTCGTCGGCGGCCATCACGGTCGCGTAGAGCGCCATGCTGCGCGCCTGTTCGAGCATCACCAGCATGTCTACGGCGCGGTGCTGAAGGACCTGGAAGCTGCCGATGGTGGTGCCGAACTGCTTTCGCGTCTTCAGGTACTCGACCGTCGCCTCGTGCATGACCGCCATGACGCCGATGGACTCGGCGGCGAGCGCCGCGATCGCGTCGTCGACCACGCGCTCGATCACGGGAAGCGCCTGGCCCGGCTCGCCGAGAATTGCGTCGGACCCGACACGAACGGCGGCGAGAGTGATCTCGGCGGCACGGAGGCCGTCGACGGTGGGATAGCCGCGCCGGGTGACGCCGGAGGCGTTCGCGTCGACCAGGAAGAGGGCGAGGCCCGCACGGTCGCGCCGCTTGCCGCCGAGGCGTGCGCTGACGACGAGCTTGTCGGCGGAGTCGCCGTGGAGGACGACGCCCTTCTCTCCGTTCAGGACCCAGCCGTTGCCGTCGCGCTTCGCCGTGGTCTGGACGTCGGCGAGGTCGTAGCGCGACTGCCGCTCGCCATGGGCCAGCGCCAGGATCAGGCTGCCATCGGCAATCTTCGGTACCAGCTGGGCCTTCTGGGCATCGCTGCCGCCATGACGGAGGCAGCCGCCGGCAAGAACGACGGTGGCGAGATAGGGCTCCGGTGCCAGCGCGCGTCCGAGGGCCTCCATCACCACCATGGTCTCGACCGCGCCGGCACCGAGTCCGCCGTGGCGCTCCTCGAATGACAAGCCCAGCACGCCGAGCTCGGCGTAGCGCGCCCATAACGCCCGGCTCCAGCCGTCGGGCTCCTTCGCGTAGGTGTGCCGCTGCTCGAACGAGCAATGGTCGGCCAGCAGGCGCGAGAGGCTGTCCTTGAGGAGTTGCTGCTCTTCGGAGAGATCGAAGTCCACGTGCTTAAAGTCCCAGGATGGCCTTGGCGATGATGTTCTTCTGGATCTCGTTGGAGCCGCCGTAGATCGAGATCTTGCGCCAGTTGAAGTAGGTGGGCGCAACGGTGCCGGCCCAGTCGGGGCCGATCGGCGGCTCGTTCGAGCCTTCGTCCGGCTCGTCCGGCGCCGGCATGGCATAGGGGCCGACCAGCTCCATCAGGAGCTCGGTCACCGCCTGCTGGATCTCCGATCCCTTGATCTTGAGGATCGAGGAGGCGGGATCGGGGCGCTTGTCCTTGCGGTTCCGCTCGGCGGCGACGACGCGGAGCTGGGTCATCTCAAGCGCCTTCAGTTCGATCTCGACGGCGGCGATGCGCTCGCGGAAGCGCTCGTCTTCGATCATCGGCCGGTCGCCGTCGCGCTCCATCGCGGCCAGCTGCTTCAGGCGCCGGATGCGTTCCTTGGAGACGCCGACGCGGGCGATGCCGACGCGCTCGTTGCCGAGCAGGAACTTGGCGTAGTCCCAGCCCTTGTTCTCCTCGCCGACCAGGTTCTCGGTCGGCACGCGGACGTCGTCGAAGAACACCTCGTTGACCTCGTGGCCGCCGTCGATCAGGCGGATCGGCCGCACGGTGACGCCCTTGCTCTTCATGTCGATCAGGAGGAACGAGATGCCTTCCTGCTTCTTGGCATTCGCATCGGTGCGGACCAGGCAGAAGATCCAGTCGGCGTATTGGGCGAGCGTCGTCCAGGTCTTCTGGCCGTTGACGACGTAGTGATCGCCGTCGCGTTTGGCGGTGGTGCGGAGCGATGCCAAGTCGGAGCCGGCGCCGGGCTCGGAGAAGCCCTGACACCACCAGTCGTCGATGTTGGCGATGCGCGGCAGGAAGCGGCGCTTCTGTGCCTCGCTGCCGAAGGCGATCAGCACCGGCCCCAGCATGTTGACGCCGAAGGCGAGCGGAGGCGGGGCAGGGGCCTGCTGCATCTCGTCCAGGAAGAGATACTGCTGCACCGGGGTCCAGCCGGTGCCGCCCCACTCGGCCGACCAGTTAGGTACCGCCCATCCCCGCTTGTTCAGGATGCGTTGCCAGTCGACGAAGTCAGCCTTCGCGAGATGGCGGCCATCGATCATCTTCTGGCGGATCGTCTCCGGCACCGAGGTCTTGAAGAAGGTACGGACCTCGTCGCGGAAGGCGATCTCTTCCGGGGTGAATCTCAGATCCATCTAGTACCCCTTCGCCGCCTGCCTGCGGGCTTCCTCGTCGACGAGCGACTTCTTCGACAGCTTGCCGACGGCGGTCTTCGGCAAGGCGTCGCGGATCTCGAGCTGGGTCGGCATCTCGTGCTTGCCGATCTTGTCGGCGAGGAAGGGCCGGAGCTCCTCCAGCGTCATCGCCGGCTGACCGGCGCGCAGCTTGACGAAGGCCTTGGCCGATTGCCCGCGATAGCCGTCGGGAATGCCGATGACCACCACTTCCTCGACGGAAGGGTGCTCGTAGATGGCCTCCTCGATCACCCGCGGATAGACGTTGAAGCCGCCTGAGAGGATCATGTCCTTCTTGCGGTCGACCAGGAAAAGAAAGCCCCTCTCGTCGGTGTAGCCGATGTCGCCGGTGAGGAAATAGCCGTCGACGAAGGCGGCCTTGGTCTCCTCCGGCTTGTTCCAGTAGCCGCTCATCACGTTCGGCCCTTTGATGCGGAACTCGCCGGTCTCGTTGGGGCCGAGCACGCGGCGGGGATCGTCGAGGGCGACCGCGTGCATGTCGATGCCGGGGAGCGGCATGCCGATCGATCCGGGCTTCCAGTCGCCGGCGAGCGGCAGGTTGGTGCCGGCGGGGGAGGTCTCGGTCATGCCCCAGCCGCCGCCGACGCGGAAGCCGGTGATCTTCTGGAAGCGCTGCTCGACCTCGACCGGAAGCGAAGCGCCGCCGCAGGTGACGAGGCGGAGCGAGGAGAGGTCGCGCTTGGCGATGTCGGGATGCTGCAGGAGCGCGATGTACATGGTCGGCACGCCCAGCATCAGCGTCGCCTTCTTCTCGGCGATGTCGCGGAGCGTCGTCTCCGCATCGAAGCGGAGGCGCAGTAGGATCTCGCTGCCGAGGGAGAGGTGGCGCAGCAGGATCGTGGTCAGTGCGTAGATGTGGAACAGCGGCAGCACGCAGACGACCTTGTCCTCGCCTTCGCGCAGCGAGTCCTGGCCCTCGGCCCAGACATTGTAGATCGCGACCGCCGCGGTCAGATTGGCATGGGTCAGCATGGCGCCCTTGGGGCTGCCGGTGGTGCCGCCGGTGTATTGCAGCAGCGCCAGGTCGGCCGGCACCACCTCGGGCCAGTTCGGCGGGATCTCGGCCGCCGCCATCAGCTCGTGCAGCAGCAGAGCGCCCTCGGGTGCTGCTGGCAGGGGCTCCGGATGCGGTCCCCATTGCGACTGGTCGGCGACGATCAGCTTGTCGACCTGCCCTGACGCGATCAGCTTCTTCGCGTTGGCAAGGAGGCCCGGATAGTTCGGCGCGACGAGGATGCGGGCGCCGCTGTCGCCGAGCTTGTGGGCGAGCTCGCGTTCGGCATCCAGCGGGCTCAGATGGACGACATGCGCGCCGGTAAGGAGCGCGCCGAAGAAGGCGAAGGGATGGTCCGGCGTGTTCGGCAGATAGAGCGCGACGCCGGTGCCCTTGCCGATGCCGAGCTTCAGGAAGGCCGCGGCCGCGCGCTGGATCGACTGGTCCAGCTCACCATAGGTCATCGTGAGG
>CAMDFP010000339.1 GCA_945897335.1 Asaia bogorensis | reverse complement strand
TGACACAGGCTCCGTTTTCGCAAATAAGGACTCGCCCCATGGAAACCCGCCCCCTCGGCTCGACCGGCGTGAAGCTCTCGGTCCTCGGATTCGGCTGCGGCGCGGTCGGCGGGATGATGGTGAAGGGCGAGGCGGCGGAGCAGGAACGGGCGGTGGCCCGCGCGCTCGAACGCGGCATCAACTTCTTCGACACCGCCCCGATGTACGGCAACGGCGCCTCTGAACGGAACCTCGGCCGGGTGCTGAAGGTACTCAAGCCCGAGATCTTCCTCTCGACCAAGTTCACCATCCGGCCGGATGATCGCGGCGACGTCGCCGCCGCCATCATCAACTCGCTGGAGGCGAGCCTGAACCGCCTCGGCCGCACGCATGTCGACCTCTTGCAGCTTCACAACCGCATCGATGCGGCGGGCGACGACCGGCCGCTGCCGGCCGAGACGGTGATCGACGAGGTGGCGCCGGCGCTAGAGGCCCTCAAGCGCCAGGGCAAGATCCGCTTCGCCGGCATCACCGCGCTCGGCGACACCGCTCTGCTGCATCGCGTGGTCGCGGCGAAGGTCTTCGACACCGCGCAGATCTGCTTCAACCTGTTGAACCCGAGCGCCGCCGGCCCGCTGCCGGCGGGATTGCCGGGGCAGGACTTCAGGCACCTCGCCACCCGCGCGCATGAGGCCGGCATGGGCACCATCGGCATCCGGGTCCTGGCCGGCGGCGCGCTCAGCGGCACGGAGCAGCGCCATCCGACCGGCGTTCCCGTGGTGCCGCCGATCGCATCCGGGCCGGACTATGCGAGCGATGCCAAGACCGCGCACCGCTTCGATGCGCTGGTGGCGGCCGGCCATGCCGGCAGCCTGATCGAGACGGCGCTGCGGTTCGGCATATCGACGGAGGTTATGACCACCGTGCTGGTCGGCACCTCGACGGTCGACCAGCTCGAGGTGGCGATGGCGGCGATCGACAAGGGCCCCCTCTCGAAACCGGCGCTCGAGCTGGCGGCAAAGGCGAGCGCGTCCAGATAGGAGCGGCCGGGGCTGCGATCACGCCGCCCCGACCGCCGGCCTATCTGCGAAAGCTAGGAGATCCTCGAAAGGATCACCCGGTCATCAATTGTAGATGTGGAGGACCTTCCGGCTGTCGCGCTCGACGACGACCGGCTGGTTGTTGACCAGGCCGTAGCTGTAGGTGTCGCGCGACGGAACCACGATCGTGGACGGCAGCGGATAGACGGTGACGGTGCCCGGCAGCGCCATGCCGATGCTCGGCTTGTAGGCCGGATCGCTGTAGGAATTGTACTTCTGCGTGGTCGAGTCCTGGCGGATCTGGGTGCCGTACTCGTTCGTCCAGGTGGTGGTCGTGGTGGTCGAGGTCTGGGCCGAGGCGACACCGACGCCGGCGAGAAGCACGACGGCGGCGGCGATCGAGAGCAGTGACTTATTCATCCAAGTATTCCTTGTGACGATGCATCGATGGAAAACCCCGGTGGAGCAACGGCGACGCCGGGCGCCGGTTCCGTGACCAATCTCGAGGACTGAAAAGGGCGAGTCGCCCCGCGCGGAATGCGCGCGGCGATGCTTGGAGTCGAACCCCTCTCCCGCGCGCTTGCGCGGGGGAGGATGGGTGGGGGCGAGCGAAGCGAGGACGGATGACGTAAGGATGCTCCGCCGTCCCTCGCTTCGCTCGCCCCCACCCCAACCCTCCCCCGGCTTTGCCGGGAGAGGGAGTCCGAGGCCCATCAGTCGTAGACGTGGATCACCTTGCGGTTCTCGCGCTCCACGATGACGGGCTGGTTGTTGACGATGCCGTAGCTGTAGGTTTCGCGCTTCGGCACCACGATGGTCTCCGGCAGCGGCCGCACGACCACGGTGTCCGGCAGCGCCATGCCGATCTGCGGGCGGATCTTCGCGTCGTTGTAGGACTCGTATTTCTGCGTGGTCGAGTGCTGGCGGATGGTGGTGCCGTAGTCGTTGGTCCAGGTCGTCGTGGTCGACGTCTGGGCCGTGGCGATGCCGGCACCGGCCAGGAGCGCGGTCGCGGCGACGACCGAAAGAAGCGATTTCCTCATCTGAGTCATCCTCAAAGCAGGTTGATCATCCCCCGTCGGATGAACACCGGCTGTGGCCGGAGGATCACTCTTTCACGCGAGTTGCACCTCGATCCCGCCTCCTGCGCAGAGCCTTACCGTGCGCGGCAAAACGGTACCGCGGATCAAATGAGCTTACGCCTCCTGGTCCGCCGATTCGGCGGGCATACCCGACACGGCGAACCGTCGGTCCGCCTAGCGAGGGTCAAAGCATAGCTGCGGCGCCATGCCGACATGCTGCATTGCCCGTATCGAGCCGGCCCGTCAGACTTCCGCAGCAATGCCACTTCCGACCGTCCTGACTCTGGAGACTCCTTCAGCATCCCGCGCCCTTGCCGCGCGCCTCGCCCCGCTGCTGCGTGCCGGCGACATCGTCGCGCTCTCGGGCGAGCTCGGCGCCGGGAAGACGTTCCTCGCCCGCGCCATCATCCAGGCCCTCGGCGGTCCCGAAGAAGTGCCGTCGCCGACCTTCACGCTGGTGCAGACCTATGATCTGAAGCCGGCGCCGGTCTGGCATTTCGATCTCTATCGCCTCGCCAATCCCGAGGACGCCTACGAACTCGACATCGAGGATGCGTTCCTGGACGCGATCTCGCTGATCGAGTGGCCGGAGCGCCTCGGCGACCTGTTGCCGGCCGACCGGCTGGACGTGCATCTGGCCTTCGGCGACACGGAGGAGGCGCGCATCGTCACGCTGGTGGGCGGGCCGTCCTGGGACGAGCGGCTGAAGGCCCTCAGCCCGTGAGCCTTTCCACCATCCCGCCGGGCGTGCCGTTTCTCGACGCCCTGGCAAAGGGGCTGCTGGCGCGCACCCCGGACCGTCAGCTGCTCGCCGACATCACCATCCTGCTGCCGACGCGGCGCGCGGCGCGTGCGCTCTCGGACGCCTTCCTCCGCGAGACCGAAGGCCAGGCCCTCTTGCTGCCGCGCATGGTGCCGCTGGGCGACGTCGATGCGGCGGAGCTGGATCTGGGTCTTGCCGCCGATCTCGGCCTCGCCGATGCGCTGGATCTGCCGCCGGCGATCTCCGATCTCAGGCGCATCCTGCTGCTGACACGCGCCATCGATGCCCGCGGCGGCGACCGGCTGCCGCATCACGCGGCACGTCTCGCCCGCGAGCTGGCGCGACTGTTGGACCAGATCCACACCGAGGGCCTCGCCTTCGCCGACCTGCCGGCCCTGGTGCCCGACGACCTGGCGACGCATTGGCAGCTCACCGTCGAGTTCCTGAAGATCCTCTCCGAGGAATGGCCGAAGATCCTGGAAGAGGAAGGCGCGCTGGATCCGGCCGACCGGCGCCGTCGCCTGCTGCAGCTGCAGGCCGAGTCCTGGCGGAAGGCGCCGCCGGCCACGCCGATCATCATCGCCGGATCGACCGGCAGCCTGAAGGCGACGGCCGAGCTGATGGCCGTGGTGCTGGGCCTGCCGTTGGGCGAGGTGGTTCTGCCCGGCCTCGACCTTGCCTGCGACGAGCGCAGCTGGGCCGCGATCGGCGAGGAGCCGACGCATCCCCAGCACACCATGCATCGCCTGCTGGCCCAGCTCGAACGCGGGCGGGACGGCGTCGCGCTCTGGACCGGTGCCGATCCGGCCCCGCCACGCGCGCTGCTGCTTCAAACGGCGCTGAAGCCGGCCGCGACCTCGGATGACTGGCGCACACTCGCCCCGCCCGACGCCATCGCCGTCGCCGGCCTGGCGCGCATCGACTTGGCCACCTCGGAAGCCGAGGCGCGCGCGGTGGCGCTGGTGCTGCGCGAAGCGCTGGAAACCGACCAGGCCCGCGCCATGCTGATCACGCCCGACCGCGGGCTCGGCCGCCGCGTCGCCGCCGAGATGGCGCGCTGGGGCATCCAGGTCGACGATTCCTCCGGCCAGCCGCTGGCGGGAACGCCGCCCGGCACCTTCCTTCGCCTGTTGCTGGAAGCAGCCGAGACGCAGCTGGCCCCGGTCGACCTGCTGGCGCTCCTGAAGCATCCGCTGGCCGCGGGCGGCCGCGATCCGGCGACGTTCCGCGACCTCGCCCGGAGGCTCGAGCGCGCCATCCTGCGCGGGCCGCGCCCGGCACCGGGCATCGACGGCCTCTTGGCCGCGCTCGAGGCCGCCGAGATCAAGGACGCGACCGAGAAGAAGACACTGATCGCCTTCGTCAGCGATCTCGCCACCCGCCTCGCGCCGCTGCTGGATGGGCTCGCATCGGGCGGTGCCGCGCTGACGCTGCTGCTGGCCTCCCACATCGAGACGGCGGAGGCGCTGGCGGAAACCGACACGGCCTCCGGCGCCGAGCGCCTGTGGCAGGGCGAAGCCGGCGAGACTTTGGCAAACGCGCTGACCGATCTCGGCGAGGCCGCCGGCATCTTTGCGCTGGCCCGCGGCCGCGACTATCCGCAGCTCTATACCGCGCTGACCGAGGGGCTGGTGGTGCGCCCGCAGCGGGGCCAGCATCCGCGCCTCGCGATCCTGGGTCCCCTGGAAGCGCGCCTGCAGACCGCCGACGTGGTGGTGCTCGCCGGATTGAACGAGGGCACCTGGCCGCCGGAGCCGGCCGCCGATCCCTGGCTGTCGCGGCCGATGCGCGCCCGCTTCGGCCTGCCCCCGCCCGAACGCCGCATCGGCCTCGCCGCGCATGACTTCGTTGAGCTTGCCGCCGCGCCTCGCGTGGTGCTGACCCGGGCCGAGCGCGTCGAGGGCACGCCGACGGTTCCGTCCCGCTGGCTGCTCCGGCTCGACGTGGTGCTGGGCGAGGACGGGGCCGAGCGCCTGCGCACCGCCGGCCGCGACATGCGCGCCTGGGCCGAGGCGCTGGACGAGCCGGAGGTCAAGGTCCGCGCCGTCCCGCCGGCGCCGCGCCCCCCGGTCGCCGCACGGCCGACGGCGCTG
>CAMDFP010000338.1 GCA_945897335.1 Asaia bogorensis | reverse complement strand
GCCTTGGTCGACATCGCGATTCCCGAGGAGGCAGTCAAGGTCGCGCTCATCATCGTCATGTCGCGCCAGTTCATTGCCTATCGCCATCCGATGGGCGGGGTCGTCTTCGGGGCGGCAACCGGCCTCGGCGTCGCCGCCTACGAGAACCTGCTGCTCGCCAGCTACATGACCGACGAATGGCACGCGCACATGATCGCCCGCAGCCTGTTGACCGTGCCGGTTCAGGCCGCGCTCGGCATCATCGCCGGCCTGTACGTCGCCCGGGCAAAGTACGGCAACACGCTGGGAGCGGCGCATGGCCGGCGATCGCGCTGGCGGATCTATGGCGTCGCCTGGCTGACCACGGTTGCGCTGCATTCCATCTATAACCTACCTCTGCTGCTGGCCCGAAACGTGTACATGTTCAGCTTCGCAGAGGCAGAGGCGCTGCGCTCCGTGGGCTTCGTCGTTGGTACCGCGGTGATACTGTTGGCAGCGCTGCTGCTGTTCCGCGCGGCGGTGGCCGAGGGGTCATCGGACTGTCGGTATGGGCCGGACACTCTGCTCGGCTACCGGTCATGGCGTCTGGATCTTCTCGGTGTCGCGGCCGGCATTGCCGGCAGCCTCGTGATGATGATCGAAATTCGAGACCTTCTGGCGGGAGCGCCCTTTGCGCTCGACCGGCATTTCTGGTTCGTGTCCGGCGCCGGGCTCGTCGCCGCCGCGGTCGGACTTCATCACCACTCTGCGCGCCATCGCGGCGCGGCGCCGCATCATCGATCCGCGGCTTCGTCCGCCGATCTCGCTCGCAAGAGTTGACTCAGATCAAGGACCATCGCCCGGCTCGGCAGTATTTTAACGGTTAACGTCGAGAACCGAGATTATCCCCGCGAGAGGAGCCTGCCGTGCCATTCAACCGTGCTGGGCGGTCCTGGCTTGGTCGATCCGTCGAATGGCGAGTCCGTGCCATACAACTTGACCTTTGGGGGTCGTGAGGTCCGGTTCGTCGGCGGAGAGGCAAGGTTGCCGGCGGATCGAGAAGCGGTCGATCCGGTCGGCCCCCAGCGCCTGGAAATCGAGCTTGCCGAAAACGAAAGCCTCGCCGACGGCAGCTTCGAAGAGAAGTTGCTGGTTGTCATAGCGGCGCGATAGCGCTCTCCCGGTCTGGTTCGTCCGCATCACGACGGGATTCAGGTTCGTCCGTAGCGTATGCTCGACGCGCGCCCTGCCGCGCCAGCAGCTCAAGGATCGCGAGCCGGGGCAAGCCCCGGCGTTCAAGGTGAGAATTGAGGCAGCATTCGCCGGCGGGAGTGAGATCGCAACTCACGGCGAGACACCCGGTTGATCTGCGTCAAGGCGGCGAGTGCCCAAAGTTCTAGGCTTTTGATCGGATAGGAGGTCCGACCATGCTGACTCGAGAGGATTGTCTCGCTCTTTGCGAACTCGACGAGGATGTCGTCGAGGCGATCGCGGAACACGAACATATTCCCGAGATCGTTGCTGCCGAGCTTGGTTGCTACCTGGTCCGTACTGCTGATGGCGAACTGCGGATCCGTCGTATCATTCTCGACGACATCGATGCTGCGGTGGCCACCGGCAACCTGAAGCATGCCCTCACGCTGAGGCTCGCTCTTCGCAGCTTCGCCAAGGATCACCCGACCCCGACAGACTTAGGCTAATGGAGTGAGATATGACGTTGAAGAACATTCGACTGGAGCTGGCGCGCAGCAAAGAGTTTCCGGACGGGAGTGCCAGACACGGATATCTCCTGAAGGCGCCGCTCCTGGCTGACGGGCATCTCGATGCGGGCGCCTGGAAGGCCCACCGCGATCAATGCACCGTCCGCCGCTTCTGGGGTGACGCCGAGGAGGAACTGGGCCAGCTGATTCACACGGCGCGGCACCGTTGGGCCTTTTCCTATGTGCCCGGCGACGATGCCGATGACGAGCCCATTTTCCGGCTGGATAGTCATGTCTTCCGGCCGGGCGAGTACCTGTCGATCACCGAGCATGACGGCGTCGAGCGGACCTTCCGCGTCGTCAGCGTCATCTAGTGCCGGGAGCCTGCGACGGCTTGACGCAGATCAAGGAGCCGGGCCGCAGGCCGTGGCCTGCTGCCGGCACCCCAAGGAGGTCTTCATGAGCATCAAGAGTCTTCTCGTCGTCGCCTCGTCTGCCAGCGAAGATGCGCCACTGCGGATGGCCTTTGCGCTGGCCAAGCGGCATGGTGCCGACATGGCCGTCCTTCATGTAAAGCCTTCGCCGGTGGTCATCTACGGTGGAATGGGCGCAGAGGTGCCCGCATCGTTCATCGAGGCGCAGGCGCGCGAAGCCGAGAGCGTAGCCATGGCAATCAAGGCCAAGGTCGAGGCATCGGCCGGTCAGGCCGGCGTCGCAATTGAGTGGCGCTGCGAGGAAGGTGACGAGGTCGGCGTCGCGGCCGTTCATGCCCGCTATGCAGACATGACGGTCGCATCGCCGGACGTTTGTCGCGATCTGGTGTTCGCGTCGGCAACACCGGTTCTCGCGGTGCCGGCTTCGTCGAATGCCGGGGCCCCCCGCCGTGTCCTCATCGCCTGGAACGGAAGCCGCGAGGCGGCGCGCGCGGTTCATGACGCGCTGCCGATGCTCGAAGCGGCGGAGACGGTCGACGTGATCGTCATCGATCCGTCGAGCGAGACCGTCGGCATGGATCTAGCCCGCAATCTCGGCCGGCACGGGGTTAAGGTGGATGTGCGTGAGCGGCTTTCCAATGGTGCTGAAGTCGGTGAACTCCTCCTCGAAGAGGTGAGGGCGTCGGGAGCCGACATGCTGGTCATGGGTGCCTATGGCCATTCGCGTTTCCGCGAGTGGGTGCTCGGCGGCGCCACCGAGGAAGTTATGGATCAGGGCAAAGTCCCCACGCTCCTCTCGCACTGAGGCCGCTGTTGCACGACAGCGTCTCGAAAGCCGCCCATCGGGGCGGCTTTCTCGCCTTTGGGGGCCGCTCAAGACGTCAGCGACTTAGCTCCGTCTATGTGCGGCCGGCTCGTGCGTACCGCGTCGCCGGGGTCACGTGATGCTGGAGAGTTCGCGCAGCTTGCCGATATCGGCGAGCTGCACGCGGTTGCCGTCGAGGAGCTGGATCGTTCCGTCACGCTTGAGCTGGGTGATGGTACGACTGACCGTCTCGATAGTGAGGCCGAGATAGTCGGCGATGTCGGCGCGCCCCATGGCCAGCTCGACCGGATCCCCCGGGCGGCCGTGCCGGCGGGCGGCGGCGGACAGCAACATCAGGAACGAGGCGACGCGTTCCTTGGCCGTTTTTCGGCCGAGCAGAAGCATCTGATCCTGGGCGGCGGCAAGCTCGTGGGAGGCGAGGCCGAGGAGCCGGCGCTCGAGCTTCGGTATTTCCTCGAGCAGCTTCTCGAGCTTCGCCCGGGGAAAGCGGCAGAGTGTCGTCGCGGCCAAGGCTTCGGCGCTGAAGGCATAGGAGTCCTGATGTGTCAGGCCGAGGAAGTCGCCGGGAAAGAGAAAGCCTGTGATGGCGCGACGGCCGTCGGCCATCAACTTGTAGACCTTGACCGCGCCGGAGGTGATGTTGAAGACGTTCTCGGCGGGCTCCGACTCATCGAAGATCGTCGAGCCGTCGTCCATCTTCACCTGCGACATGATCTTGACCACCTGCGCCTGCTCGTCGGCTTCCAGCGCCGCGCAGACAGAAAACTCGCGGACCGCACAGCTGTCGCAGGGCCGGGTCAGGCCGGCATGGGCGTTGTGCTCTTGGGGTTTCATGGCGAACCAGGATACGGGATCTTCTTCCAGAAACAGTATCAATCATCGATCCGGTACGATGCCACGGCAAATCACTGATGGTGAAAAGTTGTAACCCAATACCCCACACTGGCTTATGTGGACGCTTCTCAGGTCAAGCCATTGAAATATCTATTTATTAAGTGACAGCGGATGGCGAACCTTAAGCGCCTTCCGGCATTGGCCGGCGTGAATTGCGGTGAACCCCGCCTTGAGGAAGAGCGCCAGCGACCATCCGCCCGTCGGCAGACCGTCGAGGAAGGCAATGTCGAGCTCGACCGAAATGGCGATGCAGCCGAGGAGATTGGCGAGCGCGTGCATGCCTTCGATCATGTGCTCGGCGGTCTTGTCGCGGCCGGGAAAGTCTGCGACCAGCAGATTGCCGATGGTCAGCGACCGACCAAGGGCCAGCTCGTCCTTCACTTCATAGGTGAACAGCCCGGCGATGTAACCGGCCTGGTTTTGTGCGGCCATGAGGCCGCGCGAGCCGCGTTCTGCCCGTGGATGGGTGTATCCGCGCGCGAACTCCGTCCATCGAGTGAGCCCGGTATCCGGCAAGGTCGTGCGCACCAGCGGAAAGGCCTGCGCGATCTGTCGGCGTTCGAGGGGTCTGACGGCGAGAGCATCGACCATAACATTCTTCTAGATCGGCCTTGCATATATTGCTTTGACCCAGATCAAGGAGGAAAAATGCCTGCCGTGGTGTCCTGTGCGCGTTCAACAGGAGGGGCGCGCGTGGACATCAAAAACATTCTCGTCGTCGTTTCGTCGGTCGGCAAAGGCGGCCCTCTGAAGACGGCGATTGCGCTGGCTAAGCGACATGGCGCCGATCTTGCGGCCCTTCACGTCAAACCCACGCCTGTGGTCTATGGCGGCGTGGGCGGCGAGATCCCTGTGGTGATCATCGAGTCACAGGAGCGCGAGACTGAAGCCGCGGCAGAGGCCATCAAGGCCGAGGTCGAAACCGCGGCCCGTCGCGCCGGCGTCGGCATCGAGTGGCGCTGCGAGACGGGGGACGAGGTCAATGTCGCGGCCATCCATGCGCGCTATGCGGACCTGACCGTCGCCACGCCGGATGTCGCCCGCGATCTGGTGTTCGCATCGGCGTCGCCGGTCCTGGCGGTCCCCGTCGCGACGAGCGCCGGCGCTCCGGCCCGTGCCCTCATCGCCTGGAATGGCAGCCGCGAGGCGGCTCGCGCGGTTCGCGACGCTCTGCCGCTGCTCAAGGCGGCGGATTCGGTCGATATCATTGCCGTCGACCCGCCT
>CAMDFP010000337.1 GCA_945897335.1 Asaia bogorensis | reverse complement strand
AGAACGCAATCGCATCGAGCGCATGTGGTGCCGCCTCAAGGATTGGCGACGGATCGCAACCAGGTACGACAAGCTCGCTCGAAACTACCTAAGCGGGGCCTATCTCGCGGCCGCAATCATCCCTTGGACGAATTGAGTCCAGACCCTAGTACAGCTTCTCGATCTGGGAGCGGTCGATGCGGACCGGGAAGCGCTGCTTCAGGCCCTGGCCGAAGGACATGGAGAGGTCCTCGGCGACGGCGCCGCGGAGCCGCTGAGCCAGGGAGGCGATCTCCTTCTCGGACTCCGCGGGATCCGGCGGCAGGATCTCCTTCACCTTGATCAACAGCTCGGCATCCGGGACCGACGCGCGCGTCACCTCGCCCGGCTTCACCTGGAAGATGGCGACGACGGCCTGCGGCGCGACGGTGTCGGAGCGGGCGACCCGCGTCACCGGCGGCGTGGTCTCGACAGTGAGACCGGATTCGGCGGCGACCTTCGCCAGGTCGCCATTGGCCGCCTTGATCTTCTCCATAATCCCCGTCGCCACGGCCTTGGCGGCAGCAGCACGCCTTTCGGTGAGAATGGCCTGAGTCACCTGATCCTTGATCTGATCCAGCGGCTTCAGGGCCAGCGGGCGGATCTCGTCCGTCCGGACCACCAGGAAGTCGCCCTTGTCGGTCTCGACCAATGGGCTGGTCTTGCCGCTGTCGGTCTCGAACACGGTCTTCAACAGCTGAGCCTTGTCGGTCGGCGGCAGCTCCACCGGCTTGCCGTCGGGATCGAGTCCGTTCCGGTCCATCGGGCCGAGGGTCTGGATCTTCAGGTTCAGCTTCTCGGACGCCTCGTTGAAGCTGCCGCCGCCCATCATCTCGTCCTCGAGCTTGACCGAGACCCGGGCGATCTGGTCGGCAGCATGCTCCTTGGCGACCTCGGCCTTGAGCATCTCGCGGACTTCATCGAGGCTGCGCGTCGACGCCGGCAGGATCTTCTCGACCTTGAACACATGCCAGCCGAGCGAGCTCTTGACCGGCGGGGTCACGCCGCCTTCGGCTGCTGCGAAGACGGGGTCGCCCAGCTCGGCCGGCAGGTCTGACTTGCTGAGCTGGCCCAGCTTCAGGCTCTCCGCGTCGACCTTGGCGATATCTTTGGCAGTGGTGACGAAGTCGCCGGACTTGGCGGCTTCGACCAGCTTCTTCGCCTCTTCCTCGTCGGTCAGCAGGGCCTGCAGAAGCTCGCGTCGCTCCGGCGTCTGGAACTCGCCCGACCGCCGGTCGTACTCTTCCTTCAGCATCTCCTCGGAAACCGGGATGGTCGCGGCCAGATCCTCGACCGCAAGGCGCAGGATCGAGACGCGCCGAAATTCGGGCGAGCTGAAGCGAGCGGTATTGTCGCTGTGGTATTTGGCGAGTTCTTCCGCCGTCGGCTCGGGGATGTTGGCGACATCCGCATGGCGGATCGCCACCGTCTCGGCGGTGCGACGTTCGCTGCGATAGCGTTCGAGGGCGACAACCAGCGCCTTCGGCGCCGAGGCGCCGGCCTCGATCGCGCCGGCGACCAGCTGGCGGTCGATGCCCTGACGCATCATCCGGATGTAGTCCTGCTCGGTGAGGCCAGCATTCCTGAGCGCCTGGGCGAAGGCAGCGGGGCGGAAGACGCCGGCCGAGTCCTTGAAGGCCGGCTCCCGCGCGATCTGCTCGCGGATCAGCTCGGGCCCGACCTCGAGGCCGAGGCGGCGGGCTTCCTGATCGTAAAGTGCTTCGGAAACCAGGCGCTCGACGGTCTGGTCGAGGACGCCGAACTGGGCTGCCTGCTCGGCGGTGAAACGCCCGCCCATGCGCTGGCGAAGCTGGCCGACCGCGTTCTGAAAGGCCCGGCCGATCTCGTTCGAGGTGAGTTCCTGGTCGCCGGCGACAACCGCCGGCCGCTCCGGATTGGAGATCGCGCGGACCACGTCGCCAATGCCCCAGATGGCGAAGGAGCCGACCAGGAAGGCGAAGAGGATCTTGACGACGTAGGAGCCGAGATGAGTGCGAAGCGCCTGCAGCATGATTCCGAACCGGAAGGAGAAAAAGGTTCAGCCGGGCGCTCGTCCGAGGGCCCGGCCGCAACACCCGGCATACTAGGGGCCGGGGGAGGGCGAGGGAAGGGCGAATGGCGAGGTCTGCCGGCCGCCCCGGGCCGGGTCAGCCGGGCGGTTCCTTCCGCAGGGAGAAGCGGTAGACGAGGGCCACCAGGACGAGCCCGAGGAGCGTCCCTGGCGAGTTCCTTGACGAGGCCGATCATGTTGCCGGCGGCGACGCCGAGGAAGGGCAGGGAACCGCCGACCAGGAGAGCCGCCACGATGGTCACGGCCAAGAGCATCACCCCGGCTTCGGTAAGGCTACCGATCCACGTCTTTACATGACAGGGCGTCCATTTGATTTCCCCCAAGTCACGGTTGACGCTAGTTACGGAAACCAAGAAACCTAGGGCTAGTATTTATACCCCAGCCTATAAGCTAGAGTTAGTGTCATAATTTAAGGCAACTTTCGACGAGTTATAGTCAAACGCGGCCTGCCGGGAAGCCGATCCTCGACCTCCCGGCCG
The DNA here is from genome assembly GCA_945897335.1 of Asaia bogorensis. Taxonomy (GTDB): domain Bacteria; phylum Pseudomonadota; class Alphaproteobacteria; order SHVZ01; family SHVZ01; genus SHVZ01. The sequence goes on along the minus strand of CAMDFP010000337.1, from coordinate 2,489 downwards.
CTCTGTGCTACCGCTTAGTCCTGACAAAACAACGCATTACGGAGAGCCCGGTGCCTCTGATCGTCGGCAACTGGAAGATGAACGGCCTCGGTCCGGCCAGCCTGGCCCTCGCCGCTGAAATCGCTGCCAAGGTCAAGGCGAGCCAAGCCCCCGGACGCGAGGTCGTGGTCTGCCCGCCGTTCACGCTGCTGGAGCGGGTCGGCGCCAGGATCGCCGGCTCCGGCGTCGGCCTCGGCGCCCAGGACTGCGCGGCGAAACCTTCCGGCGCCTTCACCGGCGACGTCTCCGCTCCGATGCTGAAGGATGCCGGCTGCGCCAGGGTGATCCTCGGCCATTCCGAGCGCAGGGCGGGCCACGGCGAGAGCGATGCCCAGGTCTTGGGGAAGGTCGAGGCGGCCGAGGCGGCCGGGCTGGTCGCCATCGCCTGCGTCGGCGAGACCCTGGCCGAGCGCGAGGGCGGGCGCGCATTCGACGTGGTGGCCGGCCAGCTCGCAGGCTCGTTGCCGGAAAAACGGCCGGCCCGCTGGGTCGTGGCCTATGAGCCGGTGTGGGCGATCGGCACCGGAAAGACCGCGACCACCGATGACATCGGCCGGATGCACGCCCATATCAGGTCATGCCTGGAGCGTCGGCACGGCCGTCTGGACGGCCTTTCGGTGCTCTATGGCGGCTCGGTCAAGGGCGACAATGCCCGCGAGATCCTGGGCGTCGCCGGGGTCGACGGGGCGCTGGTCGGCGGCGCCAGCCTGAAGGCCGACGAGTTCTGGGCGATCTGCAGCGCCCGCTAGGGCTGGCGTCCGGGGCGGTTCGGCGCTAAAACCCCGGCGGCTCCGAGAGGTTCTTAAAGACGATGACCGTTGTCCTGATCACCATCCACATCATGATCGCCGTCGCCATGATCGGCGTGGTCCTGCTGCAGCGCACCGACCAGAGCAGCCTCGGCGGGCTCGGCGGCGGCGGCGGCGGCAACTTCATGTCGAGCCGCGGCACCGCGAACCTGCTGACCCGGACCACGGCGATCCTCTTCGCCGCCTTCTGCGTCACCAGCCTGACGCTGGTGTTCATCGCCACCCCGTCGAATCGCGTGCCGTCGATCGTGGACGGCGTCGCCCCCGCGACCTCCCCGGCACAGCCCGCGCAACCCGCGGTTCCCTTGAGCAAATGACAATTTGAGTCGTCGAGGCTGGCTCCGACCCCGGCGGGTGGTGTACTTTCGGGGTCCATGACGCGCTTCATCTTCATCACCGGCGGCGTCGTGTCTTCCCTTGGCAAAGGTCTGGCGTCGGCAGCCCTCGGCGCGCTGCTCCAGGCACGCGGCTATAAGGTCCGCCTCCGGAAGCTCGACCCCTATCTCAACGTCGATCCGGGGACGATGAGCCCCTACCAGCACGGCGAGGTCTACGTCACCGACGACGGGGCCGAGACCGACCTGGACCTAGGCCACTACGAGCGTTTCACCGGCGTCCCCGCCCGGCGCTCCGATAGCGTCACCACCGGCCGGATCTATTCCAACGTGCTGGCGAAGGAACGCCGCGGCGACTACCTCGGCGCCACCGTCCAGGTGATCCCGCACGTCACCGATGCCATCAAGGAATTCGTCCAGGCCGAGACCGACGGCGAGGACTTCGTCCTCTGCGAGATCGGCGGCACCGTCGGCGACATCGAAAGCCTGCCGTTCCTCGAAGCCATCCGCCAGATCGGCAACGAGCGCGGACGCGAGCAGACGCTGTTCGTCCATCTGACCTTGGTGCCCTATATCCGCTCGGCCGGCGAACTCAAGACCAAGCCGACCCAGCATTCGGTCAAGGAGTTGCAGAGCCTCGGCATCCAGCCCGACATCGTCGTCTGCCGGTCCGAGATGGAGATCCCGGCCGAGTCACGCCGCAAGATCGCCCTGTTCTGCAACGTCAAGGCGGAGAATGTGGTCCAGGCGCTCGACGTCGACACCATCTACCAGGTGCCGGTCGCCTATCACGAGCAGGGCCTCGACACCCAGGTGATCCGTCACTTCGGGCTGCCCGAGAAGGAGCCCGATCTCGCGCGCTGGAAGGGCGTGGTGCATCGCGTGCGCCAGCCGGAAGGCGAGGTGTCGATCGCGGTCGTCGGCAAGTACATGAACCTCCGCGACAGCTACAAGTCGCTGGCGGAGGCGCTGACCCATGGCGGCATCGCCAACAACGTGCGCGTCAAGCTCGACTGGATCGACAGCGTGGTCTTCGAGCAGGAGGACGCGGTCCAGCACCTTGAGCACGTCCATGGCATCCTGGTGCCGGGCGGCTTTGGTGAACGCGGAACCGAGGGCAAGATCTCGGCCGCCCAGTTCGCGCGCGAGCGCAACGTTCCCTATTTCGGCATCTGCTTCGGCATGCAGATGGCGGTGATCGAGGCGACGCGCCACCTGGTCGGGATCAAGAACGCGAGCTCGACCGAGTTCGGCCCGACCTCGGAGCCGGTGGTGGGCCTGCTCACCGAATGGATACGGGGCAACG
>CAMDFP010000336.1 GCA_945897335.1 Asaia bogorensis | reverse complement strand
CGACCGGGCAGCAAATCCTTGATCCGATCCCACTGGTCATCACGCAAGCCATAACGTCGCATCGGTCAGCCCCCCCTTCAGGCCGACCTCCTATGAATCACGCATCTCTACTCTTGGGAATCCTCTAATTGAGGACACGCCCTAATTCTGTCGATTTTTTTTCTGTAAGAAACAAAATTATTTGTATCGATGATTTTGAGAGAAAGGGCCGTTCGCTCTCTGCCCGAGACCTGTTCGGTCTGATGTCTGATTTAAAAGAGCGGAAGGGATGCAAGGTTGTCCTAATCCTCAACGAGGAGGCGCTGAAGGACGACGATAAGGACTTCAAGCTCTACAACGAGAAGGTAATTGATGTTTCGTTGGATTTCGCGCCTTCCGCCGCCGAATGCGTTGCGATAGCGCTTAAGAGGGTTACGCCTATCGATGACGTCGTTCGCTCGACGGCAGTCGAACTGGGAATATCCAATATCCGTATCCTGAAAAAGATCGAGCGGCTTGCCGGGCGGGTCTCGTCCATTTTAGGCGACCGCGATCCTGCGGTCTTGAAACAGGCTGGCCAGACACTAACGCTACTGACCTGGTGCATTTTCTCCGACGGCGAAGCGCCGACCATTGAATTCCTCACTGACAAACGATCAAAGGACATTTTCGGGTTGGTCGAGGGCGAAGCAACAGAGGCGGAGAGGCGTTGGAACGCATTGTTGGACAAGCTCCCATTTTCGCACTTCGACGAGCTCGACACCGCGATCCTAAAAGGGGTGAAGCGCGGCTACTTTGATGACCAAGAGCTAGCGGACGCTGCGACCGAGCTTGAAAATCGGCACAAAGCGGGCAGATCAATAGATGCAATTCAGGCTGTTTGGACACGTTTCTACGGGACATTTAACGACGATAAGGCTGCACTCGTTAGGGAGATCGTCGACATTTTCCGCGCGCACATACTGGTTGTCTCCCCAACCAACCTCGCTTCGGCGTTGGGCATCCTGAAGGCGCTCGGCCATCCCGAGGAAGCTACGGCTCTGCTCAAGCTCTTTACAAAGAGTCATGCGGACAAGCCGCAGAAATTCTTTGATTTGTCGGAGCAAGATACGTTTGGCCGAATTGACGATCCTGAATTGCGTGCAACTTTCGACGAAAAGTTTCGCTCATATTCCGATACAAGAAATCCTGTCGACGTCCTTTCGCATATCGAAGAGCACCAAAGCTGGTCGCCGCGTGACATTGTGCTTCTGTCAAATCTTTCCGTTGATAACTGGTATGCATTGTTCAAAGCGACGCAAGGAAAGCACCTATCAGATGTTGTGCGAGCGAGTCTTGGGTTTGCGCGGATTGTCGGCGCTCAGCCAGAATGGCTAGAAATCTCACGTCGGGCAAAAGAGGCGCTCACTCGGATTGGACGTGAATCGGATCTTAATGCCCTGCGTGTTAGGAGATTTGGCATAACGATCCTGACCTGAGCCCCAACTCTCATCCAGATATGGATAGAGTCCGTTTGTGATTGAGCTTGACCTCAACCTTTAGCCGCGGGCTGGCCGGAGTGCTCCGGTTCACTAGGTGACAGGCTGCTGGAGTTGCCGGCTAGCATGCGGGTGGCAGCTCTACCTGTTAGAGACAAGCTCGTAGCGTCCAGTTCTCATCTTCGCCCCGTATGGCACGCCAATTTCCTAAGAATCTCAGTCGTGTAGACGGGTGGCGGCCGGGCGCCGGTGGCTCGTGTGCGACCTCCGCGCCCGGGTTCTGCACGTCGCTTCATACCAAGGACCGGAAACGCGCTAAGCTCGGCCTGCCTCTACCACCCGAGCAGCCGGACGGTGCCGATGTTCGTCATCAATCCATTACCCCCGCAGGTCGATCGCGAGCTGACCGACCTTCTGGTCAAGGCCGAGCCGGCGACGATCGGGCACTTCCTCGATTTCGGCTTCATGGATCCCGAGATCCGGGCGCTGCTCCCCGACAAGCGCATCGCCGGAACCGCCGTCACCATCCGCTTCACCGGCGTCGACTCGACCATCGTCCACTATGCGCTGGGGCAGCTGAGGCCGGGGGACGTGCTGGTGATCGACCGCGTCGGTGACCGCCGCCACGCGGCCATCGGCGGCGGCGTCGCCTTCGCCGCGCGCGAGGCCGGATGCGCCGGCGTCATCATGGACGGGATGGCGACCGATATCGGCGAGCTCCGTGACTATGGACTTCCGGTCTGGGCCCGTGGCCTTTCGCCGGTGACCGGCAAGCGGCTCTTCCAGCATGGCGACTTCTGCGTGCCGGTGAATTGCGGCGGCGTCGCGGTGATGCCCGGCGACGCGATCCTCGCCGACGAGAACGGTATCCTCGTTCTCAAGCCCGACCAGATCAAAGCGGCGGCGACGCGCGCGATCACCATGCAGCAGGACGAAGGCCCGCGCCTGAAGAAGGTCGCCGCCGGCGCCAGGCTTCCCGATCTCAACGGCACGAACCAGCGCATCCGGGAGATCCTGGCGGCGCAGGCGAAGACCTCTTAGGAGCGGAGGGGAGAGAGTCATGGTCGTCAGCTTCCGGCCGCTCAAGGGACGCTTCGGCGCCGAGGTCGTCGGCATCGATCCGACGCTCACCCTCGACGAGGCGACGTTCCGTTCGGTCGAGGAGGCCTGGTATCGCTACTCGATCCTGCTGTTCCGCGGGCTGACGATGAACCCCGAGCAGCACATCGCCTTCACCCGCCGGCTCGGGCCGCTGCACATCATGACGCCGCCCCAGTACAATCTTCCCGACCATCCGGAGGTGTTCGTCGTCGCCAACGCCGAGCGGGATGGCCAGCCTTTCGGCATGCGCAGGGTGGGCCTGGGATTCCATACCGACGGCGAGGACAAGGTCCGCCCCAACGCCGGCTCCTTCCTGCATGCGCACAAGGTGCCGCCGGAGGGCGGCGACACCTTGTGGGCGGACATGTACGCGGCCTGGGATACGCTGCCGGACGAGATCAAGCGGAAGGTGTTGGGCAAGCGCGCCCGCTTCAGCCGCATCGACCTCAACCATGTTCACTACCCTTACGAGCCGCCCTGGACCGAGGAGCAGAAGAAGGCGCGCCCGGATGTCTGGCATCCGATCGCGCGCCGCCATCCAAGGTCGGGACGAACCGCACTCTACATGGGTCGCTGGGCGGTCGACATCGAGGGCCTGCCCAAGGACGAAGGCCGTGCCCTGATCCAGGAGTTGCAGGCCCACAGCCAGAAGCCGGAATTCATCTACCGCCACTCATGGCGGGTCGGCGACGCGATGCTGTGGGACAATCGCTGCACCCAGCATTGCGCGACCGGGTTCGACGACCAGCGCTACGTCAGGATGATGTTCCGCACCACCCTCGACGGCGAGATCCCGGAGATGGCGACCGCCGCCTAGAGCGACAGCACCGGGCGTTCGCCCTGGATCGCGGTGCGGTGCATGAGGCGGATGGAGTTGGGATCGAAGGCGTCTCGCCGGTGCATGGCGCAGCGGTTGTCCCACATCACCATGTCGCCCAGCTCCCACTCCTGGCCCCAGACGAACTGGGGCTGGATCACATGAGCCCAGATCTGGTTCAGGAGATCCTCGCTCTCGTCCAGCGGCAGGCCGATGATCCAGGGGTTCCTTCGGCCGCCGAGATAGAGCGCCTTCCTGCCCGACTCGCCATGCGTGCGCACGATCGGATGCGGCATGCCGGGCCAGGAGCGGATGTCGTCGCTGGCGGGCTTGGTCATGCCCATGCGGATGTCGCCGCGGCCGTCATAAACTTTCTGGTGATGGATGAAGCGGCCCTGGATCGGATCCTTGAGCGCCTGCGGCAGCGTCTCATAGGCCGTGTACATGTTGAGGAAGTAGGTGTTGCCGCCATGTGCCGGCAGCTTGATCGCGCGCAGGATCGAGGCGGCCGGCGGCCGTTCCTGGAACCAGGTGTCGGTGTGCCAGTGGACTTCGCCGTCGCCGAGGTCGCCGGCCGGTGTGCCGTCGGCCTTCCTGGCGTTGCTGACGACCAGGATCTCGCGGTGCGCGCCGTGCGTCCCTTCCTGCATCTGTCGCGGATGGATGACGAACTTGCCGAGCATGCCGGAGAAGCGGATCTGCTGCTCGTCGGTGATCTTGGTGTGCCGGAAGCGGACGACCAGGTGGTCGATCCAGGCGCGGCGCATCTGGTCGACGTCGTCCTGGGTGAAGTCGTCGAACGGGAAGTCGAAGATATCGGCGCCGAGCGGACCGCCGGTCGGCTGTACCGTGAACCGGACGCGCTTGCCGATGCTCGTATCCATGTCGCTCTCCTGCTCAGTCGGCTGCGGCGATGACCCAGGCATCTCCCGGCCGGAACCAGGCGACGACGGCCTCTCCGGTCGCGAAGGCGGCCATGCCGTCATTGGTCATCTCGGCCATGGCCGGCGTTCCGTCGGCCAGTCGAAGCTGCACCTCGAGCCTGGCGCCAGTATAGACGACGCGCTCGACCGTGGCGTTCCAGGCAACCGCGCCGTCCGGTGCCGCACCGGGCTCTGCAAGCTTCAGCCGCTCGGGGCGGATGGTCAAGGTGACGTCGCGACCGGAGGCGACGCTGCTTCCGACCCTTGCCAGAGACGGTCCGGCCGCGGTCTCGACCCGCGTCAGCCCGTCCGCCGCTGCCGAGCCGGCGACGGTTCCCGCCACCATGTTGATGCTGCCGATGAAGCTGGCGACGAAACGGGTGGCCGGCCGCTCGTAGATGTCGGCGGGCGTGCCGAGCTGCTCGATGCGGCCGTCACGCATCACCGCGATCCGGTCGGACATGGTCAGTGCTTCGCCCTGGTCGTGGGTCACGAACACGGTGGCGATCCCGAGCCGGCGCTGCAGCGTCGAGATCTCGGTCCGCATCTCCTCGCGCAGCTTGAGATCGAGGTTGGAGAGCGGCTCGTCCAGCAGCAGCATGGTCGGGCGGATGACCAGCGCGCGGGCAAGTGCCACACGCTGGCGCTGCCCGCCCGAGAGCTGGTTCGGTCGCCGGGCGCCGAAGCCGTCCAGCTTCACCAGCGACAGCGCCTCGCTCACCCTCCGCGAGATCTCGTCGGCCGCGACCTTCCGCATCTTGA
>CAMDFP010000335.1 GCA_945897335.1 Asaia bogorensis | reverse complement strand
GTCTCGTTCTCGCCGGTGGCGCGCACGGCAAGCCCGAGATCGGTGCGGAGGAAGGCGGCCAGCAGCAGCGCCACGATGACGACGAAGACCGAGAGGATGGCGATGTTGGTGGCGGCGTTCTCGACCGCCGGGATGCCGAGTGCGTTGAGGCCGGCGACGATGTCGCCGAACACCGAGCGGGTGGAGAGAAGCGGCGTGTTCGCCCGCCCCATCACCCGCAAGTTCACGCTGTAGACCGCCGTCATCACGATGATGCCGGCGATGATGGCGTTGACGCGAAGCCGCGTGTGGATCAGCGCGGTGAGGATGCCGGCCCCGGCGCCGGCCAGCGCCGCGCCGAAGGTGGCGGCGAAGGGGTTGACGCCGGCAACCAGCAGCGCCGCGACCACGGCGCCGCCGAGCGGATAGCTGCCCTCGGCCGTCAGGTCGGGAAAACGGAAGAAGCGGAAGGTCAGCAGCACGCCGAAACCTAAGAAGGCGAACAGCAGCCCCTGCTCGAAGGTGTTGCTGGCGAGCGCCTGCAGCAGGGTCATCGGCGGGCGAAGTAGTCTTCGAGGCGGATCTCGCTTTCGCCCGGAATGCGGCGGCGCTCGAACTCGCCCTCGCGGCCGAGCGGCTTGGTCGCGTCGATGATCAGCTTGCCCCAGTGGTCGCGATGGGGATCGCGGTAGAAACCCGGCACGTCGGCAATCACGGTTGTGCGGGTGTCGACGCGCCCCCGCGTAAGGAATGCCCACCAGACGTCGTGCAGGTCGTGGATGTCGACATCCTCGTCGACCACGATCACCGCCTTGTTGTAGTCGAGCTGCGAACCGATCGCCGCCATCGCCACATGGCGGGCATGGCCGGCGTACTCCTGCCGGATGCTGACCACGGTGCACAGCAGGGTCGAATGCACGGCGACGTCGCGCACACCGCGCACCTGACCCACCAACGCCTTGTAGATGCGGGCCGCCGTCGCCTCCTGCAGCAGCACGATGTCCTCGGGCGAGCCGCAGAGGAGGCCGTGGAACAGGGCACCGTCCCGATGGCTGACATGGGTGACGCGGAACACGTGCTGGTCGCCGACCGGCACGTAATAGCCCATGAACTCGCCGAAAGGTCCCTCCGGCCGGCGGACATGCGGCAAGATCTCGCCCTCGACCACGATCTCGGTGTCGGCCGGCACCATCAGGTCGATGGTTTTGCAGGGGCGCATCTCCACCGGCCGGCCGCGGATCTGGGCTGCCGCCGACAGCTCGTCGGTCTCGATCGGCAGCGAGGCGGCGGCGGCAAGGAAGACATCGGGCGATGTCCCGATCAGGAGTGCCGCCGGCAGCGCCTTGCCGTCGGCCTCGGCCTTGGCCTGGTAGCGGGTCAGGTCATGCGTGGTGCCGAGCCGGATGCGCAGCTCCTCGTCGCTGACATACATCGAGCGGTGGAATGAGAGGTTGGCGACGCCCGTCTCCGGGTCCTTCGCGAGATAGATGGCGGCGGTGAAATAGGGGCCGGCGTCCCGCTCCCAATAGGTCACCTGCGGCAGCGCCGACATCTTCGAGTCGCGAAGGTCCGAAGGCATCGGCACCGACTTGAGGAAGCTCGCCGCCCCCGGCTGCATGCCGGCGCAGAGATCGAGCCAGCGCCGAGGGAAGCCCTCCGCCCCCGCCCCGACCATCTCGCGGATGCGCCGGCGGCTGCCGTAGAGATTGCTCACCACCGGCATGGCCGAGCCGCGCACCCGGCGGAACAGGATCGGCAGGTCGTCCCGGGCCTGGGAGGCCTTGATCACGGCGGCCAGCTCGAAACGCGGATCGACCTCGCGCTCGACGATGTGCATCTCGCCCCGCGACAGCAGCCGCTCGACATAGTCCCGCATGAACCCTCGCTTCCGGGCCGGACGCTATCGGCGGCACGGCGTTCCGGTCAACGTCCGTCGGCAGGTGACGGAAACCCCGGATCGTGCAAGGCTTTCCGGAGGAGAAAACGCCATGCCAAAGATCCTTTCTGCCGCCGCCGTCGAAGCCTATCACCGGGACGGCTACTATGCCCCCGTGCGCGTGATGAGCGAGGCGGAAATCGCCCGCTACCGCCAGCGCCTCGAGGCCCACGAGACCCGGACCGGGGCGCCGCTTCAGTCGAACTGGCGTCACAAGACCCATATGCTGTTCACCTGGGCCGACGAACTGGTCCACCACCCGGCGATCCTGGACGCGGTCGAGGACGTGATCGGCCCGGACATCCTGTGCTGGACCTCGACCTTCTTCATCAAGGAGAAGAAGAGCCCGGGCTTCGTCTCCTGGCACCAGGACTCGACATACTGGGGGCTCGATCCGGCCGACGTGATCACCGCCTGGGTCTCCTTCACCCATTCGAACCCGATCAGCGGCTGCATGAAGGTGATGCCGGGAACCCATATCGGCGAGCAGATCCCGCACACCGACACCTATCACAAGGACAACCTGCTCTCCCGCGGCCAGGAAGTGGCGGTCGAGGTCGATCCCGCCAAGGCGGTCGACCTGATTCTGAAGCCGGGCGAGATCTCCTTGCATCACATCAAGCTGGTTCACGGCTCCGAGCCCAACACCAGCGACGACCGCCGCATCGGCATGGCGATCCGCTACATCCCGCCGCATGTGCGCCAGACCAAGGTGGAGGATTCGGCCCTGCTCGTCCGCGGCAAGGACACCTACGGCCACTTCCTGCCCGAGCCGCGGCCGAAGGCCGACATCGACGCCGCCGCGCTCGCCGCCCACAAGATCTCGGTCGAACGCCAGATCGGCGCGCTCTACTCGGGTACGGACAAGAAGGTCTTTCGCGCGTGAGCAAGGTCGCCATCGTCACCGGCGGCGCACGCGGCATCGGGCGGGGCTGTGCGCTGGCGCTAGCCGCGAAGGGCTTCGACATCGCCCTGGTCGACCTGCTGGAACCCGAGATGGAGCGGACGGCGGGCGAGATCTCGGCCCTTGGCCGGAAGGCGCTCCGTTTCCCCGCCGACGTCGCCGACTTCGCGCGCGCCAAGGAGATCGTCGATGCGGTGGTGAAGGACTGGGGCCGCATCGACTTCCTGCTGAACAACGCCGGGAAGTCGATGCCGAAGCCGATGGTGGAGATCACCGAGGCGGAGTTCGACCGCACCATCGCGATCAACCTGAAGAGCTGCTTCAACTACATCCACGCGACCGCACCGGTGATGCTGGCCCAGGGCGGTGGACGCATCGCCAGCATGTCCTCGCTGAACGCTTATACCGGCGGAGTCACCAGCGCCGTCAGCAAGTTCGCCTATGCCGCGGCCAAGGCCGGCATCCTCGGCATGACCCGCGCGCTGGCGAAGGAGCTGGGGCCGTCCATCGCCGTCAACGCCATCTGCCCCGGCGTGATCAAGACCGAACTCGGCAATTCGCTGACCCAGGCACGCGAGCCCGAGCTGATCAAGGGCATCGCGCTCGGGCGCTTGGGCTCGCCCGACGACGTGGCCCAGCTCGTGGTCTTCCTCGCCACATCCGAGCCCAGCTTCATCACCGGCCAGGACTTCAAGATCGACGGCTTCCAGTGGGTGATCTGACCCGGCCGGCGGGCATTCCCGCCTGGGCCAAGGCGCTCGCCGCCACCCTCACCATGCAGACGACGGCAGCGCTGGCGAGCCGGGTGCTTCCCGTCGTCGGTCCCGCCGTCACGCTCGCGGCCGGCGTACCGCCCGAGAGCATCGGGCATGTCGCGGCGGCAACGGCGATCGGCACCATGTGGTTCCTGATGAGCGGCGTCCCTCTCCTCGGCCGCTTCGGCCCGGTCCGTTTACTGCAGCTGGGTGGTGTCCTCGGCGCGATCGCCCTGCTCGTGGCGACGAGCGGATCCTGGCCGCTGGTGCTGGTCGCGGCGTTCCTGATCGGCGTCGCCTACGGCCCGTCGCCGCCGGCCGGCAGCGACATTCTCAACCGGCATGCGCCGGCCGGGCATCGAAGCCTCGTCTTCTCGGTCAAGCAGAGCGGCGTGCCTCTCGGCGGCGCCATCGCCGGCCTCGCCGTGCCGGCCGCGGCCGGTCTCTGGGGCTGGCAGGCCGGCCTGCTCACCGCCGCCGCGATCATCGCCGCAAGCGTGCTGGCCGTGCAGCCGCTGCGGGCGGGTCTCGACGCCGGGCGCCAGCTGGGCAATCCGATCCCGTTTCGCGTCGTCTTCGCTCCCGGCCGGGTGGTCGCGCCGTTCCGGTCGCTGCGGCTCGCCCCCGGCATGATCGGCCTCACCGCCGCCGGCTTCGCCTTCGCCATGGTTCAGGGTGCGGTCTTCACCTTCTACGTAACCTACCTCGCGGTCGATCTCCGCTTCGGCCTGATCGCCGCCGGTGCCGCCTTCGCGATGATGCAAGGCGTCGGTGTCGGCTCGCGCGTCGTCGTGGGGTGGGTCGCCGACCGCGTCGGGTCGGCGCGGAAAACGCTGGTCCTGCTGGCGCTCGGCTCGGCGACGATGGCCGCAGTGATCGCCTTCCACGGCGCCGACTGGCCGTGGGCCGCGGTGCTGGCATCGGCGGCGGTCTCCGGTGTGGCCGTCGCCAGCTGGAACGGCGTCTATCTCGGGGAGGTCGCACGCATCGCGCCGAAGGAGCATGTCGGCGAGGCAACCGCAGGCTCAGGCTTCTTCAGCTTCCTCGCCTATGCCATCAGCCCCTCGCTCTGCTCCTTCATCATCGCCTCGACCGGCAGTTACCGTGCGGCCTTCCTGACCGTCGGCGTGGCACCGCTCGCCGCCGCCTTTCTGCTGTTCCGCAACCGGGAGGGATGAACATGTCCGACGCGCTCTACGACCGCCTCGGCATCCGGCCATTCATCAACTGCTGCGGCACCCGCACGGTCCATGGCGGCAGCCTGATGCTGCCGGAAGTGGTCGAGGCGATGACCCGGGCCGCGGGCCAGTTCGTGAACCTGAACGAGCTGGTGCTCGCCGCCGGCCGCCGCATCGCCGAACTCACCGGGGCCGAGGCAGCGCTGGTGACGTCCGGCGGCGCGGCTTCGCTGGTCGCCGCCACGGCGGGCGCCATGACCAAAGGCGATCCCGAGCGCATGCTGCGGATCCCGAACACCGACGGGCTGCCGCATCGCGTGGTT
>CAMDFP010000334.1 GCA_945897335.1 Asaia bogorensis | reverse complement strand
ATGCCATGGATTATGCGTGGTCTGGCGCCGGGCTTCGCCGATCAGCCTCAGCAGATGGCGCTGGTGATCGAACTCGGCCGTATCACCTTTCCCTATCTGCTGCTGATCTCGCTGGCCGCCTTCCAGGGTGCGGTGCTGAACGCGCATGGACGCTTCGCCGCGATGGCGGCCGCTCCCATCCTCTTGAACCTGGCGCTGCTGGGCTTCCCGCCGGCGCTGCTCTACTTCGGCATGGACGATCCGCACGCCTTCGCCTGGGCGGTGATCGCCGGCGGCGTCTTTCAGTTCCTGTTTCTCGCCTATGTCTGCCACCGCGAGGGCATTCACCTCCGGCTGCCGCGGCCGAGCTTGGGCCCTAGTGTCCGCCGCCTTTTCCGCCGCATGGGGCCGGGCGTCGTCGGCGCCGGGGTCACCCAGCTCAACCTCGTGGTCGGCACCATCCTGGCGACGCTGATCGCCGACGGCGCCGTCTCCTATCTCTATTACGCCGACCGGCTGTCGCAGCTGCCGCTTGGCGTCGTCGGCACCGCGGTCGGCACCGCGCTGCTGCCGCTGCTCTCTTCCGAGCTCAAGACCGACCCGGCCAAGGCCTTGGCCAGCCACAACCGCGCCATCGAGGCAGCCTTGCTCCTCGCCTTGCCGGCGGCAGCGGGCCTCGCGGCGCTGGCCGAGCCGATCGTGGTGGCCCTCTTCCAGCGGGGCGCCTTCGGCCCGGTCGAGGCGAAGGCGACGGCGGACGCGGTCGCCGTCTACTCGCTCGGTCTTCCGGCCTTCGTGCTGGTGAAGGCGCTGACGCCGGGCTTTCTTGCGCGCGAGGACACGGCGACGCCGGTCAAGCTCGGCATCATCGCCATCGTCGTCAACCTTGTGCTCAACCTCGCGCTGATGCGTCCGCTCGGCCATGTCGGCATCGCGCTCGGCACCTCGGCGGCGGCCTGGGTCAACGTGGCGCTGCTGTGGGGGACGCTCGCCCGCCGCGGCGACTTCTCCCTGGACGCGCGGGCGCGGCGCACGCTGCCCAGGCTCGTCTTCGTCTCGGCGGCGATGGGACTCGTCGTCTGGGCGGCCGAGCCCTATGTGCCGAAGGGCACGCTCGGCCTCGTCGTGCTGATCCCGCTGGGCGGTATCCTCTTCGCGGGCCTCGCCCAGCTCACCGGCGCCGCCAGCCTCGCCGACCTCCGCCGCGCGCTCAGGCGATAGATCTCACTTCCAGACCTGGCTTGCGATCCTGAGGAAGTTTCCGCCGAGGATGCCGCGGATCGCCGCCTCGTCATAGCCGCGGTCGAGCAGCGCCTGGGTCACCTTGGGGAAGTCGTCCGGCGGGATGTATCCGATGGCCGCACCTGAAGCGTACTGGCTGACCGGCCAGTACTCGCGGTGCTTCTCGAGGAAGTCGCCGAAGTCGTCTTTCTTGAACACCGTGTCCATGCCGATGCCGACGTGATCGGGCCCGATCTTCTCGACCATGTAGTCGATGTGCTCGACCAGGTGCCGGACCGTCGGGCCGTTGGCCCCTAGGAAGCGGCCGACGCCGGTGACGCCGACCACGCCGCCGGTCGCCGCACAGGCCTTGATCTGGTCGTCCCATATGTTGCGCTCGTGATCCCAGAGCTTGCGCGAGTTCGAGTGCGAGAAGATCACCGGCTTTTCCGAGACCTCCATCGCCTCCATCGTGGTGCGATGCGCCGAGTGCGAGCAGTCGACCACCATGCCGACGCGATTCATCTCGCGGATGACCTCGCGGCCGAAGCCCGTGAGGCCGACATTCTCGTCATGGCAGCCGCCGCCGGCGAGGTTGTTGCGGTTGTAGGCGAACAGCATGTGGCGGACGCCGAGCCTGTAGTAGAGCTCGACCATGCCGACGTCGCCCTTCAGCGCGTTCATCCCCTCGATGTCGTAGGTGACGGCCAGCTTGCCTTCGCGCCTGGCGCGATGGATGTCGGCGACCGTCTCCACCTGCACCAGCAGCGCGGGGTGGTCCCGCACCCATTTGCGGTAATAGGCGAGGGCGTCGATGCCGAGCTCCCACGGCGTCACGTCGAAGGAGACGTTGATCGAGAGATAGTCGACGCCGGCGTTGCGCCAGCGGTCGAGCCCGTCAAGCGATCCCGGCCCGGTGAAGGCGAAGCCGCCGTGATCGTCCCAGACCAGCGCGTCGCGATGAATGCGAGCGGCTTCGGCCGAGATCCCCCAGGGGTTGGTATCGCTGTCCGGCATCGCCTCGATCTCCCTCGCTCAAGAGCCAGATCGATCAGAGCCGGTTCGGTCCGGCCGCGCAACCGCCGGGCTTCAGGCGCCGGAACGGCCATTGACCCGCCTCGCCGATATGGGGATAAACGGCGGCCGCCGCCTTCCAGGAGCACCCAATCCCGTGTCCGTCTCCCTGATTTTCTCCGGCATGCAGCCGACCGGAAACCTGCACCTCGGCAACTATCTCGGTGCGCTCAAGAACTGGGTGAAGCTCCAGGACAAGGCGGCCTGCATCTATTGCGTGGTCGACCTGCACGCGATCACTCAGCCGCAGGATCCGAAGGAACTGGGGGCGGCGACGCGCGAGGTGACCGCAGCCTATCTCGCCGCCGGCATCGATGCCGACAAGCACATCCTCTTCAACCAGAGCCGGGTGCGCGCGCATGCCGAGCTCGCCTGGATCTTCAACTGCGTCGCCCGCATCGGTTGGCTGAACCGCATGACCCAGTTCAAGGACAAGGCTGGCAAGAACCGCGACAACGTGCTGGTCGGGCTCTATGCGTATCCGATACTGATGGCCGCCGACATCCTGCTCTATCACGCCAACGGCGTTCCGGTCGGCGAGGACCAGAAACAGCATGTCGAGCTCACCCGCGACATCGCCCAGGCTTTCAATAGCATGTTCGGCGTCGACTTCTTCCCGCAGCCCGAGCCGATGATCATGGGCGAGGCGACGCGGGTCATGAGCCTTCGCGACGGCACCAAGAAGATGTCGAAGTCGGATGCCTCCGACTATTCGCGCATCAACCTGACCGACGACGCCGAGACCATCGCGCTCAAGATCCAGAAGGCGAAGACCGACCCGCACCCGCTGCCCGACAGCGCGGCCGGGTTCGAGGGGCGGCCGGAAGCCGAGAACCTGATCACGATCTATGCCGCCCTCTCCGATACGACCAAGGCGGAGATCGTCGGTCGCTTCGCCGGCCGGTCGTTCTCGGAGTTCAAGAAGGAGCTGGTCGACCTCGCCGTCTCCGTGCTCGGCCCGATCAATGCCGAGATGCGGCGCCTGAAGGCCGATCCGGGATATGTCGACAGCGTGCTTCGCCGCGGCGGCGAACGCGCGACCGAGATCGCCGAGCCGATCCTGAAGCGGACGCACGAGATCGTCGGGTTCCTGAAGAACTAGCCGGAGAGGATTGAATCGCAGGGACACCGGGGCCACATCTCGCGCCTCGGGAGATCGTCCCGGGATTGGGAGACGCCGATGCTCTACCTTCTCTCCTTCTTCATCCCGCCGCTGGCGCTCTTGCTGGCGGGGATGCCGTTCCAGGCTATCATCAGCTTCGTCATCTGGTTCGGCTCGTTCCTCGGGCTGCTGTTCTTCGTCTGGCCCGGCGTCTTCCTCTGGATGATCGCCGTCATCCACGCGATCCTGATGATCCAGAACCGCCGCGCCGAGAAGCGGACGGAGCGGATCGTGGACGCGATCAGGGGCGAGGACGCCTAAGCGGCAGGCGTGCCCGGCGTCGTCCCGTTCTTGTCGCTGAGCGTGCGCACCAGCCTCACCAGTTCCATGATCTCCTGCTCGCGCATCAGATCGATTTTCTGGTGCAGCTGCTCGATCTCGAGCTCGGCTTTCAGGTTCACGTGGTAGTCGTTCCCGGCGTTGTGGCGGTCGATCTCGCTCTGGCGGTTCTGGCTCATCATGATGACCGGGGCCGTATAGGCAGCCTGGAACGACAGCAGCAGGTTCAGGAGGATGAAAGGGTAGGGATCCCAGGCGGCGGCGCCGGCGATGACGTTGCCGGTTATCCAGGCGGCGATGGCGGCCGATTGAATGGCGATGAACGGCCACGAGCCGACGACGGCGGCGACCCGGTCGGCGATGCGCTGGCCGGTTCCGGGCGGCGGCAGGCGGGGCTGCGCCGCCGGGCGTTTCTTGCGAAGTCGATGGAGCTGGCCCAGCTCCTCGCTCGACAGCGGCGACAGCGGCATCCGGGATGAGGTCATGGTCGATCTCCTTCAAGGAAAGAGGAACGTTGCGTCCTCGATCACCGTTCCGACGGCGCTCGCCTGGGCGATGTCCGCGGCCGACGGGACGACGCGGGCGTACTCCTCGTCCAGCCTGCACGCCTGGATCGCCTGGTGCCAGCGCCGCCAATGTGCGCCGAGGCGCGGGTCGAGCTTCGGATTGCGGGCATAGGCGCCGCCGCCGGTGGTCGCCTTCCTGATGAAATGGTCGCGGCCGCGCACGGCGAAATGCCGGATCAGGATCTCGCGCGCCGGCGCCGGGCGGGCGGCGCGCATCTCGGCATTGTGGCAGCCCTGGGTGAGGCCGATCAGGTCGGCGGCGCGGACCAGCACCTTCGGCGGAATCGGTCTCAGCAATTCCGTCGGCGCGGCGTCGTCGGGCTTCATCACGAGATGACGCGCGGCGGCGAACGACCAGTCAGCCTCGCGCGGCGCGACCCGGTTGGCGCGCCGGCAGAAGATGAGATTGGCCGGCGTGGCGGCGATCGTCTCGCGGATCGGCCCGATCCAGAACTCATCCGCATCGTTGGAGAGCACCCAGTCGGCACCGAAGTGCACAAGGGCGAGATGCGCCATCTCGGTCGTCAGTCGCGCCTGATCGAACGTGTCATCGGCGTCGTGGCGGAGATCGAGAACGCCGTCCTTCTCGAAGCCTTCGAGGATCTCGACCGTGCCGTCGGTCGAGCCGTTGTCGGTGGCGACGATGAAGTCGACGCCGGCGGCGAGGTGATGGCGGATGTTGGCGGCGACGATGTCCGCCTCGTCCCGCACCAGCAGGGTCATGACGAGTTTCACGAGGACAGCGACTTCGGAACCCTCTCCTGCGCGTAGCGCAGGGGAGGCACGCGCGACGCCTTCGTCGTCGCGATGGGTG
>CAMDFP010000333.1 GCA_945897335.1 Asaia bogorensis | reverse complement strand
CGCTCCGGCATCGACGCCTCCTGCGTCGGCGAGCACCCCGCCCGCCGTCGTCGTATCCCGGCCGGCCCCGGCGGTTGCGCCCCCCGCATCTCCCTTGCCCGTGTCTCCGACCGCGGCCGCACCGTCCTTCGACGTCGTCCGGGTGGCGCCAAACGGCAACGCGGTTCTCGCCGGCCGAGCCGCACCCGGCGCCCGGGTGACGGTCAAAGACGGCGACAAGGATCTCGGCACGGCGACCGCGGACGGGCGCGGCGAATGGGTTCTGCTGCCCTCCGCCCCGCTGACGCCCGGAGGCCGCACGCTGTCGCTCGGAGCGAAGCTCGGCGACGGGCCGATCGTCGTTTCCGAACGCGAGGTCGTGCTGGTGGTGCCCGAGCGGCAGAGGGATATTGCAGGGCAGCCGGCAACCCAGCCGAGCCAGGCGCTCGCCCTCTCGGTTCCGCGCACGGAGGGCGCCGCGCCCTCGACCGTGCTGCAGGCGCCGCCGGCGCTGCGTCCGGCCGCCGTTGCACCGACCCCGCCAGGCCAGCCGCAAAGCCAGGTCACCGTCGACGTGATCGACTACGACAAGACCGGCCGCGTGGTCTTTTCCGGCAAGGCGCAGCCCGAGGGCGACATCCGCATATATCTCGACAACCGCCTCGTCGGCGAGGTGGCGAGCGGCAGCGAGCCCTGGAAGTTGACCCCGGAAGGCGAGGTCCCGCCCGGCAACTACACGCTTCGCGCGGACCTCCTCGGTCCCGGCGGCCGGGTCGTCGCCCGGGTCGAGATGCCCTTCCAGCGCTCCGCGGTCACACCCGACGTGCTCGCCGGCGGCTCGATCGTGGTCCAGCCGGGACACAGCCTGTGGCGGATCGCCCGGCAAACCTATGGCGGGGGTGTGCTGTACACCCTCATCTACACGGCCAACGCCGAGCAGATCCGCGATCCGGACCTGATCTATCCCGGCCAGGTCTTCCAGCTGCCGACGCAGCCGCCGAATTCGGTTCCAAATCCGGACCGGCGCGGCTAGACCTCGGATAGACGTCTCGAAGTCCTTAGTCCAGCGGAGGCCCGTCCCGGTGCTGACGACCGTGCTCGTGCCGATCGCCCCCGAGGGGCGCATCTTCGTCGCCATCGGCGTGGTGGTGGCCCTCGCTCTCCTCTGGCTCGGGCCGTGGACCGGGGCGCTCGGCATCGCGCTGGCGCTCTGGGTCGCCTATTTCTTCCGCGATCCGCCGCGCACCGTGCCGACCCGCGAAGGCCTGGTCGTCAGTCCCGCCGACGGCATCGTCAGCATGATCACCGAGGCTGTGCCGCCGGCCGAGCTCGGCCTCGGCGCCGATGCGCTGACCCGTGTCAGCGTCTTCCTCAACGTCTTCGACGTTCACATCAACCGCTCGCCCGTCGCCGGCACGATCGAGCGTATCGCCTATCACCCCGGCAAGTTCCTGAACGCCTCGCTCGACAAGGCCAGCGTCGACAACGAGCGCAACAGTCTTTGCCTCGTGCTCGCGGATGGCCGGCGGATCGGCGTCGTGCAGATCGCCGGCCTGGTCGCGAGACGCATCATATGCCGGGTTCGCGAGGGCCAGCGCCTCGCGACCGGCGAACGCTTCGGCCTGATCCGCTTCGGCAGCCGCACCGACCTGTTCCTGCCGAAGGGGGTATCGCCGCTGGTCGCGGTCGGCCAGCGAATGATCGGCGGCGAAACCGTGATGGCAGACCTCGCCTCGACAGAGGGGCCGCGGAGAGGGGAGACGCAATGATCCTTCGCCGCCGCTCTCCCCGGCTCAAGGGCCTGTCGCTCAACCACCTGTTGCCGAACCTGCTGACGGTGCTGGCGCTCTGCTCCGGCCTAACCGGGGTCCGCTTCGCCCTGGACGATCAGTGGCAGGCCGCCGTGGCCGCGATCATGGTCGCGGGCGTGCTCGACGGACTCGACGGCCGGCTCGCGCGCCTGCTCGGCGGCGGCAGCAAGTTCGGCGCCGAGCTCGACTCCCTCTCCGACTTCCTGAGCTTCGGTGCCGCTCCGGCCGTGATCATCTACACGTGGTCGAGCCACGACCTCGGCGGCATCGGCTGGACCGCGGCGCTGTTCCTCGCGGTCTGCTGCGCCCTTCGCCTCGCCCGCTTCAACACGGCGCTCGAGGATCCGGACAAGCCGGCCTTCGCCTACAACTACTTCGTCGGCGTTCCCGCCCCGGCGGGCGGCGCTCTGGCGCTCCTGCCGATGATGATCTCCTTCGAATGGGCGAGCGGCCCCTTTCGCGAACCGATCCTGACCAGCCTGTGGATGGTGGCCATCGGCCTGATGATGGTCAGCCGCTTCCCCACATTCGCCTTCAAGAAGGTGAAAGTGCCGCACGCCTATGTGCTCCCAACCCTGGTCGGCGCCGCGGTGCTGGCGGCGGCGCTATTCAGCGCCCCCTGGCCGACGCTGGTCGCGCTCGGCGTCGTCTATCTGTCGATGTTCCCCTTCAGCTACCGCTCGTTCCGCCGCCTTACCGCGGAAGCGCAGCGGATCGCCGGAGTCGTCCCGCCGGAAGAGACGCCGCCGGCTTCGTAGAATGCTCGATGCCCGGCTACGGCGATCGATCGATCCCCTGCTCGACCGGCTGGGACGACCGCTGGCCGCCAGAGGAATCGGAGCCAACGAAGTCACGCTTCTGGGATTCGCAGCCGGACTCGGCGCCGTGCCGACGCTCGCAGCCGGCGCCTACGGTCTCGCGCTCGCCCTGATCCTTACCGGCCGTCTTCTCGATGGTATCGACGGCGCGGTCGCCCGCGCATCCTCGCCGACCGACTTCGGCGGCTTCCTCGACATCGTCTGTGATTTCATCGTTTACGCCGCCGTGCCGTTCGGCTTTGCCCTCTCGGATCCCGAAAACGCGCTCGCCGCGACCTTCCTTGCCGTCAGTTTCATGGGCAGCGGCTCGTCGTTCCTGGCCTATGCGGTGCTGGCGGCGAAGCGTGGCGTGACCACGGAGATCCGCGGCCGGAAGTCCTTCTACTACCTCGGTGGGTTGACGGAGGGCTTCGAGACCATCCTCTGCTTTACGCTGATGTGCGTGATGCCCTCGGCCTTCGCCCCGATCGCCTGGGTCTTCGGGGCACTGTGCTGGGTCACCACGCTGACCCGCGTCCTCGCGGCGCGCAACGCCTTCGGCCCGGACTGAGCGGGCTCTTCTCCGCCCTACTCCGCCGCCTTCAGCTTCGGCCGCGGATCGGGGATGACGGCGGCCTCCGTCTTCCCGCGCCAGCGCCGCACTGACGCGCCCAGGTTGGCCTTCCACATCAGCGCCGACGGCGTGACGATCAAGGTCAGTACGGTGGCGAAGGTCAGCCCGAAGACGATGGCGGTCGCGATCTGCGTCCACCACTGGGTCGAGGGCGCGCCGATCGAGATGTGGCGCGCCGGGATGTCGATGTTGAGCTGGAACATCAGCGGCAGGAGACCGAGGACCGCCGTCGTCGCCGTCAACACCACGGGGCGAAGGCGCTGGGCGCCGGTGCGGATCAGGGCCTCCCTTACCGTCGGCACCTTGTCCTTCAGCCGGTCGTAGGTGTCGATCAGGATGATGTTGTTGTTGACGATGATGCCGGCGAGCGCGATCACGCCGATGCCACCCATGACGATGCCGAAGGCCTGGCCGGTGGCAAGCAGACCCAAGAACACGCCGATGGTCGACATGATGACCGCGGACAGGATCAGCAGCGTCGAATAGAAGCTGTTGAACTGGGCGAGCAGGATGACGGCGATGAGGAACAGCGCCGCGAGGAAGGCCCGCGACAGGAACGTCGCCGCCGCCTTCTGCTCCTTGTCTTCTCCCTTGAAGCGGACGGTCACCGCCGGATTGATGCCGGCCCCATCCATCCAGGCGCGGATCTCGCGAACCTTGTCATCGGCGAGTACGCCCGGCGCAATGTCCGACTTCACATGCATAACCCGGCGCCCGTCGATGCGGCTGACCTTGGTGGTGAGCGGGGCGGCGCTGCGGGTGACGAAGTTGCCCATCGGCACCAGCCCCGCTTCGGTCTGGATGCGGATGTCGTCGAGCTGGCCGACGGAGCGGTCGCTCTCCGGATAGCGGACGACGATGTCGACCTGCTTGTCGGCGTCGTTCGGGCGGTAGTCGGTCAGCTTGAGGCCGCGGGTGACCAGCTGGATGTAGCTGCCGACCAGGCTGACATCCACGCCGAACTTCGCTGCCTGCGCACGATCGACGGCAACCCGCCATTCGATCCCCGGCACGGGACGCGAGTCCTCGACATTGGCGAGCCCGGTCATGGATTCGAGATGCGCCTTCACCTTGGCGACCTCGGCCGGCAGCAGTTCGGGCTCGCGGGACGAGAATTCGATCTGGATCGGCTTGCCGGCGCCGGGTCCCTTGCGCTCGTCCGCAGGCTCGACCCAGATGCCGGCGAGATCGGCCGTGCGTTTCACCACTTCGGCGGTGATCTCTTGTGCCGAGCGCCGGGTGCCCCAGTCCTTGTATTCGAGCGTGATCACGGCGACCACGTCCTCGGCGACCTCCTGTCCGCCCTGGCTGCGGGCTCCCACCTGGGTATAGACCGACCTGAACTCGCCGATCGGCAGGATGCGGTTTTCGACCTCGATGGCGAGCGCCAGCTTCTCCTGGATCGAGAGATTGCCGCGTGCATGGACCAGAACGCGCGAGCGCTCCGCCTCGATCTTCGGGAAGAACTCGACGCCGCGCCCCTTCGCCGCGTAGAGCACCTGCACGCCGACCAGCAGCGCGATCGCGAGCAGCAACACCTTGCCCGGATGATCGAGCGCCTTGGAGAGGACGCGGACGTAAAGCCCGGTCGACCCCTTCAGTTCCTCGACCTTGAAGTGGGTGTCGACGTCATGATGATCGCCTCCGCCCGCCGCAGCGGTGCGGCGGCCGACCGCCGACGCCAGCGCCGGAATGAACAGGAGCGCCATCACCAGCGAGGCTGCGAGCAGCGCGATCACCGTCACCGGCAGGTACTTCATGAACTGCCCGACGACGCCCGGCCAGAACAGCAGCGGCATGAAGACGACGATCTTGGTCAGCGTCGAGCCGATGATCGGCGGCGCCATGCGCTTGGCCGCGGCGAGATAGGCCTCCTGGCGCTCG
>CAMDFP010000332.1 GCA_945897335.1 Asaia bogorensis | reverse complement strand
CCCTCTGCGATGCCGACGCTCATGCCCGTTCGCTGGTCGCGGCATACCGACAGCTTTGGCGAGACTGGTGTTTGAGCGCATCCCCGTTGTCTGCGGCGCCGGCCCGGTATAAGCCGAGCACGTGAGCCCGAGCGGAGCGAGTCTGGCGGAACGACAGCGGCAGGTCGGCGCAGCGCGTCTGGCTGAAGGCATGGCTGCCCACGGCCAGGGGCGTCTGGAGGAGGCGCTCGGCGGCTATCACGCGGTGCTGCTCGCCGAACCCCTCAACGTCGATGCGCTCAACCTTGCCGGCCTCGTCCACATCCACCGCGGTGCATTTGCGCGCGCGATGCCCTTCCTCGTCCGCGCGGTCGTCCTCGACCCCGGTTTCGCCGAGGCCCTCAATCATCTTGCGCTCGCACTCCTGCGGTCCGGCCAGCCGCTCGGTGCGCTGCGCCTCCTGATCCGCGCGCTCGCGGTGCGCAGCGACTTCGCCGAGGCGCAGCTCAACTGCGGCAGCGCCCTCGCCGACCTGAAGGAGTGGCCGCGCGCCATAGGTTGCTACGATCGGGCGCTGGCGCTTCGGCTCGACTATGCCGACGCCCATGCCAATCGCGCGAATGCGCTGCAGTTCTTAGGCAGACTCGACGAGGCGCGTCCGGGTTATGCCCGCGCCCTGGCACTTAGGCCCGATCTTCCCGAGGCTCACAGCAACCTCGCCAGCCTCGATCAGGCCGAGGGCGATCTCGCCTTCGCCATCCGCGGCTTCCGCCGGGCGTTGGCGCTGAAGCCGGTGCCGTGGCTGCACTCCAATCTGCTCTTCTGTCTCGCCTATGACGGCGGTATCTCGGGTGATGCCTATTTTGCCGAGTTCCGGCGCTGGGAGGCGATGCATGCCCGCACCGCCTATCGGTCGATCCGGCCGCCCATCGTCGTCGCCGAGCCGGAGCGGCGCCTCAGGGTCGGCTGGATCTCGGCCGATTTCTGCGAGCATCCGGTCGCCCGCAACGTCATCGGACTCCTCGAACGGCGCGATCGCGCGCGCGTCGAAGCCATTCTCTATGCGAGCCTTCGCGCCCCCGACGCCGTCACCGATCGCTTCCGCGCCGTGGCCGATGGCTGGCGCGACGTGCTCGGTTGGCCCGATGTCGACATCGCCCGGCAGATGCGTGAGGACCGGATCGACATCCTGGTCGTGTTGGCCGGGCACACCGGCCACAACCGGCTGGGCGTCGCGGCCTATCGACCGGCGCCGGTGCAGGTGAGCTTCCATGACCTCGCGACCAGCGGGCTCTCGGTCATGGATGCCTGGATGACCGACGGCGTGCTGCATCCGGCAGACACCCGCGAACGCTTCACCGAGCGGCTGGTGCGGCTGCCCTGCTTCTATCTGCACGAGCCGCTGGCCGATGCGCCGGAGCCTGGCCCGCTGCCGGCGCTGGCTTCGGGCCACGTCACCTTCGG
Source organism: Asaia bogorensis (assembly GCA_945897335.1). Classification (GTDB taxonomy): domain Bacteria; phylum Pseudomonadota; class Alphaproteobacteria; order SHVZ01; family SHVZ01; genus SHVZ01. Next base: position 3,670 of record CAMDFP010000332.1, on the reverse strand, counting down.
CTCCTGCAACAACACGTCCAAGCACACGCCTGAGGTCCTGGCGCTGTGGGCGACGATATTGAAGGCGGTCCCGGGATCGCGGCTGCTGCTCAAATATCTCAACCGCTATGCCTCGGCCGGGCTGCGCCGGAAGGTCGAAGGCGTGTTCACCGGCCATGGCGTTGAGCCAAGCCGGATCGAGTTTCTCGCCGGTGACGTCGGCAGGCGCAAACAGCTGGAGATCTTGCGGCGGGTCGACATCGCCCTGGATCCCTTCCCGTTCAATGGGTCGACCACCAGCTTCGAGGCGCTGTGGATGGGGGTTCCGGTCGTGACGCTGGCCGGCGAGCGCTTTCTCGGCCGCGTCGGCGCCAGCGTGCTCCACCACATCGGCCTCAACGAGCTGGTGGCGGACGATGCCGAGGGCTATGTCGATCGCGCCGTTCGGCTCGCGGGCGACCTGCCGCGGCTGTCGTTTCTGCGAGACGGAATGCGCGCGCGTGTCGCTGCTTCCCGGCTTTGCGATGCAGGCGCCCATGCCGGCGCCTTCGAGGCTGCGCTGCGCGATCTCTGGCGCGGCTGGTGCCGGGGCCGATGACCTTCAACCTGGTCACGGCCGCGATTGCGCGTCGCCACGCCGGGCAGCTGGACGAAGCGGTGGCGCTGCTCGAGGTCGCCGCCGCGGCCGCTGGCGGGGCGCTCGACTTCGGCCTCGGATCGATGCTTCACGAGCGGGGCAATGCACGTCTCGGCCGCCGCGATCTTGTGGGAGCGGGCGAGGATTTCCGCCGGGCGGTGGCGCTGAGTCCGGAGGACGCTTGGTCGGCCTTCAATCTCGGGATCGTCGAAGAGCATCTCGGCCGTCGCGCCGATGCCGAGGCGGCCTACCGGGTTGCTGTGGCCCGCGATCCTTTGCTGGCGCCTGCGTGGAACAATCTTCTGCTGCTGGAGAAGGCGTCAGGCCGCGTCGGGGAGGCGTTGCGGGCAGGCCGCATCTCGCATGCCGCAGATCCCTCATTCTATCCGGCGCTGGTCAATCTCGGCGATCTCGCCGGGACGGTCGGACGGATCGGCGAGGCGGTGTACCTGCTTCGCCGGGCAAGCGTATTGAGCCCGGATGGCTGGGAGGCTTTGGCCGGCTGTGGGCTCGTCCACGGCATGGCCGGCAATGTCGAGGCGGCGCTGACGGCGCTCCGCCGTGCGATCGTCCTCATGCCAGCGGCGCGTCTCGCCTGGAACAACCTGTCGATGGCGGCGCCGTCGGCTGAAGAAGTGATCGTCGCCCTTCGGCGCGCCCATGCCATCGCGCCCGACGATACGGTCGTCCATAGCAACCTGATCTTCGCCCTGACCTATGTCGCCGAGGGCGAGGACAATCGACCAGAGATCGAGGCACGACGATGGGGTGCGCGCCATGCCCCGCCGCGACCGGCGCCGATTTTCGCCAATTCGCGCGATCCCGAGCGGCGGCTGCGCGTCGCCTATCTTTCGACCGACTTCCGCAGCCATCCGATCGCGCACAATGCCACCGCGCTCTTTTCCGGCCATAGCCGCGATCAGGTCGAGGTGATGGCATATAGTGCGACCGCGACACCCGACGGCGTCAGCCGGCTCGTGGCTGGCACGGTCGACGTCTGGCGAGACGTTGCCGGCCGCTCCGATGCCGAGATCGCCGATCTCCTCCGGGCGGATGGTGTCGACATTCTGGCGGTAATGGCCGGGCACGCCGGCGCCAACCCGCTGAAGGTCGCGGGCTTCCGGCCGGCACCCGTGCAGGTGAGCATGTACGACGTCACCACCAGCGGTGTCTGTGACATGGACGCGTGGCTGACCGATCCCGTCCTGCACCCGCCCGGCACCACGGAACGGTTCGTCGAGTCGCTTGTGTATGTGCCGTTCTTCACCGTGCACCCTCCGGCCGATGATGCGCCGGAGCCGCGGTGGCAAGCCGGAGGGCCGCCGGTCTTCGGGTCGTTCAACAATCCGATCAAACTGTCGCCGGCCCTGCTCGGCGCCTGGCGCCGAATCCTCGATGCGGTCCCGGGGGCGACGCTCGTGCTCAAGTACAAGAACCGTTTCGGCAGCCCGATGATTCAGGCACCGGTCCGCGCCGCGCTCGGCGATCGCGTGCGGTTCGCCTCGGGCGACCGGAGCCGATCGGACCATCTGGCGCTCTGGAACGAGATCGACGTCGCGCTCGACAGTTCTCCGTTCAACGGCTCGACAACGACGTTCGAGGCGCTGTGGATGGGCGTGCCGGTGGTGACGCTCGCCGGAGCAAACTTCGTCGGCAGGATCAGCGCCAGCTTCCTCTCGCATGTCGGACTGTCCGACCTGGTGGCGGAAGACCTCGACGGCTATGTCGACCGGGCGGTGGCGCTGGTCGGCAATCGCGCCCGGTTGGCGGCGCTCCGGACCGGGCTTCGTGCCCGGGTCGCGGCCTCGACCCTCTGTGATGCCAAGGCACATGCGCAGGCGCTGGAGGCCGTGTATCGCGACCTCTGGCGCAGCTGGTGCGCACGACCATGACCGGCGATCCGCTGGGAGAAGCGCTGGCCTTCCATCGCGCCGGCCGGCCTGAGGATGCGGTGGCGGCCGGTCGTGCCGTCCTGCGCGCCCGGCCCGGCGATGCCCGTGCCCATCACTTCGTCGGCGCGCTGCTGCTGAGCCTCGGGCGAAGCAGCGAGGCGATCTCGCATCTGGAAACCGCGGGCCGTTTGCAGCCGGGGAACATCCAGCCGCGGTTGCAGGCGGCGCTCGCGCTCTACCAGCTGGCCCGGCTTCCCGAGGCGGCGCGTGCCTATCGCCGGATCCTGCCGCTGGTGCCGGATGCCGGAGACGCTCATTGCAATCTCGGGCTGATCGAGAGCGCGCCTGGCCGCGTCGCCCGCGCCGTGGCACTGAAGCCGGACGACGCCATGCTGATCGGCAACCTCGGCGCGCTTGCCGGTTCCCGGCGCTTTCTTCGCCGGGCCATCGCATTGGCGCCGCATGAAGCCGGGCTTCATCTCAACTTCGGCAACGAGAGGCGGGTCCAGGGCGATCCCGATGGAGCGGCCGAAGGCTATCGTCGCGCGCGGGCTGCGGGCCGCGAGGCGGATGCGCTCGTCAATCTGGCTCTGGCTGAGCATGACGCCGGCCGATTGATCGAGTCCGAGAGTTGGATCCGCCGCGCACTGGCGATAGGGCCTGGCGGGGCTTACGCGCTTTCGAATGCGTCGGTCATCGCCAAGCGCATCGGTGCGATCGGGATTGCCGTCCGGATGGCACGGCGGTCGCTCGCCTGCGCCGCCAGCGCCGAGGCCTGGAACAATCTCGGCGATGCCCTGCAGAGCCTGGGCGAAGTCAAACCTGCAGCGGCCGCCTATCGCCGAAGCGGCGAGATGACCGACGCTTCTTCATGGGCAAGCAACCTCCTCTTCTGCCTTTGCTACGACGCCGCGACGACCAGCAAGGCCCTTCAGCGCGCGGCGTCCGAGTGGGCGCGGCGTCATGCGCCGCGGGGCCGAAGGAAGCCGCCGCGCCGGATGTCGGGCGGGGCCCGTCCGAAGATCGGCGTGCTGTCATCGGACCTGCGTGATCACCCTGTGGGGCGGAACGTGCTGGGGATCTTCGAGCACCACCAGCGGGTGGACCTGCATGCCTATGCGGAGGTGAGCCGGGGCGACGAGACCACGGCGCGGTTCCGCTC
>CAMDFP010000331.1 GCA_945897335.1 Asaia bogorensis | reverse complement strand
AAGGTGTTGGCGTCGGTCGCGGTCATCTCGGCGACGCTCTCGCCCATCTTGCGACCGATCGGGTCGCGCTTCATCCAGCGGTTGACCGAGGCGATGACGTCCTTGGTCGTGACCGCCGTGCCGTCATGCCACTTCAGCCCCGGACGGAGCGTCATGGTGTAGACCAGCTTGTCCGGCGAGACCGAGTAGTTGCCGACCATCTGCGGCTTCGGCTGCAGATCGACGTCCCAGGCGAAGAGCTGGTCGTAGATGTTGGTCGCATGCATGGTCGTGATCGTCGCCGCCGCCTGCAGCGGATCGAGCACGCGAAGATCGGCATGCGGGATGATCGTCAGCGTCTTCTGCGCCGACGCCGGTTGGGCGGCGAAACCGAGGCCGAATGCCAGGGTTGTCGCCGCAGAAAGGGCGCCGAGGCACCCGCCAAAGGACTTCATACTTTCGCCTCCCAATGTGACTTCAAGGATCCGCCCCTGCCCCCGGGCGCCCTCTCCCAAGGGCCTCTCGGATCGGAAACCGATCCGATCGTTCAACTGTCCGACCGGCACCCGATCCTGTCAATTGCGCTCCGCCGGTCCCCGAAACCGAGTGCACCGGATACGAAAAAGGGCCGACGGCACGCGGATGCGCGCCGCCGGCCCTCATCGCTCGCTACTTCTTCTCGATGTTCCAGAGCACCAGCTTGGAGGTCGGCAGCACGCCGGTGATCTCCTTCCGCCAGGCATACATCTGGTCGAACTGCCCGGTGACGATGTAGGGCATCACGTCCCACATGCGCTTGTGCAGATTCTCGAGGATCTCCATCCGCGCCTTCTGGTCGGTCGCCTCGATGAAGGCGACGCGAAGCTTTTCGCCTTCCGGATCGGTCGGCCAGCCGGCCCAGCTGCCTTCGGGGTTCAGCACGACGCCGATGTTGGTGAGCGGGTTGTGCCAGGTCGACCACGAATTGGTCGTGGTGAAGATGTTCCAGTGGCCGGGCTGGCCCACGGGGTTCTTGTTGGTGAGGAACCGGGTGAGCGTCGTGCCCCAGTCGGCCCACTCGACCTCGGCCTTGACGCCGATCGCATTCAGGCCGGCGGCCAGCACTTCGGCCTGGGCGCCGATCGCGGCGATTTCCTTGGTCGAGGTGATGATGATCCGCTCACCCTTGTATCCCGCTTCTTCGAACAGCTTCTTGGCGCGGGCCGGGTCTGCCTTGCGGAAGGTGTCGGAGCCGACCTCGGTGCCGTAGACCGACTTGCAGACGAAGAACGAGAAGCACTCGTTCCAGTTCTTGGGCCCGACCGCGGTCCGCATGAAGTCCTCCTGCGGAACCACGAGAGCGAGCGCCTGGCGCGCCTTCGGATTGTTGAAGGGCGGGTGCAGCGCGTTGGCGCGGATCGCACCGAAGCCGCCGACCGGAGCCAGCTTCGACACTGTGACCAGGGGCGACCGCTCGAGCTGAGGCTGCACGTCGGCGGCGGGGCTGTCGATGAAGTCGACCTCGCCCTTCAGCAGCGCCGAGGCGGCAGTCTGCGGATCGGGGATGATCTTGAAGATCAGCCGGTCGACCTTCGCCTGCTTGCCGCCGGCCATGCCGTCGGGCGCCTCGGCGCGCGGCACGTAGTCGGCGAACTTGGTGTAGACGACCTCGTCGCCCGGCTTCCACTCGTCCTTGGCGAACTTGTATGGGCCTGAGCCGATCTGCGCGTCGGCGCCGACCGCCGTCATCGGGTCGATCAGGGCCTCCTTCTCGCGCATGATCGCCGGATAGTTGCCGGCGTGGTTGCCGAGCGAGTACTCGACCCACGAATAGGGCTGCTTCAGCTTGAAGACGAAGGTCTTCTCGTCGACGGCCTCCAGCGAGGCGAGCACGCCGGCGAGACGCCGGCCGATGCCGTCGCGGACCATCCAGCGCTTGACCGAGGCGACCACGTCCTTGGTGGTGACATTCGAGCCGTCATGGAACTTGAGGCCCGGACGGAGCGTCATCGTGTAGGTGAGCTTGTCGTCCGAGACCTTGAAGTCCTGGATCATCTGCGGCTTCGGCAGCAGGTTCACGTCCCAGGCGAAGATCTGGTCGTAGATGTTGGAGGCATGCATCGTCGTGATCGTCGCCGCCGCCTGCAGAGGGTCGAGGATGCGGAGATCGGCATGCGGAACCACATAGACGGTCTTCTGCGCCTCGGCCGAGCCGGCCCCAAGGCCCAGCATCAGCGGAATCGCGGCTGCGACGATCGCGGCCCTTTTGCGATAAAGCTTCATAGATCACTCTCCCCTGAAAATTGGCGCCCGCGCCGGGCGGTCGACCTGAGCCGACTGTCCGGCCCCGCCCCTCACCTTGTCAATTGCCGCCGCCTGATGCGCGAAACTCAAGCCATCCGGTAGCGGCCGACCGTCTCCGGATTGAGCGAGACGCCGAATCCGGGGGCGCCGGAAAGCGCAATCTCCCCCGCTTCAACCGTCGGCTCACCATGGAACAGCTCGGAGAAGAAGGTGTCGCCATCCCGTTCCGGATGCGGGAAGAACTCGGCGAGCGGCATGTTGGCGCTCGCCATGACCAGGTGGAGGTTGTGGAAGTTGTGCGCGTGCGGGACCACCGGCAGGTTGAAGGCCTGGGCCAGCGCCACGATCTTCCGGGCTTCGGTCAGCCCGCCGACCCTGTTCACGTCCAGTTGAACGTAGTCGACCGCGCGGCGCTCGATCAGCTCGCGGAAGCCCCAGCGGGTGAATTCGTGCTCGCCGCCGGCGATGGCGACGCCGCACTCGCGCTTGATCCGGGCATAGCCCTCGATGTCGTCAGGAATCACCGGCTCCTCGACCCAGGTGAGGCCGAGATCGGCGACCATGCGGATCATCTCGATGGCGTATTGCGGCGTCCAGCCCATGTAGGCATCCGCCATCAGGTCGATGTCCGGTCCGATCGCATCGCGGACCACCTTCACCAGGTCGCGGTTCTTCCGCATGCCGGCGCGGCCGTCGGTCGGGCCATAGCCGAAGCGCATCTTCATCGCGGTGAAGCCGTCGCGGGCGTAGCCGGCGGCGATTTCGCCCAGACGATCCGGGTTCTTCATCGCATAAAGCGAGCTGGCATAGGCACGGAGTTTGGAGCGCGTGCGTCCGCCCAGGAGGTTGTAGACCGGCTGGGAGCACGATTTCCCCATGATGTCCCAGAGCGCGATGTCGATGCCGCTGATTGCCTCCAGTACCAGCCCCTTCCGGCCAATGTTGATGGTGGAGCGGTACATCGTCTCCCACAGGAGCTCGACGTCGAACGGGTTGCCGCCCAGCACCAGGGGGCCGAGGATGTTTTCCACCACCTGGGCCATCGCCTCAGAGCCGAGAGCGATGCCGCCCAGGCCCTCGAGGCCGTCATCGGTGGTGACGCGCACGATCACCACCGTCACCTTGTCGGTGCGCATCTCGACCGGGGCGTTGTAGAGGCCGACCGCCATCTCGCGCATGCGCTTGCCGGTGTCGAACAGGATGTCGGTCGGCGTCGTGCTCCACCAGATCGGCGGCGACCAATCCGGCTCGCGGATGCGGATGGCTTCGACCCTGGCGATACGCATGGAGCGGCTCCGGCCCTTGAGTGGTACCGCAGGTCAATCGCACCGCTCACCAATGTCAAGCCGGCGGCGCCTCGGCCCGCCGATCAGCCGGTGCCGGGGTTCCAGTCGGGATCAGCCCCGACCTCGCCTCCCAGCTCAATTAGCGCAGGAACCGCTTCTCGGTCTGCTTGACGCCGTCCATCCGCTGCAGGCGGAAGATCTCCTCGACCGAGACGATGTCGTTCTGGACCCGATGGATTCCACCATCGGCCAGGATCCGGGCGAAAACGTCCTTCATCGCGGTCACCGACGCGCGGATGGCGTGATTCCCGTAGATGACCATCTTGACCTTGCCGAGCGCCTTGATCCGCCCGGCATCGAGCTCCGGATACGCGGTCGGCACCAGCACGATCGGCGCCTTGCCCGGCCAGGCCTTGACGAAGCTCTCGACCTCGGCCGGCGTCTTCTGCTTGGAGTGGACTAAGATCATGTCTGCGCCGGCTGCCTCATATGCGGCGGCGCGCTTCAGCGCCTCGGCTTCGCCGAGACCCGCGATGAGCGCCTCGGTGCGGGCGATCACGAGGAAGTCGGGGTCCGTCCGCGTCGCCAGCGCCGCGGCGATCTTCCCCTGGAACTCCTCGATGCGCACGAGATCCTGGCGGCCGTCGGCGACGAGGCTGGTCACCTTGGGGAAGCTCTTGTCCTCGATCACCACAGCGGCCGCGCCGGCGCGCTCGTACTGCCGGATCGCGTGGACGACGTTGACCGCGTTGCCGAAGCCGGTGTCGATGTCGGCGACGATCGGCAGCGATGATTGCTCGGCCACGGCCCGCATCATCTCGAGATGCTGGGTCATCGAGATCAGACTGACGTCGGGCAGGCCATAGAGCGCCGACAGTTCGAAGCCCGAAGCCCAAAGGCCGTCGAATCCGGCCTCCTCGGCCAGGCGTGCCGAGAGCGGCGAATGCGCCGCCATGATATGGACGAGACCGTTCGACGCCACCTTGTCACGAAGCTGCTTGCCTTTGCTCATGTCGACGTCCCCCTCATTTGACTGCTCCCGCGCTCAATCCTTCGATGAACCATCTCTGGGCCGCGAGGAAGGCGACGACGAGCGGCGCAACGATGAGCGTTGCGCCCGCCATCAAGGGGCCGTAGTCGGAGCCTGCTTCCTCGTTCTTGAAGGCGACAATACCCATGGTCAGTGCCATCAAGTCCTCCCGGCGCGCAGAGCGCGTGCCGGGAGGGGCTGCGATCATGCGGGCAATCCATGTGGTCGAGCAGGAAGTTGCGATGTGCCCGATGTGCATCGAGCTGCGCCTCCAGATCCGGCGCCGTCAGGTCCATATGCGCGACGATGCCGTGCAGAAAGCCTCGCGACTCCGGCAGGTCGGCGATCACTTGCAGCCAGCCGGTCTCGGTGAGCGGGTTGCTGCGGTCGAGCCCGGCCTCGACATGGACCGCCTTGGCCACGTTCGACGGGCCGGTCTCGGCGATGAAGTCCTTGGCCAAGTAGTCCCGGCAGATTGACTTGCTAATCACCGAGCGAGCTTCCGACCCGCGGCGTATGCAGCCACGGATAGAAGGGCGACAGGTGGCCGGTGAGGTCCCAGAGATGGAAATGGG
>CAMDFP010000330.1 GCA_945897335.1 Asaia bogorensis | reverse complement strand
GGCCTCGACGTCGACATGGTGCTGGACGCCGCCTTCTTCGGCGTCGCCACGCGCTCGACCGGGATCATCGCGCCGGGCCTCATGGGCCATCGGCCGAAGAACCTGATCGACAAGATGGACATCCAGAAGGCCAAGGCGCTTCTGGCCGAGGCGGGCTTCCCCAACGGCTTCAAGACCGACATCGGCGTCCGCAACTCGGCCGAGTTCGTCAACGCCGCCCAGGCCGTGGCCGCCAGCCTCGCCAAGATCGGCATCCAGGCCGACGTCCGTCCCTTCGACGCCGGCGCGCAGAAGGCGCTGGCGGCCGACAAGGCCGGCGGCTGGAAGACGATGGGCCTCCACATCGTCCGCTTCTCGATGCAGCCCGATCCGTCCTGGGCGACCGCCTGGTTCGTCAGCAGCCAGATCAGCGAGTGGAACTGGGAGCGCTTCAGCAATCCCGAGTTCGACAAGCTGCACGAGACGCTCACCAGCGAGCTCGACGACAAGAAGCGCGATGCCGGCTACAAGCGCATGCAGGACCTGATGGAGGAGTCGGGCGCCTATGTGTTCCTGACCCACGGCGTGAACGCCGCCATCCACCGCGAGACGGTGGTGCCGGCGCTCTCTCCCGACGCGCAGAGGCAGTTCTTCAAGGCCTTCAAGCCGGCATGATGAAGGACGGGTCTCGCCCGTCGCCGCCGTTCACCCCCACCCCACCCTCCCCCATCAAGGGGGAGGGGGCACGAGATGCTTCTTATCCCCTCCCCCCTCCGTGGGGGAGGTACGGGCAACGCAAAGCGTTGTCCCTTAGGGTGGGGGGCATGGTGCGGTGACGACAGCGGATACGGCACTCGTCATCCCGCCCAGGCCGGAGCGGGTCTGGATCACCGTCCTCAGGCGGCTGGTCTCCGATCCGCTGGGCGCGCTCGGGCTGACGCTCGTCGTGCTCCTGGTGGTGAGCGCGCTCGGCGCCGACTTTCTCGCCACCCATGATCCGTTCCAGATGGCGCCCCGCCAGCGGATGCAGGACCCGAGCGCGGCGCACTGGCTCGGCACCGACCAGCTCGGCCGCGACGTCTACAGCCGCGTCGTCTATGGCGGCCGCATCGCGCTCTGGGTCTCGCTGGTCGCGGTCGGGCTGTCGCTCCTGGGCGGGCTCGTGCTCGGCATGCTGGCCGGATACGGCCCGCGCTGGCTCGACAACCTGCTGGTCCTGATCTTTGATTCCGTCCGCTCGTTCCCCACCATCATGTTCGCGCTCGCCATGGTAACGCTGCTTGGGCCGAGCCTTTCCACCATCATCACCGTCATCGTCGTCGCCTCGATCCCGGTCTATGGCCGCATCGTCCGCATCCAGACGCTGTCGTTGAAGGAGACCGAGTTCGTGCTGGCGGAACGCGCGCTCGGCGCCGGCCCGATCCGCATCCTGTTCTCCCACATCCTCCCCAACGTCATCGGCCCGCTGCTGATCCTCGCCAGCATGGAGATCCCGGTGGTGATCACCATCGAGGCCGGTTTGAGCTTCCTCGGCCTCGGCGTGCGCCCGCCGACGCCGACCTGGGGCTCGATCCTGCAGGACGGCTACCAGTACATCCGCGACACGCCCTGGCTGGTGGTCTCGGGCGGGCTGCCGCTGATCCTGACAACGCTGGGATTCACCTTCCTCGGCGAGTCGCTCCGCGACGCCTTCGATCCCAAGCTCAACCGCCACTGATGGCCGAGCCTCTCCTCACCATCGACGACCTCAGCGTCGAGTTCGCGACCGCGCGCGGCAAGGTCAAGGCGCTGCGCCGGGTCGATCTCGCGGTGAATCCCGGCCGCATCGTCGGCATCGTCGGCGAGAGCGGCTGCGGCAAGTCGACCCTGGTCTCCGCCGTGATGGGCCTGCTCGCCGGCAATGCGGAGGTCACCTCCGGCTCGATCGTCTTCGAGGGCCGGGAGCTGCAGAACCTGGACGAGGAGGACTGGCGCGACATCCGCGGTCGCCGCCTCGCCATGGTCTTCCAGGACCCGATGACGTCGCTGAACCCGGTGATGTCGATCGCGACCCAGATGATCGACATCCAGCACCGCGATCCGGCACCGCGGGCGGAGAAGCTGAAGAAGGCGATCGCCTGGCTGGCGCGCGTCGGCATCGCCGATCCCGAGCAGCGCATCCAGGACTACCCTCACCGTTTCTCCGGCGGCATGCGCCAGCGCATCGCCATCGCCATGGCGCTGCTGATGAACCCTGCCCTCCTGATCGCCGACGAGCCGACCACGGCCCTCGACGTCACCCTGGAAGCGCAGATCATCCACCTGATCCGCCAGCTCCGAAGCGAGTTCGACGGCGCCATCCTCTTCGTCTCGCACAATCTCGGCCTGATCGCCGAGATCTGCGACGAGGTCGTGGTGATGTATGCCGGCGAGGTGGTGGAGCATGCGGAGATCCGCCGCCTGTTCCACTCGCCGAGCCACCCTTACACGCAGCTTCTGCTCACCTGCGATCCCGCCCGCATCGAATCCGAGGAGCGCATCCTGCCGACCATCGGCGGCACCGTTCCCGATCTCGCCAACCTGCCCAAGGGCTGCATCTTCGCCGCCCGCTGTCCCAGCGCCTTCGACCGCTGCCGCGTCGAGGCACCGGGAACCTATCCGGTCGCCGACGGCCACTCGGTGCGCTGCTTCCTGCACGCCCCATGACCGAGCTGCTTTCCATCAAGAACCTGCGCGTCCGCTTCCGCACCGTGGGCTTCGTCCGCGCGCTGGTCGACCGCATCGCCGATCCCTTCATCGACGCCGTGCTCGACGTCTCCCTATCCGTCCGCGCCGGCGAGACCCTCGGCCTGGTCGGCGAGTCCGGCTCCGGCAAGACCACGCTGGCGCGTGCCGTGCTGGGCCTGGTGCCGGTGCATTCCGGCAGCATCACGGTCGAGGGCAAGGAGCTGGTCGGCCTGAAGGAGTCCGAGTACCGCAGCGTGCGGAAGTCGCTCGGCATGATGTTCCAGGACCCGGTCGCTTCGCTGAGTCCCCGGAAGAACGTCGGAGGCCTGCTGGCCGAGCCCTTCCACATCCACCGCATCCGCGACGTCGACATCAATGCCGAGACGCGCCGCCTGCTGTCGATCGTGGGATTGCATGAAGGCTTCCTCGCCGCTTACGCGCATCAGCTCTCCGGCGGCCAGGCGCGCCGTGTCGGCGTCGCCCGCACGCTGGCGCTCAAGCCGAAGCTGATCATGGCGGATGAGCCCACCGCCGGCCTCGACGTCTCGGTGCAGGGCGAGATCCTGAACCTGATGAACGAGCTGCAGCAGCAGTTCGGCTTGAGCTACCTTATCGTCACCCACAACCTGCCGGTGATCCGCCACGTCAGCGACCGGCTCGCCATCATGTATCTCGGCCGCCTGGTCGAGCAGGGCCCGACCAAGAGCCTCTTCGCCCGGCCGGCGCATCCCTACACCCAGGCGCTGGTCGCCGCCGTGCCGCAGCCCGACCCCGACAAGCGCCGCACCGAGCTCGAGCTCCAGGGCGAGATCCCGAGCCTCAGGCGCCGCCCCTCCGGCTGCGAGTTCCACACCCGCTGCCTCTACGCCCAGGACCGCTGCCGCGTCGAAGCCCCGCTGCCGACGCCATTGCCGGACGGGCGTGAGGTGCGCTGTCACTTCCCGCTGATCTAGACAACGTGCGCCCGCGTGGGTTGATCGACCGGAAGCCCGCCGGGTATCGTAGCGCGACATGACGAGCAAGGACGACCGGCCGAGGATGCCGCTGCGCAAGGCGATCATATCGCTGTGCGAGTATGCGCATTCCCGGCTCCTGGAGGCGCAGAAACTCCGCCAGGATGTCCGCACGCAGCTCAGCAGCGACGTCGCCATGGTCAGGATCGGCGCGGCGGCGATGTCAGCGAACGCGACGTCGTTCGTCGCCGTCCACGACGACGTGTTCCTGAAGGCGCTGCGGCGGCTGGCTGGCATGGTGCGCCTGACGATGGCCCCAGGCTGGCCGACGCTCGAAACGCGCCCGGACCCCGTCCTGCTGGAAAGCCTGTACACGATCGACGCGGTCCTCCACGAAAGCCAGGTCGAGTTCCCGACGCCCGAGTCACGCGAGGCTCGCTGGCGGGATCTCAAGCAATAAGGGCGCCTCGGCTCCCTCCCACGCCTACGACGCGAGGGAGGGTTCCGAAGAGCGCGGGGCACCGTCCATCGTGTAAGGTCACACCATGCTCGCCACGATCGAATATCCGCAGTCGCCGGGCCGCCAGGGCTCGGATCCGCTGACGATCGAGCAGATGCTGGCCTATTACCGCGTGCCGGCGGTCAGCATTGCCGTGGTGCGCGACTTCAGGATCGACGCGGCCAAGGCCTGGGGCCGGGCCGACGTGACGGCGGGCACGGCAGCCTCTACGGCCACGCTGTTCCAGGCGGCCTCGATCAGCAAGCCGGTCGCCGCGATGGCGTCGCTGAGAGCCGTGCAGGAGGGGCGCTTCGGCCTGGACCAGGACATCTCGACGATCCTGAAGTCCTGGACCTTTCCCGGTCACCCGTTCGAGGGCGGCGCGCCGGTGACGCCAAAGACGCTGCTGAGCCACACGTCCGGCACCGGCGACGGCTTCGGCTTTCCGGGATACGAGCCGGACGCGCCGCTGCCGACGCCGCGGCAGATCCTCGACGGCGAGGCGCCGTCGAATGTCGAGCCGGTCAGGCTGGTGCGCCCGCCGCTCGCCAGCTTCCACTATTCGGGCGGCGGCTCGATGATCCAGCAACTCGCGCTGACCGACACGATCGGCCGGCCCATCGTCGACCTCCTGAACGACTGGGTGCTGGGGCCGCTCGGCATGGCCGACAGCAGCTTCGAGGTGCCACTGGCGAAGGACCGCGAGCCGCGTGCCGCCCGCGCCCATGACCGCGCCGGCCAGGCGATGAACGTCCGCTGGCACGTCTATCCGGAGACCGCCGCCGCCAGCCTGTGGACCACGCCGAGCGATCTGGCGAAGGTGGTGATCGAGGTGCAGGAGACACTGGCCGGCCGCTCGACGCGCGTGCTCACGCAGCGGACGATGCAGGAGATGGTGACGCCCGTGGGCGTCGGCCCCTATGCCGCCGGCTTCGCCATGGCCCAGACCGGCGAGGGCTGGTACTTCAGCCATGGCGGCGGCAACTGGGGCTTCAAGTGCCGCCTCATCGGCCACCGGGCCAAGGGCTACGGC
>CAMDFP010000329.1 GCA_945897335.1 Asaia bogorensis | reverse complement strand
ATCATCCTCGCCAATGCGCGCGCGATGCTGGCGGGAACGCCGCTCCGCAACGTCGTCGACAAGGCGAACTGGTTCTAGGCGGCTCAGCTGCCGATCTTGACCGACACCATCATCCCGGTGTCCTCGTGGTCGAGGACGTGGCAGTGCATCACGTACCAGCCTGAATAGTCGTATTGCTGCGAGGCCATGGTGACCGTCGGGCCGGGCAGGGAGCCCGACGTCGGCAGCGGGTCGATCCGGAGCGTGTCGCGCCAGATGTTGGCCTCCAGCAGGGGTATCGGCGCCGTGCCGTTCACATAGGAGCGGAAGGTCAGCAGGAACGAGTTGATGTGGATGTGGAAGGCATGCAGCGCGCCGGTCGCCGAGACCTGCCAGTAGGTGGTGTTCTTCTTCGTCTTGTCGTAGAGATCGAGCAGCACCTGGGCGTTGTTGGGATCGAACTGCCCGTTCACCGGCGTATCGGCGCCGCGCTGCACGCAGACTGCGGAATTGCCGTTGCCGTTGGCGGGGGCGACCGGACATCCGGGCGTGCTGGCCCCGCCCGAGAGGTTGAAGTTGAAATTGATGCCCCAGCTGCTCTGGTTGCCCCCGGCGAGCGGCGGCGGCGGTACCAGCCCGGCATAGTCGAATTGCGGGCGGATCAGCGCATTGAGGGCGAAAGCGCTGCTGGCGGGCAGGGCGTCGGCGGTGGCCTTCGCACCCGAATACAGCACCGTGGCGATGGTCTGGGGATTCGCGCCCTGAGTCTCGAAGAAATTCGCGGTCAACGGGAAGGCGGCGCCATTCTGCCCACCGTTCGCTACCGTCGGCGCCTGGACCAGAAGGTCGAGGCGCTGCCCCGGCGCCAGGATGGCGATCTCGTTCATGATCGCCTGCGCCACCGTCGTCGGTGCCGCCGGCGGCGCGCCGAGCTGATAGGGCACGGTGATGACGCCCGGCACATGGGTCAGCGGCACGCCGTCGGTGGCGATCGCATACATGGTCGGCGCGGTGCCGCTGCCCGCGGTGGCGCCGCCGAAGGACAGGCTGAGGAAGGCGCTGTAGGTCGTGTTGATCACCCGCCAGCGCTGGATCTCGCCTGCCTGCATGGTCACCTGGGGGTTGGTCTGGCCGTTGATGGTGATCTGCGCGTTGGTCGCGCAGTTGCCGCCGGAATACAGCACGTTGGGGTCCACCACCCCGACCGTGCAGCCGGTCGTTGCCGGGGGCATGTTGTATTCGATCTGCTGGATGACCATGACCTGCTCGGTCAGGCCGGCCACGCCCGGGATGGCATCGAGGTCGCCCTGCACGATGAGGGCGCCGGTCATGCCGTTGGCGACCTGGATGGCGGTCGAGCCGTGCTTGTGCGGGTGATACCAGTAGGTGCCGGCCGGGTGGGCCGGGGCCGTCGAGGGACCCGACGGGCCGACATTGTAGGCGTACTGGATGGTCCCGGTCGCGGCGGTGATCTGCGGGTTGCTCGACTTGGGCGCGCTGTCGGCGCTGCACGAGGTGGCGCCGGTCGGGCAGAGAACGACATAGACGTTGTCCTGCGCCGGGGCGACATGCAGGCCGTGGGTATGGATGTTGGTGACGTCGAAGCCGTGCGCCGTCTCGCCGCTGCCGAGAGCCGCCGCCGGCGCATGCCCGGCATGAGAGGCACCGGTGTTGAGCGGCAGATTGTTGGTCAGGTTGAGGGAGAAGGCGAAGCCGTTCTTCGCGTTGTTCGGGATGGTGATGGTCGGCCCGACGATGTTCGGGTTGGGCGTGGAATTGTTCGGATCGGCGTAGCTGTAGAGGCTGGCCGTATTGCCGGCGACGGTGAAGTTCTGCTGGACCATGTTGAGGGCGTAGTTGGTGCCGCCCTGGGTGCCCGGCACGATGGCCGGCGGATTCACCAGCGCGTTGCCCGCCTGCGGGGCCGGCAGGCTCGGACGCTTGCGCAGGAAATGTCCGCCGCCGTGCTGGGTCTGGGCCTCGGCAGGCACCGATGCCAGAGCCGTCGCCGCCAGCAACCCCCCGATCAGGTCACGGCGGTTGAAACTCGGATCGGTCGCGCGTTGGTTTTTCGTGTCCACTTCAGCCCCCCGGTCATTGAACGGATGTCGCGCCCGCGACATCTCCAGTCCGGAGCACTATTCATGTGTTGACGGAGAGAATCTACGGATATTTACAACCATCGGTGCGAGATCGCTTTCCGACGGACCAGCCCTTGCGGAACGCGCGGCGCATCCCCATCTCGTCATCATTGAGATTCGGCCGAACGACTTGGCCCCGCCGCGATAGCGGCCCGACTGACGACCCTCCCAAATCTCGAGTTCACCCCGCCGCGAGCGATCGCGGCTTTCTCTATACTTGCTAAAGGACGACCTCCCATGACGACGGGAACTGTAAAGTGGTTCAACTCCCAGAAGGGCTTCGGCTTCATTCAGCCGGAGACCGGCGATAAGGACGTCTTCGTCCATATCAGTGCGGTCGAGCGTGCCGGCCTGGGATCCCTCAACGAGGGCCAGAAGGTGACGTTCGATATCGTCGCCGACAAGCGTTCCGGCAAATCCTCCGCCGAGAACCTGCGCGCCGAATAGGCGCCCTTAGGGATCGCGACGCCTTGACCACGGATGTACTGGCAGGGCTGACGCGGTCTTGAAGGACGATGGACCCCGACGATCGCGCCACCCTGACCACGGATGTACTGGCAGGGACGGAGCGGTCGTCGAGTTCCGCAGCGCGGGCCGAAAGGCCCGCGTTTTCGTTTATGGTCATGCTTAACGGGCGTTTTTTTGCATCCGCCGCGCCTCCGCTGTAAAATTTGCACATGAGCCCGATCGCCGCCTATGCCAGCGCCCCCAGCCGCTCCAGCCGGTCGCCCCCATCGTGGGCCGTTCCGGTGGCGAGCAGAGCGAGGGCGGGCAGAGCCAGTTCCAGGCCTCCGACGTCCACTCGCATGGCGAACTGGCGTCGAAATGTCCGACCTGCGGACACACGCTCAATCTTTCCGTCTGATCCCGCCTCGTGAGCGAGCAGGCTGACGTCGTCGTCATCGGCGGCGGCGGTGTCGGGTCTTCCGTCGCCTATCAGCTGACGGCGCGGCCCGACTTCAAGGGGTCGGTCGTCGTCGTCGAGCGCGATCCGACCTACGCGACCGCTTCCACCGCGCTCTCGGCCGGCGGCGTCCGTCAGCAGTTCTCGACGCCGGAGAACATCCGCCTTTCCCTCTACGGCGCCCATTTCATCCGCGACATCGGCCGCCTGCTCGAGGTCGAGGGCGACAGGCCGAACATCAACTTCATCGAGGGCGGATACCTCTTCCTCGCCTCCTCATCCGGCGTGCCGGTGCTCGAAGCCAATCACGCCGTGCAGAAGGCCGAGGGTGCCGACAATGCGCTGCTCGACGCGCCGGCGCTGACGGCGCGCTTCCCCTGGCTCAATCCGAACGGGCTCGCGCTGGGCTCGCTCGGCCTGTCGATGGAAGGCTGGTTCGATCCCTATGGCCTGCTGCAAGCGCTGAAGCGGAAGGCGCGCGCCCAGGGCGTGCGCTACCTCAACGACACTGTCGTCGGTCTCGATCGCGCGGGCGATCGCGTCGAGGGCGTGCGGCTCGCCTCCGGCGGCCGCATCGAGGCGAAGTGGATCGTGAATGCCGCCGGGCCGCAGGCAGGCCGGGTCGCCGCCCTGGCCGGGCTCGATCTGCCGGTGGTGCCGAAGAAGCGCTTCGTCTACGTCTTCGACTGCCGCGACAAGCTCTCGCCCCGGCTGCCTTTGCTCATCGACCCGACCGGCGTCTGGGTCCGGCCGGAAGGGGCGGGCTATATCGGCGGCATCTCGCCGCCCGAGGACCAGGACCCGGATTCGGACGATCTCGAGATCTCCTACGATCTCTGGGAAGAGATCGTGTGGCCGACGCTGGCCGAGCGCATCCCGGCCTTCGAGGCGGTGAAGCTGCAGCGGGCATGGGCCGGACACTACGACTACAACACACTCGATCAGAACGGCATCATCGGGCCGCATCCGGACGTGCCGAACCTCATCTTCGCCAACGGCTTCTCCGGCCACGGCATCCAGCAGGCCCCGGCGACCGGACGGGCCATCGCGGAGCTGATCGTGGACGGCCGGTTCACCACGATCGACCTCGCGAGATTCGGCTATGCGAGGATTCGCGAGGGGAAGCCGCTGACGGAGCTCAACGTCGTGTGAGCGCTTCCAGGCCGTGGCGAAGCGTCGGTACGTTCCGGCGGATGTTCTCGTAGATCCGTTTGGCGGTCGCCTCGTCATAGACATGAGACGAGGTGTTCCGGTCGTCGAGCATCGCCAGCCAGACGGCCTCGTCATCGATCCAGCCGGCCTTGTAGGCGGCCCGCAGGGTCTCGCGCGGCGTTGCCGTGTCGATGCCGTCGCGAGCCAGCAGGCGCTTGGCCGCCTTCCAGAACAGCTCGAAAGCAAGCTCGAAACGCTGGATCGTGCCGTCGATCGCGAGCGGCTGGTCAGCTGGAACTTGGCTCGCCTCCTCCAGCCGCACGACGGCGCGGCGGAGTCGATCCAATGCCGCAGCGGCCTGGCTATCGGCGCTCATAGACGACCACGCCTTCCTCGGCGATGCGCTTTGCCAGATCGGGGCCGGCGCGATCGAGCCGCACGACGTCGATCTCCAGCAGGGTGCGCGCGTCGTCGAGCCGCTCGACGATCCGGTCCCAGACTACGGGGTCGGCGGCGGTGCAGCGGACGGCGATATCCACGTCCGCCCGCGCGTCGTTGTCGCCACGGGCGCGCGAGCCGAACAGAAGCACGGACTCGACCTCGGGAATGCCGGCAAGGGACCGAATCTGGGTGAGGACCGCATCCGGAAGGTTCATGCATCGCATTTTGCCGCACTCCACCCGATCGCGCCATGCCTCACGCCAGCCGCTTCTCCATGTCCACGAAGGTCGGCCATGCGTAGCCCGGATGGGCGTGCTCGGCGATCTCCACGAATCCGCAGGCGGCGAAGAGCTTGCGGTTGTCCTTGAGCACCAGACGCGTGGAGAGATGCAGGCGAGGGAGGTTGCGCGCCCTCGCTTCTGCTTCGGCCGCCGCCAGCATGCGCTTGGCGAGACCTTGTCCGCGGAACTCCGGATGCACGGCGACGCGGCCGATGTAGAGGCCGCCTTTCTCGGTCTTCCAGAGAAGGCACGCGGCCGGCCCCTCGAACATCGCG
>CAMDFP010000328.1 GCA_945897335.1 Asaia bogorensis | reverse complement strand
CACTTGCCAGTCGATCGCCAGAACGCCGCCGCGCGGCAGCGCATCCGCCGCGACGAGTATCAGATTAAGGCCGAGCCGCACCGCCGCAGGCGCCGCATCCACGTCGCCCGCCGGCCAGTCGAGCTTCACCTTGCCGCGGCTGAACAGGTCGGCGGCCACCTTGCGCGCTTCCCGGATCATGTGGCCGGGCGATTCGCTGCCAAAGGCGAGCCGCAGGTATTTGAGCCGCGCCAGCGCATCGGCGAGGCTGTCGTTGGTCAGCGCTAGGGCCTCTTGCCGCAGCGCGGGATCGGTTTCGTCGGCCATCAGGTCGAGCCCGTTGCGGGCGGCGCCGACCGGGTTGACCAGGTCATGGCACAGCTTCGCGCTCAGCAGGCCGCTCAACGTCACCTCGTCCACGGCTTCCTCCTCCTCCGGCCGCCGCCTATGCTGACGGCATGATCGCGCCCGGTTCCTATGTCCGCCACCCCGACAAGCCTGATTGGGGCCTGGGTCAGGTGCAGTCGATGATCGGCCATCGCATTACCGTGAATTTCCAGAACGCGGGCAAGCTTTTGATCGATGCCCGGCAGATCGATCTCGTCGAGGTCAAGACTGACGACGACGATTGAGGAGGGCCGTTGCCCGGCGCATCGCCCCCCCTTATGGTCGCGCGACCAGATGGATCTGCCCTTGCCATGAACGCGCCGACAGCCCCTGCCCCCAAGACATTCCTGTCCGATATCGAGATTGCCCAGGCCGCGACCCTGCGCCCCATCGCCAAGGTGGCGCGCGATGCGCTGGGCCTCGCGCCGGACGACCTGATCCCCTATGGCCACACCAAGGCCAAGCTGTCCTATGCCGCCGTCAACCGGCTGGCGGGCAAGCCGGAAGGCAAGCTGATCCTGGTCACCGCGATCTCGCCGACCCCGGCGGGCGAAGGCAAGACCACCACCACCATCGGGCTCGGCGATGCGCTCAACCGCATCGGCCGCAAGACCGTCATCTGCCTGCGCGAGCCGTCGCTCGGCCCCGTCTTCGGCCAGAAAGGCGGCGCCACCGGCGGCGGCTATGCCCAGGTCGTGCCGATGGAGGACATCAACCTCCACTTCACCGGCGACTTCCACGCCATCGGCGCCGCCAACAACCTGCTGGCGGCTCTCGTCGACAACCACATTTACTGGGGCAACGAGCTCGGCTTCGACTCCCGTCGCGTCACCTGGCGCCGCGTGCTGGACATGAACGACCGTGCGCTCCGCGAAATCACCTCCTCGCTCGGCGGCGTCGCCAACGGCTTCCCCCGCGTCGACGGATTCGACATCGTCGTGGCTTCCGAGGTCATGGCGATCTTCTGCCTCGCCACATCGCTGGACGACCTGCAGAAGCGGCTCGGCAACATCATCGTCGGATACACCCGCGACCGGAAGCCGATCCGGGCGCACCAGCTCAAGGCCGCCGGTCCGATGACGGCGCTGCTGAAGGATGCTCTGGCGCCGAACCTGGTGCAGACTCTGGAGAACAACCCTGCCTTCATCCATGGCGGCCCGTTCGCCAACATCGCGCATGGCTGCAACACCGTGCTGGCGACCACCACAGCCCTCAAGCTCGGCGACTACGTGGTGACCGAAGCCGGCTTCGGTGCCGATCTCGGCGCGGAGAAGTTCTTCGACATCAAGTGCCGCAAGGCTGGTCTCAAGCCCGACTGCGCCGTGCTGGTGGCGACGATCCGCGCGCTCAAGATGCATGGCGGCGTCGCCAAGGACGACCTCAAGAAAGAGAACCTGGAGGCGCTGAAGAAGGGCCTGTCGAACCTCCAGCGCCACGTCTCCAACGTGAAGAAGTACGGCGTTCCGGTCGTGGTCTCGATCAACCGCTTCAGCGCCGACACGGCTGCCGAGATCGACCTGGTCAAGCAGGCCTGCGGCGAGCTCGGCGTCGAAGCCTTCATGGCCGACCACTGGGCCGCCGGCGGAGCGGGTGCGGCCGACGTCGCCAAGGCCGTGGTGAAGCTCTGCGAGGGCGGGAAGGCCGACTTCAAGGTTCTCTACCCCGACGACATGCCGCTCTGGGACAAGATGAAGACGATCGCCAAGGAGATCTACGGCGCCGCCGACATCACCGCCGAGAAGAGCGTCAAGGACCAGATCGCAGGATTGCAGAAGGACGGGATGGGCCACTTCCCCATCTGCGTCGCCAAGACCCAGTACAGCTTCTCGACCGACGCCAATGCCAAGGGTGCGCCGTCGGGCCACATCATCCCGATCCGCGAGGTGCGCGTCTCAGCCGGCGCGGAATTCCTGGTCTTCATCTGCGGCGAGATCATGACCATGCCGGGCCTGCCGAAGGTGCCGGCGGCCAACTCGATCGAAGTGACCGCCGAAGGCAAGATCGTCGGCCTGTTCTAGGGTTTGCACCCCTCATGGCGGCCGCGCTAGCGTGGCCGCCATGACCCGGGACATCGAGATCAGTGAGGTCGGCCCCCGCGACGGCCTGCAGATGCTGAAAGGCATCATGCCGACCGAGCGGAAGCAGGCATGGATCGCGGCCCTGGCCGCTTCCGGCCTGCCGGAGATCGAGGTCTGCTCCTTCGTCTCGCCGAAGCTTCTGCCGCAGATGGCGGATGCGACCGACGTCGTCGCCTTCGCCCGCACCCTCCCCGGCCTCGCCGTCGCGGCGCTCGCGCCCAACGCCAAGGGCGCGGCCCGTGCGATCGAGGCCGGCGCCCACAAGATCACCCTGCCGCTCTCGGTCAGCCGCTCTCATTCGCTGGCCAATGTCCGGAAGACGCCGGACGAGATGGTCGAGGAGATCCGGGAGTCGGTCCGTTGCCGAGATGCTTGGGCGGCCAAGCCCGCGATCGAGGCCGGGCTGTCGACGGCCTTCGGCTGCACCATCGAGGGCAGGGTCGCCGAGTCAGAGGTCGTGCGCCTGGCGGTCGCGGCGCTCGCCGCCGGCGCCGACGAAATCGGCCTCGCCGACACCACCGGCATGGCCAACCCGAGGCAGATCCGCCAGGTGATCCTGGCCGTCCGCCGCGAAATCGGCGACCGGCTGACCGGAGTCCACCTGCACAACACCTTCGGCCTCGGCCTCACCAACGCGCTTGCCGCCTACGAGGCCGGCATCCGCACCTTCGACTCTTCCCAGGCCGGGCTGGGCGGCTGCCCTTATGCTCCCGGCGCTACCGGCAACGTCGTCACCGAGGATCTGGTCTACATGTTCGAGAGTATGGGCGTGAAAACCGGCGTCGACCTGGGCAAGCTGATAGAAGGCCGCCGCATCCTCGCCGAGGCCTTCCCCGACGAGCCGCTCTACGGCTACGTGCCGGCGGTCGGCCTGCCGAAACACTATCGCCCGGCCGCCTAAAGATGACCGAAAAGCTGCCTCTCGACGGCATCCGCGTCGTCGAGTTCGTCCACATGGTCATGGGTCCGACCTGCGGCATGGTGCTCGGCGATCTCGGCGCCGACGTGATCAAGGTCGAGCCGACACCGAAGGGCGACAACACGCGCCGCCTGGTCGGCGCCGGCGCCGGCTTCTTCATGAACTTCAACCGCAACAAGCGCTCGATCGCCCTCGACCTGAAGTCGCACGAAGGCAAGGAGGTGGTGACCCGGCTGGTCACCACCGCCGACATCGTGACGGAGAATTTCCGGCCGGGCGCCATGGACGGTCTCGGCCTCGGCTACGGCGATGTCTTCAGACTCAACCCCAGGGTCATCTACGCCTCGCTGAAGGGCTTCCTCGCCGGTCCTTACGAGAACCGCGCGGCCCTGGACGAGATCGTGCAGATGATGGGCGGACTCGCCTACATGACCGGGCCTGAGGGCCGGCCGCTGCGCGCCGGCTCTTCGGTCAACGACATTATGGGCGGCATGTTCGCCGCCATCGCCATCCTGGCGGCGCTGAATCAGCGGCGCGACACCGGCAAGGGCCAATGGGTGAAGAGCGGACTGTTCGAGAACTGCGCGCTTCTGGTCGGCCAGCACATGGCGCAGCAGGCGGTCACCGGGAAGGCACCGGCGCCGATGCCGAACCGCATTTCGCCCTGGGCGATCTACGACCTCTTCGACACCAGGGACGGCGAGAAGCTGTTCATCGGCGTCGTCACCGACGCCCAGTGGAAGCTGTTCTGCGAGCATTTCGAGCGCGCCGACCTGACGGCCGACCCCGCGCTCGCCACCAACAGTCAGCGCGTCCATGCCCGCCCGACCATGATCCCGGAGATCCAGCGCATGGTCGGCGCCTATACCAGGGCCGAGCTGATGGAGATCTTCGAGCGCATCGGCCTCCCCTTCGCGCCGATCACACGTCCGTCCGACCTTTTCGATGACCCGCATCTCACCGCCTCAGGCGCGCTGATGGACCTGACCAATCCCGAGAACGGCGCCCGCGCGTCGCTTCCAGGCCTGCCGATCGAGATGGACGGACGACGCCTGCCGCTTCGCCGCGACGTCCCCGGCTTCGGTCAGCACACCAGCGAGATCCTGGCGGAGCTGGGCTACACGCCGGACGAGATCGAACGGATCGCCGGCTGAGCCATGGATTCCACCGCCGCGTCCGGATTCACTTTCCGCAGACATATTGGCACGGACGCCACCAGCCGCATCGCGCTCGATGCCTTGCTGTTCGAGATCTTCAAGCTCGACTTGGGTCCCCTTGATGCCCTCAACGGCCGCGATCCGAGTTGCAAATCCTTCTCCTATTTCGACGGGAAGGGCCGCTGCGTCGCCAACACCAGCCTCTGCGCGCTGCCGCTGATCGTCGAGGGCCGGCTGGTGGACGCGATGGGCGTTCAGTCTGTCGCCGTCCGCCCGGAGCTACGCGGGCGGGGACTGTTCCGCGACCTGATGCAACGAGCCCTTGCCTGGTGCGACGAACGCTCGCCGCTCGTGCTGCTCACCACGAGCAATCCCGATTTGTATCACCGATTCGGCTTCCGGGTGGTGCCTGAGCATCGTTTTCTCGGACCGGCGCCCGTGCCTCAGCGGGGCATGCGCCCGGCCCGGTCGCTTGAGCTCAAGACCGACATCGCCCTGGTGAAACGGTCGCTCGACCATCGCGTCCCGGTCTCCGGCCTGGTCGGGTTCCGACATCACGGCGCGATGTTTCTGATGAACGTGGCTGCATCGCAAGCGCACTGGCGGCTCGACCATCTCCTGGACTACGGCGCGATCATCGTCTCCGACACCAGGG
>CAMDFP010000327.1 GCA_945897335.1 Asaia bogorensis | reverse complement strand
GAGACCGGGGACCCCTTGCTGCTGACGCCAGGGCCACTCACCACCTCTCGCTCGGTCAAGCAGGCGATGGTCCATGACTGGGGTTCGCGCGACGCCACGTTCATCAAGATCAACCGCGCCGTCCTCGACCGCATCGTCGAGATCGCCGGCGGCGTCGGCACGCATGTGACGGTGCCCATGCAGGGCAGCGGCACCTTCGCGGTCGAGGCGATGCTGACCAGCTTCGTGCCGAGGGATGGCAAGGTGCTCATCCTGGTCAACGGCGCCTATGGTCACCGCGCCGCGAAGATCTGCGCCGTCGCCGGCCGCGCCCACCTGATCCAGGAGACACCGGAGGACACGCCGCCGAACCTGGCCGCGCTCGACCAGGCGCTGTCGGCCGATCCGGCGATCACCCACGTCTTCGCCGTTCATTGCGAGACCACGTCCGGCATCCTCAACCCGATCCGCCAGATCGCCGGCGTCGTCGCCGCCCATGGCCGGCGCCTTCTGGTCGACTCGATGAGCGCCTTCGGGGCGCTGGAGATCGACGCCAAGTCCGTTCCCTACGACGCGCTGGCCGCCTCCTCCAACAAGTGCCTGGAAGGCGTGCCCGGGATGGGCTTTGTCGTCTGCCGGCTGGAAGCACTGAAGGCGGCCAAGGGCAACGCCACCACCGTCGTCCTCGATCTCCACGACCAGTGGCAGGCCTTCGAGAAGACCGGCCAGTGGCGCTTCACCCCGCCCATCCACGTCATCGTCGCACTGCACCAGGCGATCGAGGAGCATCAGGCGGAAGGCGGCGTGAAGGGCCGCGGCGGCCGCTACGCCGTCAACTGCAAGCTGCTGATCGAGGGCATGGCCGAGCTCGGCTTCAAGCCGCTGCTGCCGCCGGCGCTCCAGGCGCCGATCATCGTCACCTTCCACATGCCGACCCACCCGGCCTTCAAGTTCCAGCCCTTCTATGACGGGCTGAAGGACCGCGGCTACGTGATCTACCCGGGCAAGCTGACGGTGGCCGATTCCTTCCGCATCGGCTGCATCGGCCGCATCGGGCCGGAGCACATGGTGGGCGCGCTTGCAGCTGTCACGGATGTACTGGCGGAGATGGGCGTCACCCTGAAGAAGGCCGCCTGAGCATGAGCGTCACCGTCAACGGTCGCAGCTACAAGGACCCGAAGAAGCCGGTCGTCATCGTCTGCGTCGATGGCTCCGAGCCCGGCTACATCGAGCGCGCCGCCGAGGCCGGCGTGGCGCCCTTCCTCGGCCGGCTTCAGAAGGAAGGAACCAGCGAGATCGCCGACTGCGTGGTGCCGAGCTTCACCAACCCGAACAACCTCTCGATCGTCACCGGCGTGCCGCCGTCGGTGCACGGCATCTGCGGCAACTACTTCTTCGATCCCGAGGCCCAGGCCGAGGTGATGATGAACGACCCGAAACATCTTAGAGTCGACACCATCTTCAAGGCCTTCCAGGGAGCGGGCGCCCGCATCGCCATCGTGACCGCGAAGGACAAGCTGCGCGCGCTTCTGGGAAAGGATCTGAAACTCGGTCCGGGCAAGGCGGCATGCTTCTCCTCCGAGAAGGCCGACAAGGTGACGCTGGCCGAGAACGGCATCGAGGACGTGATGGGACTGGTCGGCCGGCCGCTGCCCAGCGTCTATTCAGCGGACCTGAGCGAGTTCGTCTTCGCCGCCGGCGTCCGCCTGATGGAGCGCGACACGCCGGAGCTGATGTATCTCTCGACCACCGACTACATCCAGCACAAGCACGCGCCGGGGACGCAGGTCGCTAACGACTTCTACCGAATGATGGACGGCTATCTCGCCAGGCTGGACTCGCTGGGATGCGTGATCGCGCTCACCGCCGATCACGGCATGAACGCGAAGTTCGACGCCAAGGGCCAGCCCGACGTCATCTACCTGCAGGACGTGCTCGACCAATGGCTCGGCGCCGGCAAGGCACGCGTCATCCTGCCGATCACCGATCCCTATGTGGTGCATCATGGCGCGCTCGGCTCCTTCGCCACCGCCTATCTCCCGGACGACAAGGTCGCCGGCGTGATCGAGCGCCTGAAGAGCCTCGACGGCATCGAAGCGGCCCTCACCCGTGCCGAGGCTGCAGCGCGTTACGAACTTCCACCGGAACGCATCGGCGAGATCGTCGTCGTCTCCACCCGCCACAAGGTGCTGGGCACAAGCGTGTCACGTCACGACCTCTCCGGCCTGACCGAGCCGCTCCGCAGCCACGGCGGCGTCTCCGAGCAGAAGGTGCCGCTGATTGCCAACCGCAAGGCCGATCTCGCCGGCATCAAACGTCTTCGCAACTTCGACATCTTCGACATCGTTCTCAACCGCATCGCTGCCTGAAGGAACGCCCATGACCGCGCTCCGCCGCCCGGCCCCCGCCTTCCTTCGCGAAAGCCTCCGCATCGCCGGCCGCAAGGTCGATGGCGAGGGTGCGATCGACGTGTTCAACCCCTACACGAACGAGGTCGTCGGCACGGTGCCGCGGGCAAGGCGAGACCAGGTCGTCGAAGCCTTCCAGATCGCGGCCGGCTACAAGCCGAAGCTGACCCGCTACGACCGTCAGAAGATCCTGATGACCACGGCCGAGCTGCTGGCCAGGCGCAAGGACGCGCTCTCCGACCTGATCACCGCCGAGAGCGGACTCTGCAAGAAGGACTCGCTCTACGAGGTCGGCCGCGCCTACGACGTCTTCCACCTGTCGGGCCAGCTCGCGATCCAGGACGACGCCGAGACCTTCGCCTGCGACATCACCCCGCACGGCAAGGCGCGTCGCATCTTCACGCTGCGCCAGCCGCTCCGCGCCATCAGCGCCATAACGCCCTTCAACCACCCGATGAACATGGTGGCGCACAAGATCGCGCCGGCGATCGCCACCAACAACCGCATCGTGCTGAAGCCGACCGAGCTGACGCCGCTGACCGCGCTGGCGCTGGCCGACGTCCTCTATGAAGCCGGCCTGCCTCCGGAGATGCTGTCGGTCCTGACCGGCCGGCCAGAGGACATCGGCGACGAGATGATCGTCAACCCGAACATCGACCTCGTCACCTTCACCGGCAGCGTGCGGACAGGCAAGTACATCGCCTCCAAGGCGGGATATCGCCGCGTCGTGCTGGAGCTTGGCGGCAACGACCCGTTGATCGTCATGGAGGACGCCGACCTGGAGAAGGCGGCCGAGCTCGCCGTCACCGGCGCCACCAAGAACTCTGGCCAACGCTGCACGGCGGTCAAGCGCATCCTGGTGGTCGAGTCCGTCGCCGATGCCTTCGCCGATCTGGTGACCGCCAAGGCGAAGAAGCTGAAATGCGGCGACCCGATGGACCCGGAGACCGATGTCGGCACGGTGATCACCGAGGACGCGGCGAAGCTGTTCCAGCGCCGCGTCGTCGACGCGGTCGGGCACGGAGCCGAGCTGCTTGCCGGCAACGACCGGCGCGGCGCCCTCTTCCCGCCGACCGTGGTCGACCGTGTGCCCTATGATTGCGAGCTGGTGCGGGAGGAAACCTTCGGACCCGCGATCCCGATCATCCGGGTGAAGGACATCGAGGACGCCATCCGGGTGTCGAACTCGACCGCCTACGGCCTGTCCTCTGGCGTTTGCACCAACCGCTTCGACTACATCCAGAGGTTCATCGAGGCGCTGGACGTCGGCACCGTGAATGTGTGGGAGGTTCCGGGCTATCGAATCGAGATGTCGCCGTTCGGCGGGATCAAGGACTCGGGCCTGGGATACAAGGAAGGGGTCAAGGAGGCGATGAAGAGCTTCACCAATGTGAAGACCTATTCGCTTCCCTGGCCAACATAATGGGAAGACCGGTGGAGAACGCCGTCAAGAAACCGTAACAGGGTTCGCATTAGCTTCACGTCGTAACAGGGGAGACAAATATATGACACGTTCACGCCTTTGGCTGCCGCTCGCCGCGGCGGCAATGGCCGCGCTGTTCGCGTTGCCGACCGACGCGCTGGCCCAGAAGACTCGGCTTACCGTCTACACCGCGCTCGAGAACGACCAGCTCGGTCCCTACAAGGCCGCCTTCGAGGCCGACAATCCCACCATCGAGATCGCCTGGGTGCGTGATTCCACCGGCGTGATGACCGCGCGCCTGGTCGCGGAGAAGGACAACCCGCGCGCCGACGTCATCTGGGGCCTTTCGGCCTCGTCGGTCGTGCTGTTCGAGAACATGGGGATGCTGACCGGCTACACGCCGAAGGGCGCCGAGGCTCTGAAGCCGGTGTTCAAGGACGCCAAGACCCCCGCCATGTGGACGGGCATGGACGCCTATCTCTCGGTCGTCTGCTTCAACACCAAGGAAGCGGAGAAGACCAAGGCGCCGGCGCCGAAGTCCTGGAAGGACCTCACCAACGCCGCCTACAAGGGCCAGATCGTCATGCCGAACCCGGCCTCCTCGGGTACCGGCTACCTGACCATCGCCGCCTGGCTGCAGGTGATGGGCGAGGCCGAAGGCTGGAAGTACATGGACGCCCTTCACCAGAACATCGCCGTCTACACCCATTCGGGCTCGGCACCCTGCGTGCAGGCGGCGACCGGCGAGCGGCTGATGGGCATCGGCTTCGATATGCGGGGCGCGGTCGAGAAGACCAAGGGCGCGCCGATCGACCTGATCCTGCCGAGCGAAGGCGCCGGCTGGGAGATGGAGGCGACCGCCATCGTCAAGGGCACCAAGAACATGGACGCCGCCCAGAAGCTCGTCGACTGGACCGTCACCAAGAAGGCGAACGAGCTCTACGGCAAGTACTACGCCATCGTCGCCATGCCCGGCATCAACGCCGCCCCGCCGAACTACCCGGCAGGCGCCGACCAGGCGATGGTCAAGAACGACCTCGGCTGGATGGCGAAGGAGCGCGAGCGCATCCTGGCCGAATGGACCAAGCGCTACGACGGCAAGTCCGCCCCGAAGTGAGGTAAGCTGGCCCTCGGGCGAACCCGCAATCAAAACGGGTCGCCCGGGGAGGCCGGACGAGGGGGAGTCGATCTCATGGGCATTTCCGACGGGCCGGCGTACCTAAGTATTCGTCATCTGACCAAGCGCTTCGGCACCTTCACCGCGCTCGAGAGCATCTCCCTCGACGTCCATGCGCGCGAATTCGTGGTCTTCCTCGGGCCGTCGGGCTGCGGCAAGACCACGCTGCTCCGCGCCATCGCCGGGCTCGACATCCAGACCTCCGGC
>CAMDFP010000326.1 GCA_945897335.1 Asaia bogorensis | reverse complement strand
GCGGCCGGCTTGGCGTTGATCAGGTCGTGCGGCATCACGGTGTCGATCTCGACCGAGCTCATGCGCTCGCGGATCGCCCGCTCCATGCGGAGCAGGCCGAGACGGTACTGGTTCTCCATCAGCTCGCCGACCGAGCGCACCCGGCGGTTGCCGAGGTGATCGATGTCGTCGATCTCGCCGCGGCCGTCCTTCAGGCCGACCAGGACCTTGAGGATCTCGAGGATGTCGTCGCGACGGAGCGTGCGGATCGTGTCCTCGGTGGTCATGCCGAGGCGGGCGTTCATCTTCACCCGGCCGACGGCCGAGAGATCGTAGCGGTCCGGATCGAAGAACAGGCCGTGGAACAGCACTTTGGCCGAGTCGAGGGTGGGCGGCTCGCCCGGGCGCATGACGCGATAGATATCGGTCAGCGCTTCCTCGCGGTTGGTGTTCTTGTCGGCCGCCAGCGTGTTGCGGATGTAGGGACCGACGTTCTGGTGGTCGATGGCGAGGATCGGCAGCTTGTCGATGCCGGTCTCGGACAGCTTCTTCAGCAGCTGCTCGCCGATCTCGTCGCCGGCTTCGGCGTGGATCTCGCCCGAATCCTCGTCGATGAGGTCGGCGGCGACGTAGTGGCCGATCAGCTCCTCGTTGGAGATGAAGATCTCCTTCAGGCCCTCGGTCTGCAGCTTCTTGCCGACGCGCGGCGTCAGCTTGGTGCCGGCCTCGGCGACGACGTTGCCGGTCGAGGCGTCGACCAGGTCGACCGTGATCTTCACGCCCTTCATGCGCTCCGGATCGAAGCCGGTCTTCCAGCCCTTGCCCGAGCGCTTGTAGATGATGGTGTCGTAGAACGCCGACAGGATCTCCTCGGCGGACATGCCGCCGAACCGCTCCTCGTCGTCCGCCAGGCCCTCGCCGCGGGACGCGCGGCTGCGCAGCGTCTCCTCGGTCTTGGAGCCGTAGAGCGCCAGCAGCAGCGTGGTCGCCGGCAGCTTCCGGCGCCGGTCGATGCGGACATAGACCAGATCCTTGGCGTCGAACTCGAAGTCGAGCCAGGAGCCACGATAGGGGATGACGCGGGCGGCGAAGAGATATTTGCCGGACGAATGGGTCTTGCCCTTGTCGTGGTCGAAGAACACTCCGGGCGAGCGGTGCATCTGCGAGACGATGACGCGCTCGGTGCCGTTGATGATGAAGGTGCCGTTGGCTGTCATCAGGGGCATGTCGCCCATGTAGACGTCCTGCTCCTTGATGTCGCGGATCGAGCGGAGAGCGGTCTCCTCCTCGACGTCCCAGACGACCAGGCGGAGCGTCACCTTGAGCGGCGCGGCGAAGGTCATGCCGCGCTGCTGGCACTCCTCGACGTCGTATTTCGGCACTTCGAGCTCGTAGCGCACGAACTCGAGCTGCGCGCGCTCGGAGAAGTCACGGATCGGGAAGACGGACTTGAAGACCTCCTGCAAGCCGAGGTTCGCCCGCATCTCGGGCGGCACGTTCATCTGCAGGAAGCTGTCGTAGGAGCTCTTCTGCACTTCGATGAGGTTCGGCATGGGAGCCACCTCGTTGATGCGCCCAAAGCTCTTGCGAACGCGCTTCCGACCGGTGAAGGACTTCGCCATCTCGCTACCCTTTCCTCAGGCGCCCCTCCAGGCGGGACGCCGAAAACGACGACGGGGGCAAGGACGCGCAAGGGAACCTCGCGCGTCCTCCCCTCCCTTAAGACAAACGACGAATCGACAGGACCAGCGGCCTTACTTCACTTCAACCTTGGCGCCGTTGTCCTCGAGGACCTTCTTGATCTTCTCGGCCTCTTCCTTGTTCACGCCTTCCTTGACGGGCTTCGGCGCGCCCTCGACGAGATCCTTGGCCTCCTTGAGGCCAAGCCCGGTGATCGCCCGGACTTCCTTAATCACGTTGATCTTCTTGTCGCCGGCGGCGGCCAGGATCACCGTGAACTCGGTCTGCTCGAT
Source organism: Asaia bogorensis (assembly GCA_945897335.1). Classification (GTDB taxonomy): domain Bacteria; phylum Pseudomonadota; class Alphaproteobacteria; order SHVZ01; family SHVZ01; genus SHVZ01. The sequence continues at coordinate 3,317 of CAMDFP010000326.1, read as the reverse complement.
GGCGGCGGCAGCGGCGGCCACCGGCGCGGCGGCAGCAGCCACCGGCGCGGCGGCGGAAACGCCCCACTTCTCTTCGAGCAGCTTGGACAGGTCGGCCGCCTCGAGGACGGTCAGGGCCGAGAGGTCGTCGACGAGCTTCTGCAAATCAGCCATTTCGGGAACTCCTCAATCTGGTGCGGACATGACGTCCGCAAAAGGGTCGTTGGGAACGAATTCGATGCGGCGTCACGCCGCGCCTTTCTCGGAATGCGCCTTGAGCACCCGCGCAAGCTGACCGGCCGGAGCCTGCAGGATGCCCGCGATCTTGGTCGCAGGAGCCTGGAGGAGGCCGAGAATCTTGCCCCGGAGCTGGTCGAGCGACGGCAGGCTGGCGAGAGCCTCGATGCCCTTGGCATCCAGGATCTTGTCGCCGAGCGCACCGCCCACCACGGTCAGCTTCTCGTTGTCCTTGGCGTAGTCCACGGCCACCTTGGCCGCAGCCACCGGGTCCTTCGAGACGGCAACCGCCGTCGGACCGACGAAGAGCGAGTCGATACCCTCGAACTTCGTCCCCTTGAGAGCGAGACGGGCTAGACGATTCTTAGTCACCTTGTAGCTGGCGCCGCCGGCACGCATCTTCCGTCGGAGGTCGGAGACCTCGGCGACGGTGAGCCCGGACTGCCGCGTGACCACGACGAGCGAGGTCGCTGCGAGAGTTCGGTTCAGCGCGTCGATCTGCTTTGCCTTCTCTTCACGATTCACGGATCGTCTCCGCTTGCCTTGGACCGGCTCCGGGGTCTCCCCCATCGCCGGGCCGGTTGAACACGGACCCGGTCGCGTTTCGCACGTTCCCGGACCCGGCTGTCCTGCCCCAGAAGCACGTCCGACCATCGGAGAGGAGCCCTCTTCGAAGACCTTCGGTGCCACTGTCTATCGCAGGCGGTTTCCCATTACGCGTCCGGGGCGAACCCCTTCGGCACCTACGGTCTCGGACAGGCTGGGACGGACCGCTGGGTCCACCCCACCATCCGCCCGCCCCTTTGCAGGAACGGGCGAAACTCGAAGGAACGGCCCTCAGGCCGCTCCGCCGCCACCGCCGGCCGAAACCGACGACAGCTCCAGCTTGACCCCCACGCCCATGGTGGAGCTCAGGCTGATTTTCCGAATGAAATTGCCCTTCACGCCGGTCGGCTTCACCCGCGAGATGGCGCCGATGAAGGCCTTCACGTTCTCGGTGAGGGCGGCTTCGGAGAAGCTCGCCTTGCCGACGCCGGCGTGCACGATCCCGGCCTTTTCGACCCGGAACTCAACCTGGCCGGCCTTGGCCGCCCTGACCGCCTCGGCGACGTTCGGCGTCACCGTGCCCAGCTTCGGGTTCGGCATCAGGCCGCGCGGGCCCAGCACCTTACCCAGCTTGCCGACCACGCCCATCATGTCAGGGGTGGCGATGCAGCGGTCGAAATTGATCTCGCCGGCTTGGATCTTCTCGGCCAGGTCCTCGGCACCGACGATGTCGGCACCGGCATCCTGGGCCTGCTTCGCCTTGTCGCCTCGGGCGAACACGGCGACCTTGAGGGTCTTGCCGGTGCCGTGCGGCAGCTCGACGACGCCACGCACCATCTGGTCGGAGTGGCGCGGATCGACACCGAGATTCATCGCGATCTCGATGGTCTCGTCGAACTTCGCCTTGGCGCCGGACTTCACCAGCTTCACCGCGTCGACGAGCGCGTAGAACGCCTCGCGATCGACCGACTTGTAGGCTGCCTTCAGCCGCTTTCCCTGAGCCATGGTCTTACTCCGCCACTTCCAGGCCCATCGACCGGGCCGTGCCACGCACCATCTGGATCGCGCCGTCGATGTCCTTGGCGTTCAGATCCTGCATCTTCTGCTGGGCGATCTCGCGCACCTGAGCGGCGCTGACCTTGCCGGCGGTGCCGCGCGACGGGGTCTGCGAGCCCTTCTCCACGCCCGCCGCCTTCTTCAGGAAGAAGCTGGTCGGCGGCGTCTTCATGATGAAGGTGAAGGTGCGATCGGTGTAGGCCGTGATCGTCACCGGGATCGGCGTGCCGGGCTCGACCTTCTGGGTCTGGGCGTTGAACGCCTTGCAGAACTCCATGATGTTGAGGCCGCGCTGGCCGAGCGCCGGGCCGATCGGCGGCGACGGATTCGCCTTGCCTGCCGGCACCTCCAGCTTGACGTAACCTGCAATCTTCTTCGCCATCGTCTTAACCCTTCCTCATACGTCCGTTCGGGTCGTGTGGTCCGGCCCGTGGCAGGCCTCCCACACCATGAAGCCGGACCTTAAGGTCCGACGGCTCGCAGGATCAGACCTTCTCCACCTGCGAGTATTCGAGCTCGACCGGTGTCGCCCGGCCGAAGATGGAAACCGAAACCTTGAGCCGCGCCTTCTCTTCGTCGACCTCCTCGACCAGGCCGTTGAAGGAGGTGAACGGGCCGTCGGAGACCCGGACCTGCTCGCCGACCTCATAGCGGATCGAGGGCTTCGGCCGCTCGACGCCTTCCTTGACCTGCTTGATGATCCGGTCGGCCTCGCCCTGGGAGATCGGGTGCGGCTTGCCGCGGCCGCCGAGGAAGCCGGTGACCTTCGGCGTGTTCTTGACCAGATGCCAGGTCTCGTCGGTGAGCTCCATCTTCACCAGGACGTACCCCGGGAAGAACTTGCGCTCGGAGTTGACCTTGGCGCCGCGTCGCATCTCGACCACTTCCTCGATCGGCACGAGCACGTCGAGGATCTGATCGCCCATGCCTTTCGCCTCGGCCTGTTCCTTGATCGAGGCGGCGACCTTCTTCTCGAGGCCGGAGTAGACGTGGATGACGTACCAGTTATGAGCCATGGCTGATCACCTCACGCCGAGCAGGAGCCGGATCGCGAGCGACAGCACCTGGTCGACGACCAGAAAGAAGATGCCGCAGATCGTCACCATGACGAACACCATGGCGCCGGTCACCAGCGTCTCCTTGCGGCTAGGCCAGGTGACCTTGTTGGCCTCCTGGCGGACCTGGCGGAGGAATTCGATCGGGTTCGTCTTGCTCATGCGGCATCGTCTTTCGGGCGGCTGGCAGGAGTGGAGGGGCTCGAACCCCCAACCCCCGGTTTTGGAGACCGGTGCTCTACCAGTTGAGCTACACTCCTAGCGCGCTCCGAAGAGCTTCTCTCCCTGCGGCTATTCGATGATCGACGCGACGACGCCGGCGCCGACGGTGCGGCCGCCTTCGCGGATGGCGAAGCGAAGGCCCTCGTCCATGGCGATCGGCGCGATCAGCTTCACTTCCATGGCGATGTTGTCGCCCGGCATCACCATCTCGGTGCCCTCCGG
>CAMDFP010000325.1 GCA_945897335.1 Asaia bogorensis | reverse complement strand
GGCGCCACCGACGGTCTCGACGGACGCCCCGTCGAGATCGTCGGCTGGCTCCGGCCGGTCGAGGAGGCCGGGTGCCGGGACTACGCACTGCTGGTGCCGGAGTCGCTTTGCTGCGCCGGTTGTGTCCCCGGCGACCGGCGGACGACCGTCGAGGTCTTCTTCGACCAGTCCGTCGCATGTCCCCCGGGGGAGGTGCGGGTCGCGGGCACCTTCCGACGGCTCGACGATGACGATCCGGCCGGATGGCGCTATCAGCTCCGCGACGCAGAGGTCATCGCCTCCGCCCCCGCAGCCAGCGTGTTCACGCGACGGACGCTCCTTGGCGCCGGCCCGCTTCTCTGCCTCGCAGCGGCCTCCCCGCGAGCCGCGCTGGCACAGGCGGACACGCGCACCGCCGCCGGCCAGGTCCTCGCCGGTGCCCTCACCATCGACATCCACTCCCACGCCGGGCGCGCCATCGGCCGGACCAATGTGCCGTCGAATGCGCCGTTCACCCCGGTCGCCGCGCCGATGCGAGAAGGCGGCATGGCGGTCATCTGCCTCGCCATGGTCGCCGACACGCCGATCCTGGAGCTCACGCCTGACCGCCGCATCCGCACCATGCGGGAGGCGGAGCCGGGCGAGCTCTATGAATGGAGCCGTCTCTCCTTCGCCAGGCTCACCGCCTTGGTGAAGCAGCAGGATCTCCATTCGGTCACCGACCTCGCCTCGCTGACGGTGGCGCCCGCCCGCGGCCCCTCGGTCCTCATCGCCGCCGAGGGTGCCGACTTCCTCGAGGGCCGGATCGAGCGGCTGGAGGAGGCCCACCGCGAGCACCGTCTCCGCCACCTGCAGCTCACTCACTACCGGGTCAACGAACTGGGCGACATCCAGACGACGGCGGCGGTCCATGGCGGCCTCACCGGCTTCGGCGCCGAGGTGATCCGGCACTGCAACCGCATGGGCATCGTCGTCGACGTCGCCCACGGAACCTTCGACCTGGTCAAGCGGGCGGCCGCCGTCACCGCCAAGCCGCTGGTTCTCTCTCACACCTCGCTCGCCAACCGGCCGCGACCCTATAGCCGGCTGATCTCGCCCGACCATGCGCGCCTCGTCGCTGGAACGGGCGGCGTGATCGGCATCTGGCCGCCCTCCGAAATCTTCCCCGATCTGGCAGCACTCGCCGCCGGCATCGCGCGCATGGTCGATACGGTCGGCATCGACCATGTCGGCCTCGGCACAGATATGAACGGGCTCACCGCGCCGCCGACCTTCTCCAGCTATCGCCAGTTGCCCGATCTCGCCGCATCGCTGATGGCGCGCGGCTTCCATGCCGACGAGGTGAGGAAGCTGCTCGGCGGCAACTACGCCCGGGTGTTCGCGGCGACGATGGCCTCGTCTTAGGCGGCGACGCGCTGCAGCGCCTCGACGAACCGTTCGAGATCGGCCTCGCTGGTGTAGAGCGCGGGCGTCACGCGGATGCATTGTCCCTTGGCGATGCCGGCCCGACGCACGGTCAGGATCTTGTGCTGGTCCCGAAGCGCGTTGACGATGGCGGTGTTGTCGGCGGCCGAGCCCTTGCCGGCGAAGCGGAACGAGGTGATGGCGCCGTACATGCCGGGCTCGTCGGGCGTCAGGATCTCGATACCCGGAATTGCCCGCGCGCGTCCGACCCAGTGGTTCCGGAGATGGCGAAGGCGCGCCTCCTTGGCGGGCGAGCCGATCTCCCGATGCAACGCCAACGCCGCCGGCACCGTCAGCATCGTGGCGAAGTTGTAGGTGCCGGTGTGGATGCGGGCACGCACGTCCTCGGCCGGCCAGTCCTCGTCGCCCATGTGGCGATCGATGTCGGTGGCACGGACCTTCCGGATATAGAGGGCCCCGGCGCCGAGCGGCGCTCCGATCCATTTGTGCAGGTTGAAGCCGATGAAGTCGACGCCGAGGTCGGCGGCCTTGAAGTCGATCTGCCCCCAGGAATGGGCGGCATCGAGAATGACATCGACGCCCCGGATCCGCGCCAGCTCGGCGATCTCCTTCACCGGCATGACGAGACCGGTGCGGTGGCTCACATGGGTCAGCAGAAGCAGGCGGGCCCTAGGGTTGTCCGCCAGGAGCTTGGCATAGGCGTCGAGCACGGCCTGCCGGGTCGCCGGCTCGGGGATCGCAAACCTCACGACGTCGACGCCGCGCCGGTCTTTCAGCCAGTTCATGGCGTATTGCATGCTGTCGTAGTCAAGATCGGCGTAGAGGACGGTGTCGCCGGGTTTGAGCTTGTTGTAGCCGCCGATCAGGCATTGCAACGCTTCGGTGGCGCCGCGGGTCAACGCCACTTCCGCCGCATCGGCGCCAAGCGCCTCCACAACGGCGAGACGGACCTTCTCCAGATCGCCTCCGAATTTCGTCCGGGCGTAGTAGGAGTTTTCGATGTTGATCATCTCGTTGAAGGCGAGGAACTGACGCTTCACCGGATCGGCCATGATGCCCCAATAGCCGTTCTCCAGGTTGATGACGTCCTTGGTCACGGTGTAGAGGCCTCGCACCGCCTCCCAATAGCCGGCGTCGGTCGGCTTGGCGGCGCCGGAGAGGACGGGCAGGCCCGAGGTCTGGGCGATCGCGCCGCGGGCAGACAGGGCCAACGCAGCGGCGGCGGCACCCGTCAGCAGATTGCGACGATCGAGCAGGGGACCGGAATGCGGCATGGCGACCTCCTCCATTAAAGGAATGGGACGCTAGCCGCCGTCGGCGAAAACTTCGTGACCGTCCGGTTATCGCTTCATGTCGGCGCGTCGCCGGCCGATCTCTATTCGTAGCAGAAACACTTACAATATGGTTGCCTCCGACCTCGGCAGCAGGAACACTCCGGCGAACGGCACCCGCCGACTCATTTCAGGGGAAGGAAGACAACGACATGGCAGATATCCGCATCCTCGGCATCTCCGGCAGCCTGCGCAAAGGCTCCTACAACTCCGCGGCGTTGAGGGCCGCTGCCGGTCTGGTTCCGGCCGGCGCGACCATGGAGATCTTTGATATCTCCAATTTTCCGCTCTACAACGAGGACGTGAAGGCCCAGGACTTCCCGGAGCCGGTGCAGCGCCTTCGCGAGAAGATCGCCGCCGCCGACGGACTCGTCTTCGCGACGCCCGAATACAACTACTCGACCTCGGGCGTGCTGAAGAATGCCATCGACTGGGCGTCCCGCCCGCCGGAGCAGCCCTTCAACGACAAGGCGGTCGCAATTCTCGGCGCGTCCGGAGGCGTCATCGGCACGGCGCGCGCGCAGTATCACCTCCGCCAGATCGGCGTCTTCCTCAACATGCGCTTCGTCAACAAGCCCGAGGTGATGATTGGCGGCGCCGCATCCAAGTTCGACGCCTCCGGAACGCTCACCGACGAGACCACCAAGGGTCTGATCAGGGATCTGATGGCGGAGCTGGTGACGTGGAGCAAGCGGCTGAAGAAGGCCTGATCGGCCCGGGCGGTTGCGGCCGGCCGGCGCACGGGCGATCATTCTGGCGGCATCTGCCGCTTTCAATGGCAGCCCCTGCACCTTGCGGAGGCACGAGACCGGCGCGGCAGGTGGCTGCGCCGCGTCTCGTTTCAGGGGGACAACGATGGCATGTCGCTTGCTGATCTCGCCTGCGGCCGAACGGGGGTAAGGGAACGACGGTGACGACATCGGCCTTCGACGAGATGAGCGGCGACGGATCGACCCGTCCGCCCTATGCCGCCATCGCCGACTGGCTTGCCTCGACTCCTGCCGAGATGCTGGCGATCAAGCGGGACGAGGCCGAGCTGATCTTCCGGCGGACCGGCATCACTTTCGCCGTCTACACCGAGGGCGGCGATCCCGAGCGCCTGATTCCCTTCGACATCATCCCGCGGGTTCTGGACGCGCATGAATGGTCGGTACTGGAGCGCGGCCTCACCCAGCGGGTGAAGGCGCTGAACTCCTTCATCGCCGACGTCTACGGCCAGCAGGAGTTCATCCGCGCCGGCAAGATTCCGCCGGCTCTCATCCTGCATAATCCGGGCTTTGCTGCCGAAATGGTCGGGCTCAAGGTCGCAGCCGGGATCTACACCCATGTCGCCGGCATCGACATGGTCAGGGTCGGACCGGAAGAATTCTACGTGCTCGAAGACAATTGCCGCACGCCGTCGGGCGTCTCCTACATGCTGGAGAACCGCGAGGCGACGATGCGGCTCTTTCCCGAGCTGATCCGCCGTCACCGCATACGTCCGGTCTCGCACTATCCGGAGGAGCTTCTCGGCATGCTGCGCTCGGTGGCGCCGCCCGCCGCCTCCGACAATCCGACCGTCGTGCTGCTGACGCCCGGCTCCTACAACAGCGCCTATTATGAACACTCCTTTCTCGCCGACGAGATGGGGGTGGAATTGGTCGAGGGCGCCGACCTGATGGTCGAGGACCTGGTCGTCTACATGCGCACCACCCGCGGCCGCCAGCGGGTCGACGTGATCTACCGGCGGATCGACGATGCCTTTATCGACCCTTTGACCTTCCGCCCGGACTCGGCCCTCGGCGTCCCCGGCCTGATGGCCGCCTACCGCTCCGGCAACGTGACGCTGGCGAATGCGGTCGGCGCCGGCATCGCCGACGACAAGGCGGTCTATACCTACGTGCCCGAGATGATCCGGTTCTTCCTCGGCGAAGAGCCGATCCTGAAGAACGTGCCGACCTGGCGCTGCTCGGAGGCCGACGAGCGCGCCTATGTGCTCGACCACCTGCACGAGCTGGTGGTCAAGGACGTCCATGGCTCCGGCGGCTACGGCATGCTGGTCGGCCCGCACGCGACCAGGGCCGAATGCAGCGCCTTCGCCGAAAAGATCCGGGCGACGCCCGAACGCTACATCGCCCAGCCGACGCTCAGCCTCTCGACTTGCCCGACCTTCGTCCAGAGCGGCGTCGCTCCCCGCCATGTCGATCTCCGCCCCTTCGTCCTGGCCGGCCGCGACATCCGCATCGTGCCGGGTGGCCTGACCCGCGTGGCGCTACGCCAGGGCTCCCTGGTGGTGAATTCGAGCCAGGGCGGCGGCACCAAGGACACCTGGGTCCTCGATGGCTGAGCGCTAGATGCTGAGCCGCACTGCCGGAAGCCTGTTCTGGCTCTCCCGCTACGTCGAGCGGGCGGAGAACATGGCGCGTCTGCTCGACGTCGCCATGCGCATGTCGAGCCTGCCTCTCGATGCCGCCGAGATGGCGGACGAATGGCATTCTGCCCTCGCCGCCGCGGGCTGCGAGGAGAGCTTCTACGCCAAGCACGAGCATGCCTCGGCCGAGGCCGTCATCGACCATCTGGCCCGCGATCCCGATAACCCA
>CAMDFP010000324.1 GCA_945897335.1 Asaia bogorensis | reverse complement strand
AGCACGAGGCCGGCGACACGGACCAGCTGGCCCGGCGGCGCGTCGTCGAGCAGGGCCGCCTGGTTCCAGCCGTCCCGATGCAGGCGCGGCCGGATCAGCGCCAGGGGATGCCGCTTCAAGGAGAGGCCGGTGGTGAAGTAGTCCTGGGCGACTTCGGCACCGAGGCCGAGCGCCGGCAGCGTCACCTCGGGCTCGACTTGGAGAGAGGCCCTGATCTCGGCGGCGGCGAACAGCGGCAGCGGCGCCTCGCCGAGGCCCTTGACCGCCCACAACGCTTCCCGCCGCTGCAGGCCGAGCGAGCGGAAGGCATCGGCGGCGGCCAGCTTCTCCAGGCTCGCGACCTTGAGCCCGGCGCGCAGCCAGAGATCGCGGACACTCCGATAGCCGGCGCCGCGCAGCTTCACCAACTTCTCGGCGATCTCGTCCTTGGACAGGCCCGCGATCTCGCGGAGCCCGAGGCGCAGCGCGAAGCCGCCATCGGCTCTCGGCTCCAGGGTGCAGTCCCAGTCGCTGGCGTTCACGTCCGCAGGACGCACCTCGACACCATTCTGCCTCGCATCGCCGACGATCTGTGCCGGCTGATAGAAGCCCATCGGCTGGGCGTTCAGCAGCGATCCCGCGAACACTTCCGGATGCCAGCGCTTCAGCCAGGCCGAGGCATAGACCAGGATGGCGAAGGAAGCCGCATGGCTCTCCGGAAAGCCATAGTTACTGAAGCCCTCCATCTGGCTGAAGCAGCGCTCGGCGAAGCCTCGGTCATAGCCGTTCTTGATCATGCCGCTGATGAACGGCTCCTTGAACTCGCCGATCCTGCCGTTGCTCTTGAAGGTCGCCATGGCGCGACGCAGCCTGTCGGCATCGGTATACGAAAACCCTGCGCCGACGATGGCCATGCGCATGGCCTGTTCCTGGAACAGCGGAATCCCCAGCGTCTTGGTAAGCACGTCCTCGAGTCCCGGCGGAATCTCAACCTTGTCGACGCCCTCTCGGCGGCGCAGATAAGGGTGGACCATGTCGCCCTGGATCGGTCCTGGGCGAACGATCGCGACCTCGATGACGAGATCGTAGAACTCCTTCGGCTTGAGCCTTGGCAGCATCGCCATCTGGCCGCGGCTCTCGACCTGGAAGACGCCGAGGGAGTCTCCCTTCTGCAGCATCTCGTAAACCGCCGGATCATCCGTCGGGAGCGTCAGGTCGACGCTCAGGCCCTTGTGCTTCGCCAGCATGTCGAAGGCGAGCTTGAGACAGGTGAGCATGCCGAGCGCGAGCACGTCGACCTTGAGGATGCCCAACGTATTCAGGTCATCCTTGTCCCATTCGATGCTGGTGCGATCTTCCATCGCCGCATCCATGATCGGCACCAGCTCGTCGAGGCGGCCTGCCGTGATGACGAAGCCGCCTACATGCTGCGACAGGTGACGCGGAAAGCCGACGAGATCGAGCGTCAGCGTGAGCGCATGCCGCAGGATCGGATCCTCGGGATCCAATCCCACACGCCGAACCGCGTCCCAGTTGACCACCTTCCTCTTCCTTCTGATCTCCTGCCTTTCCTCCCGGCTCATCCGTTCCGGGTATTGCTCCGGCTCTTCGTCCGACCAGTCGATCGCGTTCAGCACCTCGACCACATCGGGGGTGAGCCCCATCGCCTTCGAGACATCGCGGAGCGCGCCCCGCGTCCGGTAGCTGATCACGGTCGCGGCGATGGCGGCACGATCGCGGCCATAGTGCTGATAGATGTGCTGGATCACGTCCTCGCGCCGCTCGTGCTCGAAATCGACATCGATGTCCGGCGGCTCATCACGCACGCTGGAGACGAAGCGCTCGAACAGAAGGCCTTTCTCCAGGGGATCGACCGAGGTGATCCAGAGGGAGTAGCAGACGAGCGAATTGGCGGCAGAACCGCGCCCTTGGCAGAGGATGCCTTTGGAGCGCGCATACCGAACGATATTGTCGACGGTAAGAAAATAGGGGGCGTAAGCACGCTCCCGGATCAGGTCGAGCTCGCGATTGAGGACGCTCCGCTCCCGGTCCGTGATACCGCCGGGGAACCGCTTGGCAAGCCCCTTCCAGGCGCGATCTTCGAGCTCCTCCTGCGCCGTGCGACCGGGGGGCGCCTCGCTGGGGTAGTCGTATTTGAGATCGGTGAGCGCGAAGCGGCAGCGCTCCGCGACCTCAATGCTGCAGGCGACGGCGTCCGGGTAGTCGCGGAAGAGCCGCAACATTTCCGCCGGCGTCTTGAGGTGGCGCTCGGCATTGGCGGCGAGCCGTGTGCCGGCTTCGGCGATGGTGGTCTTCAGGCGGACGCAGGCGAGCACGTCTGCGAGCGGCCGGCGGGCGGCGGCGTGATAGCGGACGTCGTTGGTGGCGACCAACGGCGTAAGCGCGGCGGCGGCCAGCGCGGAGAGGCGCGTCAGCCGCCGGCGGTCGTCGCCGTCATAGCGCCAGGTCGCCGCCTGGAACACATTGCCGCGGAAGCGCCGGGCGAGCGCGGTCATGCGTTCGAGATGCGCCGGGTCCGGCTGCTCCGGCTGGCAGGCGATGAAGACCTGGCCCTCGCCGAACTCCAGCACATCGGGCAGGCCGAGGAAGCACTCGCCCTTGGGCGCGCGCCGCTTGCCGATGGTGAGGAGGCGCGAGAGCCGGCCATAGGCGGCACGGTCGGTCGGATAGCAAAGGATCTCGAACTCGTCGTGGAGCACCAGCCGCGCGCCCACGAGCAGGCGGAATCCCCGATAGGTCTCCGGCTCGTCCGCGACCACGTGATGGGCACGCACCACGCCGGCCAGCGTGTTGCGGTCGGCGATGCCGATCCCGGCATGCCCCAGCGCGTGAGCCGTCTCCACCAGCTCCTCGGCATGCGCGGCGCCGTCGAGGAAGCTGAAATTGGTCGCGGTTTCGAGTTCGAGATAGGGCGGCATGGTCGCAATTGTTCGTGATTTGTTCTTTTAGTCTCCCACGGCCTGCCAGTCAAACCGGGGCGGCGAAGGGACGTAGGCGCAGCCGAACGACGCTGCCTCAGTTCGGGTCGGGATCGCGGCCTATTCGGGCTTTTCCAATAGGTGGCGCTTTATCGTAGGACGATAGCCCGCGGCATAGGAATCGAGGGTCATCCCGGCAATGGGGCCGAGCCAGTGATAGGTCATCCCCGCCAGCTGCTTCAGCACGGCAAGCGTCTCCTCGGGCGCATCCTTGAAGCAAAAGCGTGCCGCGCCGTAGCGTACCCACGGATTCTCGTGTCGAAGCGCGGGCAGAAAAGTCGCGGCCGTTGCGAGCCCACGCGCGTCCAGCTCCACAAGGACGTGCTCTCTCTGATTTTGATAGCGTTTGTAAAGGCGCGTGCTGCTGCCATAGACTTCACCCATCTCCGTCGAAAGCGCAACGAAGCGATCGAAGAGTTCCTGCTGGGAAAGGGACTTGAGATCCGTGCTGCTCATTTCACGCCTCTGAACCTGCGCAGGATTTCCATCCCCAACTCCCGATGCACCTCGATCGGCTTGTCACGCAGCCATTCGCGCGGCGACAGGCCCCCGAAGCGGTCCTCGTCGTGGTTCGGCGTGCTGTAGAACTTAGAGATCTCCCAATGCTTGGCACGAGGGATCTGCACGATGTTCTTCGTGTTCTGCTTCATCTTCTCGGGAAATTTGGTGCCGTCTTCGACGATGTGATGCCATTCTCGACCAAGTTTTTTCTTGGCCTCGTAGAATTTTTTGAACTTTGAAGCTGAATCAAAATCCCGATCCGCCTCTTCAGCAACAATCTCTCCCCATTCTTCAGCCTCCGAGATATAGCCGAGCAGATCACCGAAGCCTTCTCCGATGAGTCTCAGCAGGTAAAAATATCGAAACGTCTGACTCGTCTCTGCAAGCCAACTCAGAGCCTCGGTGGCCGGTCCCACCATCGCCATAATTTTGGCGAGAGTTCCCGGAGGCTTCTTACGGCCCCCTGCAGCAAGAAGCCGGAGAGCATCCGGATTCCCCTTGTCCGCCAGAACCCGGCGGACCTCTTCGTCGATCTCGAGGGCCTTCTCGTACTGCTCTTCCGAAAGGGGTGCGTCGCCCAGATTCAGTTCTTCTGCGTCGCTGCCGTTATCTGCCCCGTCACTTCCGGCACCGCCTCCATCCGTCCACTGGCCACCGTCCGGATGACCTCGCGGGACGCGCGGCTGGTTGGGGTCGTATTTGCGTTCCCACGCCTTGCGTTCGAGCCAGGCCTCGACGTCGATCGGCGGGTTGCCGCGGCGGTGCGCCGGGCCCCAGTTGAGGTAGCGAAGACCGGCATCGCGAAGGCGCGAGGCGTATTCCGGCGGCGGGAATGAGATCTCATTGGCGAGATCGGCGGCACGGCGGCGGTCGCCGGAAGCGAGCGCGTTCGCCGTCATCTGCAGCAGCGGCGCGCGGTCGCCGAGCCGGAAGCCGCGGCCGTAAACCTCCTGCATCGCCTCTTCGAGGACCGAGAGGTCCATCAGCCAGGGGACCGGGCCGGACCGTCCGCCTGGGCGCACGCCGCCGATCGGCCAAGCCGAGAGACGGATCAGGTCGCCATCGATCCAGCAGCGCTCCGCGCCTCGGACAATATCCTGGCGCTCGCGCGACACCCCTTGGGTGTGCACGTGCATAAGCCGACTCCGAATGTGGAATGGATGAGGGTGCGGAAATGAAAAAGGACCCGCCGCCGCTAGGCGCAGGTCCTTCCAGTAGCCTCGATCCTGTCAAAAACGCGGAGTTTTGTCAACAGCTAAATTGTAAAAAAATCCGCATACGATGAACCGGCCGCTTTATGCAGTCAGGTCCCGGCAATCATGAGCGGCGAATTCTCGGACGCCGGCATCGGGGTGCGACAGGAGCGGCAACAGCGCCTTACGACCATCGGGCGCCCGCGCCGCAAGCGCCTTGGCGATCTCGCGGACCCGGTCGAAGAGCCGGTTGTGGCGGGTGACGCGGCCATGCTCCATCGCGTCCCGCGCGGCCGCGGCAATGGCAGCGTAGCGGTCGACCAGGAGCTCGACCGGACCTTCACGCAAGGTCGCCGCGTCAGGCAGGTCGAGCACGGGCTTGGGAACCTTGGAGGCCGTACGGGGCTTGTCGCCGGTCGGCGGAGAGGGCGTTTTCGAGGCTGCCTCCGCTTCGGCCTTCTGCAGCCCGGTCAGCGCCTGCATCAGGATCGCGCTCGACTTTCCCCGCTGGTCCGGTCCGCCTTCAGCCTGCAAGGCTTCGACCTTCTCTCTGACGCCGCTGAGAGCGGCCGCGAAGGCGTCGAGGCCCTGGCGGTCCTGTCCCTCGCCCGGTTCCGGATGCGGGTTGTCCTTCAGCTCCTGCATCAGCTTCCACAGC
>CAMDFP010000323.1 GCA_945897335.1 Asaia bogorensis | reverse complement strand
AAAAACCATACTTCAGGGAGGACCACTTTTCAGGGGGCAGGACAACGTCGCGCTCGAGGATGATGCGGTCGGCGCGGACGCGGGGATCGGCCTTCGGCGCGCTCGCGACGGATCCGTTCTCTGTGGATGTTTACTTGTACGACAACCTCACCCCATCCCAGCCGAGGAACCGGGAGGAGTCAAGAGTCCCTCGACCGAGGGTAGCGGATCAGTCCCGGGGGGCGTGCTTGGCGAGAATGCGCTGCAGCGTGCGCCGGTGCATGCGAAGGCGCCGGGCCGTCTCCGAGACGTTGCGGTCGCATTGCTCGAAGACCCGCTGGATGTGCTCCCACCGCACCCGGTCGGCGGACATCGGGTTCTCCGGCGGCGACGGCATGATCTGGGCATGAGCGCGGAGCGCCGCCTCGATCGCGTCCGCGTCAGCCGGCTTCGGCAGGTAGTCGACGGCGCCCGCCTTCACCGCGGCGACCGCGGTCGCGATGTTGCCGTAGCCGGTCAGCACCACCACGCGCACGTCGGCGCGGGCGTCCCTGAGAGCCTGGACGACGTCGAGGCCGCTGCCGTCGCCGAGCCTGAGGTCAACCACGGCGAAGGCCGGCGGCGACGCCGTCGCATGTGCCTTCCCGGCCGCGACCGACTCCGCGGTCGCGACAAGGAAGCCCCGCTTCTCCAGGGCCCTGGCGAGGCGGGTGCGCAAGGGCTCGTCGTCGTCGACGATCAGAAGGGTCTGGTCGCCCGGCGACTTGGTCATCGCGCTCTCGCTCATGGGATGCGGCCTCCCTCCAGTATGGCGCGATCCCAGCGGACCACAACCCTCGCTCCGCCTTCGGGCCGGTTGTCGAAGGCGATGGCCGCTCCGCCGCGGTCGAGGAGGGAGAGGGCGATGAAGACGCCGAGGCCCATATGGCCACCGCCGCCGGACCGGCTGGAGACATAGGGCTCGCCCAGCTCGGCCATGACCATCTGCGAGAAGCCCGGGCCGTCGTCCAGGATGGTGACCCGGGTCTCGGCCGCGTCCCAGGCGGTCTCGACCGCGACCCGCGTCTTGGCGAACTGCACCGCGTTCTGGATCAGCGTGCCGAGGCCGTGGAGGAGCTCGGGCGTCCGCGGCACCACCGGCTCGGGCGATCCGTCCTCAGCCTTCTCGCGGAAATCGACCTCGATCTCGTCCTTCTCGTAGGGAAGCGCGGCCAGTTCGACCAGCGCCGAGAGCGGCAGGCGCTCGAATGGCGTCGCCGGGTCGACTTCCTCGGGCAGATGCGACAGCTGGGCCAGAATCTCGCTGCAGCGCCGGCTCTGGCTCACCAGCAGGCGGACGTCGTCGGCGAAGGGCGAATCGGCGGGGACGTCGCGGGCGAGTTCCTTAGCGGCAACGGCGATGGTCGAGAGCGGCGATCCGAGTTCGTGCGCCGCTGCCGCGGCGAGGCCGCCGAGCGCCGAGACCCGCTGCTCGCGGGCGAGCGCCATCTGGGTCGCCGAGAGCGCATCCGACATGCGCCTTGCCTCCTCGGCGACGGTGAAGGTGTAGCTCGCCATAAAGACGATGGCGCAGACCAGGGCGATCCAGAGGCCGAGTGCCACCAGGCGCGAGGGCTCGACCCAGAGGACGGGCGAGGGCAGCGGCAGATGCCAGAACGCCAGGATCGAGGTTAGGAAGACCGCAAGCACCGAGAGCGCGATGGTGGTGTGGCGGGAGAGCACGGTCGCCGAGATCGTGACCGGGGCCAGGATCAGCAGCGCGAAAGGGTTGTAGAGGCCGCCGGTCAGGAACAGCAGCGTCGAGAGCTGGAGCAGGTCGTAAGTCAGGAACAGCGTCGCCTGGCGGTGGTCGATGCGCCCGCCCGATGGCGGGCTGAGCGTCAGGACCAAGTTGAGGAGGGCAGAGACCCCGACGATGCCGAGCGCCAGCACCATCGGCAGATCGAGACCGAACCCGACATGGACGACGAACAGCGCGACGGCCTGGCCGATCACGCCGATCCAACGGATCAGCATCAGCGTGCGGAAGCGCACCGGCCCGGAGGGGACCGACCGCGGAATGGCGTGGGCCGGCGGCGGCCGGGTCGGTTCTGCGCGTGCGGTCACGCTCTTGGCCTTGTCATCGCTCCCTCCCTATATTCCCTCGATGGCTCATCCCGCAATCGAGGTCGTCGGCCTCACCAAGCGCTTCGAGAAGGTGACGGCGGTGGACGGCCTCACCTTCGAGGTCCAGGCCGGCACCACGGTGGCGCTTCTCGGCGGCAACGGTGCCGGCAAGACGACGACGCTCGCCATGCTGCTCGGGCTGCTCGAGCCGACCGCGGGCGAGGTTCACGTGCTTGGCCACGACATGCGCCACGAGCGCGCCCATGTGCTGCCGCGGATGAATTTCTCCTCGCCCTATGTCGACTTGCCGCATCGCCTCAGCACCCGGCAGAACCTGAAGATCTATGGCTATCTCTACGGCATCGCCAGGCTCGATGAGCGGATCGCTGCGCTGATCGAAGATCTGGATCTGGTCGGCTTCGCCGATCGCCCCGTCGGCAGCCTCTCGGCCGGCCAGCGCACCCGCGTGGCACTTGCCAAGGCCCTGATCAACGAGCCCGAGCTCTTGCTGCTGGACGAGCCGACGGCCTCTCTCGACCCTGACACCGGCGACTGGGTCAGGTCGTATCTCGAGGCCTATCAACGCCGGGTCGGCGCCACCATCCTGCTGGCATCCCACAACATGGGCGAGGTCGAGCGTCTCTGCCGCCACGTGCTGATGATGCGCCAGGGCCGCATCGTCGATCGCGGCGCGCCCGAGGACCTGATCAGCCGCTATGGCCGCGACACGCTGGAGCAGGTGTTCCTGGACATCGCCCGCCAGCAGGGACTGGCCGCCGAATGACCGCGATCCGCATCCGCCAGAAGTCGCCGGTCGGGCTCTCCTTCGGCCGCATCGGCGCCATCGTCCTCCGCCACTACTACCTCCTGAAGGGTTCGTGGACGCGGATCGTCGAACTCGCCTACTGGCCGACAATGCAGATGATCATCTGGGGCTTCACCACCCAGTTCTTCATCGGCCATTCGAGCTGGGTCGCGCGCGCGACCGGCGTTTTGCTGGCGGCCGTGCTGCTCTGGGACATCGTCTTCCGCGCCCAGCTCGGCATCACCGTCTCCTTCCTCGAGGAGCACTGGTCGCGCAACCTCGCCAACCTGTTCGTGACGCCGCTGAAGCCGGTCGAGTTCGCCCTCGGGCTCATGGTCATGAGCATCATCCGGACGGCGATCGGCGTCGGGCCGGCCGTGCTGATGGCGATCCCGCTCTATCACTTCTCGATCTTCGACCTCGGCCTGCCGCTGATCCCGTTCTTCACCTGCCTGATGATCATGGGCTGGGGCATCGGGCTTGCCGTCTGCGGACTCATCCTCCGCTTCGGCGCCGGTGCCGAGAGCTTCGCCTGGGCGACGGTCTTCGGCTTCGCGCCGATCAGCGGCATCTACTACCCGATCTCGACATTGCCCGGCTGGCTTCAGCCGGTCGCCTGGCTGACGCCGGCGGCCTATGTCTTCGAGGGCATGCGGGCGGTGATGTACGAAGGTGTCTTCCGCTGGGATCTTCTCGCCGGCGCGCTCATCGTCGATGCCGTCTACATCGTCGTCGGCATCGTGCTGTTCTTCGTCGCCTTCCGTTGGGCCCGCCGCGAGGGGAAACTGCTGCAGCAGGGCGAGTAGCGCCCGCCTTAAGCCAGGCTGATCCTGAGCGGGGTTCCGACGGCGAGCCCGAGATCGCGATCGGCACGACCGCGGTTGACGGCAATCTCGACCAGGCCATTGGCATTCTCGTACCAGAACGCCGCTCCCTCGCCGGCATCGGAAAACGTGCGAAGCCGGCCGAGACGCCGCCCGGCGATCTCGATCATCGCTCCGGATGGTATGGCCTCGACGCGAAGTCCGGTCATGGCGTTGCCGTAGTGGTCGACATAGATGATCTGCCGCAGATCGTCCGGCCAAGTGCGCGGTGCCACGGCTAGGCCATCGATGGGCGAAAGCGCCACTCCCTGTCCCGAGGCGAGTCGCGCCGCCACCGGGGCGAAGAGGTCGCGGCCATGGAACGACGCGGAGAGTCGGTCCGGCCGCCAGTCGATGGCGTAGGCCTTGCGCTCGGCGGCGCGCCGCCAGGCCAGCTCGAACAGCCCGTTGTCCGGGCCGACGAAGCGCCGGCCGTCGGCCTCGACCACGATCGCGCGGCGGTCGCCGCCGACGCCTGGATCGACGACGGCGAGGAACGTCGCCGGCGGCGGAAACTCGCTCGCGTAGGCGGCCAGGAGATAGGCCGAGCGTTGGGCATCGAAGGCCGGCGCATCGGCAAAGAGGTCGATGACAGGGACCCCCGGTGCCTCGCGATGCAGCGCCGCCTTCATCTGTCCGATGTAAGGCCCGGCGAGACCGAAGTCGGTGAAGAGCAGGATCATCCGGCGAGCGTCGCCCTGAGGCCGTCGATCAGCGGCGTCTCCGCCTTGATTCCGAGCGCGGCGATGGCGCGGGCGGGATTGCCCAGGGACTCGCGGATGTCGCCGGCGCGCGCCGGGCCGTGGCGGATCTCGACGGTGCGGCCCGCGGCCGTCATCAGCGCATGCGCGAGTTCGAGGATCGAGGTCGCCTTGCCGGTGCAGACGTTGAAGACGCGCGCTTCGACGGTCGAGGTCGCCATCGCCGCCAGCAGGTGGCGGACCACGTCGGCGACGAAGACGAAGTCGCGGGTTTGTCTGCCGTCGCCCTGGATGCCGATCGGCTGGCCGGTGCGGACCCGATCGGCAAAGACGGAGATGACGCCCGAATAGGGCGACTTCGGGTCCTGGCGCGGGCCGTAGACATTGAAGAAGCGCATGCCGCTGGTCGCCACGCCATGAACGACGCCGGCGACCCGGGCGTGAAGCTCGCTTCCCAGCTTGTCGGCGCCATAGGCCGTCAGCGGCCGGGTCGGCGACGCCTCGGTCAGCGGCAGGTCAGGCGCATCGCCGTAGATCGCGGCGGAGGATGCGTAGACGACGGGGACGGGCGCGCCGTTCTTCGCACGCCGGGCGGCATCGAAGACGGCGATGCTGCCGGTCAGGTTGGCGCGGTGGGTTCCGAGCCAGTCCTCGTTCGAGCGTTGCACCGACGCGATCGCCGCCAGGTGGAAGCAGCCGTCGGCGCCGTCGATCGCACGGCCGACCGCGGCCGCGTCGGCGACGTCGGCCTCGATCAGCCGGACGCCGGCCGGCAGGTTCGAGCGGTGTCCGGTCGAGAGGTCGTCGAGGACCACAGCCTCGTCGCCTCGCGCCAGCAGAGCATCGACCAGATGCGACCCGATGAAGCCGGCACCGCCGGT
>CAMDFP010000322.1 GCA_945897335.1 Asaia bogorensis | reverse complement strand
CTTGAGCCGGTCCATCGCCGCTTCGTCGATGGTCTTGGTCGGCAGCCCCTCGGCGATCGCCTGGGCAAGGAAGTGGCCGATCAGCTCGGCGATGTCCTCGCTCCGCTCGCGCAGCGGCGGCAGCCGGATCGGGACGACGTTGAGGCGGTAGTAGAGGTCCTCGCGGAAGAGACCCTGGCGGATCAGCTGGCGAAGATCGCGGTGCGTCGCGGCGATGATGCGGACGTCGGCGCGGATCGCCGTGCGACCGCCGACGGTGGTGTATTCGCCCTGCTGCAGCACGCGCAGCAGGCGCGTCTGTGCGTCCGGCGGCATGTCGCCGATCTCGTCGAGGAACAGCGTGCCGCCCTGCGCCTGCTCGAAACGACCGGTCGTCTTCTGCACCGCGCCGGTGAAGGCGCCGCGCTCGTGGCCGAAGAGGTCGCTCTCGATCAGCTCGCGCGGGATCGCCGCCATGTTGACGGCGACGAACGGCCCGGCCCGGCGCTTGCCGTAGTCGTGCAGCGCTCGGGCCACCAGCTCCTTGCCCGTGCCGGACTCGCCGGTGATGGTCACCGTCAGGTCGGTGCCCATCAGGCGGGCCAGGACCCGGTAGATCTCCTGCATCGCCGGCGACCGGCCGATCAGCGGCAGCCGTTCCTCGGCCTCGTTCCGAGGCGCAGCCGGGGTCCGTGCCGGCTCCGACAGCGCGCGGCGAACCACCTGCACCAGCTCGTTCAGGTCGAACGGCTTCGGCAGGTATTCGAAGGCGCCGCGCTCGGTCGCCTTGACCGCGGTCAGCAGCGTGTTCTGCGCGCTCATGACCACGACGCGCAGCTCCGGGCGCTGCTTTCGGATGCGCGGCAGCAGGTCGAGGCCGTTGCCGTCAGGCATCAGCACGTCGGTGATGACGAGGTCTCCATCGCCATCCTCGATCCAGCGCCACAGCGTCGCGGTGTTGCCGGTCGCGCGCACGTCGTGGCCGAGCCGGGCCAGCGCCTGGGTGAGGACGGTGCGGATGGCGCGATCGTCGTCGGCGATGAGGATGGTGCGGGCGGCGCCGGTCATGCGTCGTCGCCTTCGAGGCTGGAAGCGGCCACCGGCAGCAGCACGCGGAACGTGGTGCGTCCCTGCTGGCTGTCGAACTCGATGACGCCGCCATGATCGCCGACGATCTTGGCGACCAGCGCGAGACCGAGGCCGGTCCCGTTCACCTTGGTGGTGACGAAGGGATCGAAGAGATGCGGGCGGATGTCTTCGGGGATGCCGCTGCCATTGTCCTGGACTGAGACCACCAGGGGAAGGCGAAGCGGCGTGGCGCCGCCGGGCAGGGCCAGCCTGACGCCATGCTGATACGAGGTCTGGAGCACGATCTCGCCATCTCCCGGTGACACCACTTCGGCCGCGTTCTTGATCAGGTTGAGGAACACCTGGACGAGCTGATCGCGATTGCCGAGCGCCGGCGGCAGCGACGGATCGTAGCGTTCGACGAAGCGGACGTTGCGGCCGAAGCCGGCCTCGGCCAGCCGCTTCACGTGCTCGAGCACACGGTGGATGTTGACAGGCCCGCGTGCGACCGGACGGGCGTCGGAAAATGCCTCCATGCGGTCGACCAGCGCGCAGATGCGGTCGGTCTCGTCGCAGATGAGCCGCGTCAGCTCCAGATTGCCGGGCGAGGCGCCGTCCTCCAGCAGCTGGGCGGCACCGCGGATGCCGGAGAGCGGGTTCTTCACCTCATGCGCAAGCATCGCCGCCATGGCGGTGACCGAGCGGGCGGCGCCGCGATGGACCAGCTGGCGGTCGATCTTGAGCGCGATCGAGCGCTCGTGCAGTGAGATCGCGACCCAGCCGGGATGTTCGGCCATCGCCGCGATCTCGACCGTGACGATGTGGCTCTTGATCCGCGGCGTCTCGATCGAGAGCCCGTATTCAGAGACGCTGCCGCCGAGGTTGCGGACCTGATCGACCAGGCCGAAGACCGGGCTGCCGACGGGAAGGATGTCGGCGAGCGGTCGGCCGGCCAGCGTCGCCCAGCTCGCTGCCAGGAACTGTTCGGCCGCGAGGTTGGCCATGCGGAGCCGGTTGTCGCCGTCGACCGCCAGGACCGGATGAGGCAGCGCGTTGAGAAGCGCCGAGCCGTCGGGGTCGGGGACCCGCCGACGACGGTCAAACGCCGTGGCGGTCATGCCGCGATCCGCTCGACCAGCGGCTCGTAGAAGCGCCGGACCATGGCGAAGACCTCGGCGGGCTCCAGCGAGTGGTTGACCGCGGAGCGGAAGTCGGCCGAGCCCGGCAGGCCCTTTGAGTACCAGCCGATGTGCTTGCGCGCGATCTTGATGCCGGTCTCGCGGCCGTAGTGCTCAAGCATCGCCTCGACATGACCGATCAGCATGCCGAGCTGCTGTTCCAGCGTCGGATCGGGGAGCCGGATGCCGGAACGGAGGAACTGCCTCACCTGCTCGATGAACCAGGGCCGGCCATAGGTGCCGCGGCCGACCATGACGCCATCGGCGCCCGACTGCACCAGCGCCGTCTCGGCATCTTCCAAGGTGACGATGTCGCCGTTGACGATCACCGGGATCTTCACCGCTTCTTTGACGTTGCGGACAAAGTTCCAATCGGCGTGGCCCTCGTACATCTGGCAGCGGGTGCGGCCATGGATCGTGACCATCTTGATCCCTGCGTCCTCGGCCATCTTGGCGAGCTTGGGCGCGTTCCGGCTGTCATGGTCCCAGCCCGTCCGCATCTTGAGGGTGACCGGCAGCTTCACCGCCTTCACCGTCGCCTCGATGATGCGCTGGGCCTTGTCCTCCTCGCGCATCAGGGCGGAGCCGGCATAGCCGTTGACCACCTTCTTCACCGGGCAGCCCATGTTGATATCGATGATGTCGGCGCCCAGGTCCTCGTTCAGACGGGCGGCCTCGGCCATCACATACGGCTCGCAACCGGCGAGCTGGACCGACATCGGCCACTCTTCCGGCGATTTCTTCACCATCAGCAGCGTCTTCCGGCTTTCCCGGACCATGGCCTCGCTGGCGATCATCTCGGACACGACCAAGCCGGCGCCGCACTGCTTGACCAGGCGACGGAACGGCATGTCGGTGACCCCGGACATGGGGGCGAGGATCACCGGATCCTCAAGATGGATCGGGCCGATATCGATGCCCAACATTTAGGCAGACGCCTCAACTGCTTAGGATTTGCTCAGGCTACCGTCGCCGGATCGGCGGCGCAAGAACTTTGCTGCACCGCAGCACGATCGGCCAGCAGCACGGAGGTGACGAACTTCACCCCCGGATAGGCCAGCGTCAGCAGGAGCCAGGCGAACAGCGCCACCCGCGCCGCCCGCCGGCCTCGAAGCCCCACGCGCTTATGAGCCAGCAGCAGCGCGCCGATCACCACGAAGGCCGCGAGCGACAGGACCGTCTTGTGATCGAGCGCGACCAGGTGCCCGGTCGCCAGGTAATGGGCGGAAATGCCGGTGAGCACGCCCAGCCCGAGCACGGCTTCGGCTGCGGCCAAAAGCCCCACCTCCAGCCCCTCCGCCTCGGCGACCGAGGGGAGCAGCCGGGTGAGGCGGCTCGGCCGCTTGGTCTTCAGCGACCGCTCCTGCAATGCGACCGCGAGGCCGGCGACGCCGGCGATCGTCACCAGTGCATATGTCGCGACCGAGACGACGATGTGGAGCACCACCCAGGAACCATAGGGACCGGGTTCCCGCGGCTCCGGCGTCCCCTGCCAGACGGTCGCCAGAAGGCCGAGGACAGCGAGGTAGGGCAGCAGCAGCAAGGAGAGGCGCCAAGCCTCGCGCGATGCGGCGGCGAGCACCGCATAGAGCGCCATCGAGGCGGCGACCGTGACCCAGAGAGCGACCGAGAGCCCGGCATGCCAGGCGTCCTCGATCTGCGCCAGAGCCCAGGCCCCGGGTCCGGCGACCGCAAGTGCGATCCCCGCCCAGAACACCCCGTCGCGGCCGCGGCCGCGCCAGCCGACGACGGCAGCCGGCAGGAGCGCGGCGACGGCCGCGAGGCTGAGGGCGGTGGAGGACGGCATGGCCGGACTATAGGGGGCCGACGTCGCCGTCGCCATCGCAACGCTGCCGTATCGCGGGCATCATCCGCGGGGCTTGGGCGGCAGGATGCCGGGGCCGGCGATCTTCCAGAGCGCGGCGTTGCGCAGATAGTTCTCGTGCAGGCGCTTGAAGATCGGATCGTTGATAAAGATCGAGCACCCGTCGCCGACGACGAGCTCGAACACCGCATCGACGTCCAGGTTGAAGTCGTCCATCGACTCGAACGCCCAGCCGCGGCCATAGGTCGATCCCCAGCGCCCGGCGAAGGTGGCGATGTCCTGCCGTTCGCTCCGGCCGGTCTTGGCCGGAGGATCCATGGACTCGGCGCCTTCCCGCGCGACCCGCGAGATCAGGGGCACGTCCGTCCTCTCGCAACGCCCGCCCGCCTTCCAGACCCGGAGGGCCAGATCCGGATCCGCGTAATGCGCGATATAGACCGGGTCGTAATGTCCGCCGATCGCCCGCAGCGTCGACGAACGGAGGACGGCGAAGAACGGGAAGTAGATGCCGCAGACGGCGCCGACGACGAAATTCGACTGGTGCAGGCCGAGGCAGAAATGATCCCGGCCACCTTCGCGTTCGTGAAAGCGCTTCAGGCAGAGCGCCGCCCAGTTGTCCGCAAGGAGGACGTCGTCGGCGAGCGCGACCAGAATGTCGCCGGTCATGTGCTCATAGGCGTGGGCGTGAGCGGCGATGACGCCCTTCGGCGTCTCCTCGCGGATCCAGCGGACGCCCCCCTCCTCCGCCACCTCGAACGGGGCCACGGCCAGGATCTCGTAGTCGACCCCGTGCGTGGTTGCCTGGAGGTTCCGGATCGCGCGATGAAGAGCGTTCGGGAAGATGCTGGGAAGAACGAGGCTGAGCTTCATGATCTCTGCGGCGTCTGGAAAGAGGCGAGGATACGCGAGCAGGTTGCCTCGCA
This sequence comes from Asaia bogorensis, assembly GCA_945897335.1. Lineage (GTDB taxonomy): Bacteria > Pseudomonadota > Alphaproteobacteria > SHVZ01 > SHVZ01 > SHVZ01. Next base: position 375 of record CAMDFP010000322.1, on the reverse strand, counting down.
GAAGCGAAGGGTGACGCCGCCGCCGCGGAATGTGCCAAGCTGGGACATCCCCGTCCTCCGGAGCTCGAAGTGCCGCCCCTCCCCCCCCAGGCCCGCGTCGTCATCGTCGGCGGCGGCATCGTCGGCTGCAGCGTCGCCTATCACCTGGCCAAGCTCGGCTGGACCGACGTACTGCTGCTCGAGCAGGGGCGACTGACCTCGGGCACCACCTGGCACGCCGCCGGCCTCGTCGGCCAGCTCCGAGGTACCCGGACGATGACGCGGATGAGCCGCTACGGCATCGAACTCTATTCGAGCCTGGAAGCGGAGACGGGTGCGGCCACCGGCTGGAGGCAATGCGGTGCGGTCACCGTCGCTCGCACGCCCGAGCGCATG
>CAMDFP010000321.1 GCA_945897335.1 Asaia bogorensis | reverse complement strand
CATCGACCAGCCGACCAGTATCGGCCGGTCGAGCTCGCGCTCGGCGATGAGGCTCTGGATTTCGCCGGCAATCGCGGCGATCGACAGCGCCTCGGGATTGGCCTTCGACCGGCCGTGACCCGGCAGGTCCGGCACGATGAGGCGGAACGTCCTGGGCAGCGCCTCGATCTGCGGTCGCCAGAAGTTGCGCGTGCAGGACCAGCCATGGAGAAGCACCAGCGGCCGGCCGCGGCCGATGTCGAGCACGTCCATTTTCGGATCAGCCGTCTGCGTCCTTGACCATCACCAGCGCGCGGCCGCGGCAGACTACTTCGCCGTTGTCGTCGGTGCAGGTGGTGGCGAGGTCGACCAGGTGCTTCTCCGGACGGAGCCGCGTGATCTCGACCGTGGCGGTCAGCGCCGCATCAGCCGGCACGAGTTTCAGGAACACCAGATCCTGCTTCAGGTAGTTGGTGCCGGCACCCGGCAGTTCGACGCCCAGGAGATAGGAGAACAGCGCGCCGATCAGCGGCTCGGGCACCGTCGTGCCGATGTCGATGCCGACCAGGCGCGAGAAGGCCGCCAGCGTCTCCGGTTCGAAGCGGCGGGTGACCGTCGCGCGTTGTCCCGGCGTCATGGCGCGAGGTCCAGCTCGACATGGCCCTCGCAGACCGGAAGTCCGTCACCTGCTCGGAGCGCGCGAGTCGCGAGGCGGCAGCGGCCGGAGGACGGATAGTCGATGACCTCGACCTCGAAGCGGATAGTGTCGCTGGCATAGGCCGGGTTCGGGAACATCAGGCTCTGGCTCACATGCCTGGCACCGGGAAACCGCCGATGCGCCAGCGCCCAGAGATGCGCATAGAGCATCATGCCGTGGGCAACGGTGCGCCCGAAGCGGGTGCGCTTCGAGAAATCGGGGTCGATGTGGATGGGATTGTCGTCACCGCTCAAGGCTGCGAACAGGTCGAATTCAGCCTGGGTCGGCGTGCGCACCTCGGCCAGCACGCTGCCGGGGACGGGGTTGTCATTCGCCGGCATGGTGCGCTCTCAGTATGTGCTTTTGGACTTTTCCGGCAGCCGTCCGCGGCAACTCGGCCACCACCTGGATGACCTTCGGCACCTTGTAGGCGGCGATCCGTTCGCGGCAGTAGGCACGCAGACTCTCTGCATCGGGCTTCGTCGCCGTGCGGGCCACGACGAAGGCACGGCCGACCTCGCCCCAGCGCTCGTCGGCGACGCCGATGACGGCGGCCTCCAGGACTTCGGGATGTGCGAGCAGCGCATGCTCGACCTCGGCCGGATACACGTTCTCGCCGCCGGAGATGTACATGTCCTTGATGCGGTCGACGACGGTGACGTAGCCCTCATCGTCCTGGCGGGCGACGTCGCCGGTCTTGAGCCAGCCATCGGCGGTGAAGGCGGCCTTGGTCGCCGCCGGGTTGTTCCAGTATCCCGGCGTGACGTTGGCGCCGCGCACCTGGATCTCGCCGGCGAGGCCGGGGCCGAGCCTGCGGCCGCCGGCATCGACGATGCGGATCTGGGAGAGCAGCTGCGGCTTGCCGGCCGAGCCGATCTTCGCTTCGACATTGCCGGCGTCCATCAGGCAAAGCGTCGGCCCGGTCTCGGTCATGCCGTAGCCGTTGCAGACGCTGACGAAGCGGTCGAGGAAGGTGCGGAGCAGAGGTTCCGGCAGCGCCGCGCCGCCGCAGCCCCAGGAGCGCACCCGGCCGAGGTCGGTGGTTGCGAACCCCGCATGCTGCTGGATCGCCTGGTATACGGTGGGAACACCGAAGAAGCAGGTGACGGCGCCCTCGGCGATTGCGGACATCACCTGGTCGACGTCGAATTTCGGCAGCACGGTGACCGAGCCGCCGGCGATCAGCGTCGGCAGCGTGTAAAGGTTGATGCCGGCGGTGTGGAACAGCGGCAGGAAGTTCAGCACGCGGTCGGCCGAAGTGAGATCGATCGCCTGGACGACGTTGACGTAGTTGGCCAGCGCCATGCCGAAGGTCTGGATCACCGCCTTCGGTTTTCCCGTCGTGCCGGAGGTGTAGAGCAGGTACCAGATGCCGTTGGCTGCCCAGGCGCCGTCGCCATGGCGGGAAACGTGGGCCGCGGCGACTTCCGCTTCGTAGCCGGCGAGCGTGAGCGGAGGCACCGGCAGGCGGGCCGCCATGCCTGAGTTGGTCTCGTCATGCAGGAGGAGGCGAGGGGCACAGTCGGCGACGATGGCCCGGAGCTCTTGGACCGAGAGGCGCCAGTTCAGCGGCACCACGATCACGCCGATGCGGGCAGCGGCGAACAGGATCTCGAAGAAGGCGCTGCCGTTGAGGGACAGCGTCGCCACCCGGTCGCCCGGCCCGAGGCCGTAGTCCAGCAACACGGCGGCCGCGCGCTCGGCCCGCTCGTCGAACTCGCGATAGGTCAGCCGCCGCCCGCTTGGGGCCTCGATGAAGGCCAGGCGGTCGGGCGCGATCTCGGCGCGGCGGCGGGCGAAGTCGAAGATCATGCCTTTAAGAGGCTATACGAGATTACGGCTGCATGCCTCGGCCGATCAGGTCGACGGCGGGGCCGACCACGTCTTCCAGCGGTGTCGCCACGTCCCAGAGCCCGTAGCGCTGGCCGAGGAAGACCGCCATGCCCATCAGCGCCCAGGCCCGGACCTCGGCGCTGCCGCGGCTGATCTCGCCGCGGGCCTCGGCCGCCTGCAGTGCGGCACGGTAGGTCGCGGCGAAGTCCATGTAGTAGCGGCGATAGACCGCCTCGTCGACGAACTGCGATTCCTCGACGATGCGGTAGAGGCCGGGATTGGCGCGGACGAACTCGATGAAGGCCAGTAGCCCCTCGCGCTCGGCATCCAGCCGCGTCTTCGTGCCGGTGGTGGCGTCGGAGAGATGCTGGCGAAGCTCGCGGCCCATCTGCAGGACCAGCTCGCGCAGCACGTCCTCCTTGCTCTGGAAGTAGATGTAGAAGGTGCCCTGGCCGACGCCGGCCGCCGCGGTGATGTCGCTGATCGAGGTCACGCTGAAGCCCCGCTTGCCGATCTCGCTTCCGGCCGCCGCCAGGATCTTCTGGCGGGTGCGCTCGCCGCGGTCGGTCTTCGGCTGGGGCTTGGTCTGGGAACTGGCGGTCATCGGGTCCGATATGACGAGGTCGTCATATAACTGCGCCCGAGGGCCGATCCTGTCAATAAATGCAGTCTGGTTGACGATAGGCTGCCTCCGCTCTATCGTCAGGTCAAACATGAATTGATCGTCACGTTTAGGTGACGGTTCAGCCAGGGAGGTAACGCATGGGCAGGGCTTCAGGATTGATGCGCGTCGTCGCGGCGGGCGCCTTCGCGCTCTCGCTGGGCATGGGCGGCACCACGGCCGCGCAGGAGCTCAAGATCGCGCTGATCGCCGGCAAGACGGGACCTCTGGAAGCTTACGCGAAGCAGACCGAGGCCGGCTTCATGATGGGCCTCGAGTTCCTGACGAAGGGCTCGATGGAGCTGAACGGGCGCAAGATCCGCGTCATCGTCAAGGACGACCAGCTGAAGCCCGACCTGTCGAAGTCGCTGCTGGAGCAGGCCTATGGCGACGACAAGGTCGACATCGCCGTCGGCACGACCTCGTCGGCGGCAGCGCTGGCCGTGCTCTCGGTCGCCGAGGAGTACAAGAAGGTGCTGGTGGTCGAGCCGGCCGTCGCCGACTCCATCACCGGCGACAAGTGGAACCGCTACATCTTCCGCACCGGCCGCAACTCGAGCCAGGACGGTATTGCCGCCGCGGTCGCGCTCTCCAAGGAGCCGATGCAGATCGCGACGCTGGCGCAGGACTACGCATTTGGCCGCGACGGCGTGAAGGCGATGAAGGATGCGCTCGAGGCGGTGAAGAGCCCATCCAAGGTCGTGTTCGAGGAATACGCGCCGCAGACCACAACCGACTTCACCGCATCCGCTCAGCGCATGTTCGATGCGCTGAAGGACAAGCCCGGCCGGAAGATCATCGTCATCATCTGGGCCGGCCCGCATCCGCTGACCAAGATCGCGGACCTGAAGCCCGAGCGCTTCGGCATCGAGATCGCGCCCGGAGGCAACATCCTGCCGGCGATGGCGCCCTACAAGGCCTATCCAGGGATGGAAGGGGCCATCTACTACTATTACGGCTTCCCCAAGAACCCGATGAACGACTGGCTGGTCGCCGAGCACCAGAAGCGCTTCAACGCTCCGCCGGACTTCTTCACCGCTGGCGGCATGGCCGCTGCCTCGGCTGTGCTGACCGCGCTGACCAAGGCCGGCGGCTCGGACACCGAGAAGCTGATCGCCGCGATGGAAGGCATGGAGTTCGACACGCCCAAGGGCAAGATGACCTTCCGCAAGGAAGACCATCAGGCGATGCAGGCGATGTATCACTTTCGGGTCAAGAAGGACGGCAAGGGCGATTTCGATCTGCTCGACCTGGTGAGCGAGATCCCGGCCTCGGCCATCCCGGTACCGATCCGCAACAAGCGTTGATCTGAAAGGGCAGGGGCGGCCTTGTGCCGCCCCGCTCCGTTCCGGGGGGAACGATGGACGCGCCGGCCCTCGAGACCCGCGATCTCACCATTCGCTTCGGCGGCCATGTCGCGGTCGACCGGGTGAGCTGCAGCTTCCGCGCCGGCACCCTGACCGCCATCGTCGGCCCCAACGGCGCCGGCAAGACCACCTACTTCAACCTGATCTCGGGCCAGCTGCGCGCCTCGGCCGGCTCGGTGCATCTCAAGGGCGAGGACGTGACCCAGCTTCCGGTCTCCGCCCGCACCCGCCTCGGCATGGGCCGCGCCTTCCAGCTCACCAACCTGTTTCCCAATCTCAGCGTCGCCGAGAATGTGCGTCTCGCGGTGCAGAGCCGGGCCGGCGTCGGCCTTGATCTCCTCAGCCTCTGGAGCGACCGCCGCGAGCTGATCGCCAAGGCGGATGCGATGCTCGAGCGGGTCCGCCTCGCCGACCGACGGGAGGCCACCGTCGCCTCGCTCTCCCATGGCGACCAGCGGAAGCTCGAAGTGGCGCTGATGCTGGCGCTCGAGCCCGAGATCTTCATGTTCGACGAGCCGACGGCCGGCATGAGCGTCGACGAGGTGCCGACGATCCTGGAGCTGATCCAGGCGATCAAGGCCGAAGGCAAGTCCACCATCCTCCTGGTCGAGCACAAGATGGACGTGGTCCGCTCGCTCGCCGACCGCATCATCGTGCTCCACAACGGCCAGCTGGTCGCCGACGGCCTGCCGGAACAGGTCATCGCCTCGCCCGTCGTGCAGGAAGCGTATCTCGGCGTGGTGGCGGCATGACTTCGCTTCTTACCCTCTCCGGCGTCCACACCCATGTCGGGCGCTATCACATCCTGCATGGCGTCGACCTGGTGGTGCCGGACCGGGGCGTCACCATGC
>CAMDFP010000320.1 GCA_945897335.1 Asaia bogorensis | reverse complement strand
CAGCGTGGCATTGGCGTTGTAGAGGGTGCGGTCGAAGGGCTCGACCAAGTGGGCGAGGCCGGCCGAGGCCAGCCGCTCGCGGAGGCTGCGGCGGGCGGCGAGCAGGCTCTCGGCGACGTCGGGACGGCGCTTGGGGTCGACCGCGCCGCGAAGCCCGAGGTGATAGACGTCGGTCTCGAGATCGACCCGCTCCAGGAGCTGGCAGAGCCGGGCCAGCAGTCCGGCGGCATCCGCAACCCCGACCTCCCGGGTATCGACCCAGTCGGCGCGGGGATCGTCGGGAGAATTGCCGGAGAGCTGCGCCTCGCGCCGCTTCGACTCGGCCGCCGCCGCGTCGGCGCCCTCGTAGACCACCGCGCCAACCGGCCGGTGCATGACGCCGAACAAGAGGTTGTCGCGGAGCGAAGAAGAGAAGACGTAGGCCGAAGGCCCGACATAGGCCAGCCGCCGGCCGGTGACCGACAGCGGCAGCGCCAGGAGGTCGCGTCCACCGATCTGGATCTGGCCGGCGGACGGCAGCACCTGGCGGGCGAGAAGAAGGGCCAGGTGATCCTTGCCCTGGCCCTCCGGCCCGACGACCGCGACCTTGAGCCCGCTCAAGGCGAGCTGGAGGGAGACGCTTTCCAGCACCGCCTTGCCGTCGTCCTCGACCAGCGTCAGGCCGGTGGTGTGGAGGGTGCCTTCGATCCGCTCCAGAGTCTCGGCGTCGTGAGCGGTGAGCGATTCCTCGAGCATTCCCTCCGGCTGGAACTGCTCGACGATCTGCTCGTACTTGATCCGGTTGTCTTCCTTCTGCTGGTAGTAGTCGAGGAGCTCCTTCCACGGCGAGGCCAGGTCCTTGTAGGCCGCCAGCACCGCCACGAGAGAACCGAAAGAGAGATTGCCCTGGATAACCAGGTAGCCGCCGATCGAGTAGAAGAAGAATGGCGTGAGCTGGTTGATGAAATTGTTGAGAAACTTGACGAAGAACTTCCGCTGGAAGATCTCGTAGCGAATTCCGTAGATGACGCCCAGCTGGCTGGTGAAGCGAGCGAGTTGCCAACGGGCGGCATCATGGGCCCGGATCTCCTGGACGCCCGAGACCGACTCCCCGATCTGCTCGGCGAGCTTGCGGACCGCCTTGACCCGCTCCTTGCCGAGCTTGTTCACCTTCCGCTGCAGCTTGGGGATGATGTAGCCCTGGATCGGGTAGAGAGAGATCGCCGCCAAGCCCAGGATCGGCTCCTGGATGAACATGAAGATGACGATGGTGATCAGGGTGCCGCCCTGGAAGATCGGCTGGGCGATGGCGTCGCCGATGTAGCCTCCCAGCGGCTCGACTTCGGCGGTGATCATCGGGATCAGCTCGCCCTGGCTCACGCGGCGGAAATGGTGGAGCGGAAAGCGCAGGATGCGGGTGTAGAGTTCGTAGCGGAAGCGCCTGAGCATGCGCTCGCCGAGCCGGCCTTTGACCACGTTGATGGCGTATTTGAACCCGCCATTGACGAAGACCATCACCAGGAAGATCCCCGACAGCACCATCAGGTAGCTGACCTGGTCGACCTGGAAGCCGAAGAACGTCGCCGGCAGGTTCTTGCCGCCGATCGCCTGGTTGATGATCGTCTTCGGCAGATCGAGCGAGTAGTAGAGGAACGGAAAGGAAACAAGAGTGAGGGCGACGACGCCGATCTGCTGCCTCAAGCTGTGGCGCAGTATGAATCGGATCAGCGTCGATTCCATGACTCGGCCGCCCAGCTCCCCCTGAAAGTTCGCTTAGGCTGCCCACATTTCAAGCACTTGTCCACGACCGATAAGGTCAAGGAAGCGTTATCCAAATCGCCCTTGGGACAGCGGCGGCCGATATGCCATAGTTCGGCGCTGCAACGGGGGGATGGGGCCCTTCAGGGCGATGGCACCACGCCGCGCAAACCGGCGCGTTCTCATCTACAGCCACGATACGCTCGGCCTCGGCCATCTTCGCCGCTGCCGCGCGATCGCTCATGCCTTGGTCGAGCGTCACTCCGATCTGTCGGTAATGATCCTCTCGGGCTCGCCGATCATCGGCAGCTTCGATTTCCGCTCGCGCGTCGACTTCGTGCGCGTCCCCGGCGTCATCAAGCTGCGGAACGGCGAGTACACCTCGCTCAATCTCCACATCGACATCGAGGAGACTCTGGCGCTTCGCGCCTCGATCATCCAGCACACCGCCGACATTTTCGATCCGGACCTGTTCCTGGTCGACAAGGAGCCCCTGGGATTGAGGGGCGAGGTCAAGGACACGCTGACGATGCTGAAGGCCCGCGGCACGCCGCTGGTCCTCGGTCTTCGCGACGTACTGGACGAGCCGACCCTGCTGGCACCCGAATGGGAGCGGAAGAATGTGCTCCCGGCGCTGCGCGACCTCTACGACGCCATCTGGATCTACGGCGTTCCCAACCTCTGCGACCCGCTTGCCGGTATCGAGTTGCCGCAATCTGTGCGCCGCAAGGTCTCCTACACCGGCTATCTCCGCCGGAACGCGCCGCAGCTCACTTCGGCGGTCGCGACCCGCTTCGGCCTCGGCGATGAGCCCTATCTGCTGGTGACCTCGGGTGGCGGCGGCGACGGCGAGGCGCTGACCGATTGGGTGCTACGCGCCTACGAAGCCGACCCGAACCTGCCCTGGCGGGCGCTGATCGTCACCGGCCCGTTCATGCAGCCGGAGTTCCAGACCGACTTCCTGCTTAGGGCCTCCAAGCTGCCCAAGGTCGAGGCCATCACCTTCGACGCCCACATGGAATCGCTGATGGCGAACGCCGCCGGCGTCGTCGCCATGGGCGGCTACAACACCTGCTGCGAGATCCTGTCCTTCGACAAGCGGGCATTGATCGTGCCGCGCACCACGCCGAGGCTGGAGCAATTCATCCGCGCCCAGCGGTTCCAGGAGACCGGACTCTCCGCCATGCTTGCCGACGACGGCGTGCGCGACACCAAGGTGATGGTGAAGGCGCTCCGGCGCCTGCCGAAGCAGAAGCCACCCTCCGCCGCCGCCCCGCCCGGCCTTCTGGACGGTCTCGACGTGGTCGACCGGCTGACGCTGGAAGAACTGGCGCGGCCGACGCGGCCCCGGCTCAAGGTCGCCCGCCAGCGGGCCGTGGCCGCCGCTTTCCGCGCGCCCACCCTCTGACTTGGCGTCTCCGGTCGTCGCCATCGTCGTCAAAGGCTATCCGCGCCTCTCCGAGACCTTCATCGCCAAGGAGATCCTGGGCCTCGAGCGGCGCGGGCTCCAACTGCGGCTCTTCTCCATGCGCTGGCCCACCGACCGGCATGTACATCCGATCCACGCCGAGATCCGGACCCCGGTCACCTACCTACCCGAATACCTCTACCGGGGTCCGCTCCGGGTCTTCCGCTCCTGGCTGCGCGTCCGGTACCTGCCCGGATATCCCGCCGCCCGCTCGACCTGGCTCAGGGACCTCCGTCGAGATCCGACGCCGAACCGTATCCGCCGCTTCGGCCAGGCCCTGGTGCTGGCCGCCGAGATGCCGGCGGAGACCGCCGCCGTCTACGCACATTTCCTGCACACACCGGCATCGGTCGCCCGCTATGCGGCGCTGATCCGAGGGATTCCCTTCGCCGTCTCGGCGCATGCCAAGGACATCTGGACGACGCCCGACTGGGAGCTTTCTGAGAAGCTCGCGGATGCCGCCTTCGCCGTCACCTGCACCGGGTCCGGACATTCACACCTCGCCGGCCTCGCGCCGCCGGCGCGCGTCGACCTCCTCTATCACGGCCTCGACTTGAGCGAATGGCCGGCGCCGCCCGATCGCGGCGGCCGCTCAGGTCCGGTCGAGATCGTCTCGGTCGGCCGCGCCGTCGAGAAGAAGGGCTTCCCCGATCTGGTCGCCGCCTTGGCGAAGCTGCCGAAGGATCTCGACTGGCGCTTCACCCATATCGGCGGCGGGCCGCTGCTCGGCGCGCTGAAACGCCAGGCCGAGGCGCTCGGCATCGGCGGACGGATCGACTGGCAGGGTCAGCGGGCGAAGGCGGACGTGCTGGCCTCCTATCGCCGGGCCGACGTCTTCGCGCTCGCCAGCCGCATCGCCGGCGACGGCGACCGCGACGGGCTTCCCAACGTGCTGATGGAAGCCCAGAGCCAGGGCCTCGCCGCGGTCTCGACCCGCGTCTCCGCCATCCCCGAGCTGATCGAGGACGGGCTCAACGGACTCCTGGTCGATCCCGGCGACATCGACGGTCTTGCCGCCGCGCTCGCACGTGTGGTCGGCGACGTCGACCTCCGCCGCCGCCTCGGCGAGGCCGCGGTCGCCCGCCTCCGCGCCCGCTTCGACCAGGAGCCGGAGCTGGACCGCCTGGCAGAGAAGCTCCGCAACCTTGCTGCCGCACGCTAGAGTCGCCTCCATGACCGACACCCAGACCCCCGTCGAGATCACCGCATGGAAGCCGGCTCCCTTCGATCTCGGCGGCGAGACCGTCTTCGCCGTCGGCGACGTGCATGGCTGTGCCAGGGAACTGAAGGCGCTGCTCGGCGCGATCGGCAAGGCCGCAACGGCGAAGGGCGGCGGCGATCATCGCCTGATCTTTCTCGGCGACCTGATCGACCGCGGCCCCGACAATCTCGGCGTCCTCAGGCAGTGGTCCGAGGCGGAGGCGATACCGGGCATCGGCCGTGTCGACCGCCTGATGGGCAATCACGAGCAGCTCCTGCTTCTTCTCGTCACCGCCAGCCCCTATGCCGAAAAGGCCGAGGCCAAGTGGCGAAGCGAGAGCATGGGCGGCGAGAAGGTGCTGGAGGAGATGCGCCAGCGTGTCGGCGATCCCGAGGCCGCGCCGAGCGCGACCCTGCTCGCAGCATCGCTCGGCGAGGACGCGACCAGGAAGTTCTACGCGATGCGCTCGCATGTCCGGCTCGGCAATACCGTCTTTCTCCATGCCGGGCTCCAGCCGGGCGCCGACCTCGACGAGTATCTGGCGCGGCCGTGGATGTCCGAGACCGAAGCGACCTGGGCCTGGATCCAGCAGGGCTTCCTCGACTGGAAGGGCGGCTTCGGCGGCACCATGGTCGTCCATGGCCACACGCCGCCGCCGAAGCACCGCGCGCTCACCGGCCAGAGCGACCCGCATCTCTTCCAGCACGACCGCCTCGGCCTCGACGGCGGCAGCTCCCGCACAGGCTACGTCACCGGCGCGGAGGTGGAGACCGGCCGCTATCGAATCTTTCGCGCCGGCATGCTGATGGCGAACGCCGAGATCTGAACCCGGAGAAGACGCGCATGTCGACGACCGAAGAGATCACCCGCGTCCTGAACGGCTTCGGCCTTCATGCCGACACTCATCGCTGGGCGAAGTTCGAGGCGCTGCTGGCGCCGACGGTGACCGTCGACTACACCTCGCTCGTGGGCGGCACGGCGCATGCCGAGAGCGCGTCAGCCTTCGTCGAGCGGTGGAAGAAGCTGCTGCCGGCCTTCACCTGCGTCCAGCACCTCATCACCAATC
>CAMDFP010000319.1 GCA_945897335.1 Asaia bogorensis | reverse complement strand
GACGAATACGCCTTCATCTTGCGGGCGTCGTCTTCTTCACCGAACCGGATCTCGCCGAAGGAGCCCTTCACATAGCCCCAGCCCTCGTCGATCACGTCGATGCCCTGGGCGCTGGTCGAGCCGTTCTGCGTCCACGCTTCGAGCTCGAGGCGGAACCCGAAGACCAGGCCGTTGTTCAGCTTGGTCTCACCACGGAAGTGAACTTCGTTGTTCGAGGTGAGGTTGAAGTCACGCGAGCCGGTGATGGTCGCGCCCGCGGACGGGCCGGTCGACTGCACGCTGCTGTGGTCATAAACCTGACCGTAGTTCCGGAAAAAGCCGCCGAGGGTAGCATAGCCCTGAGCGGAGGCTTCACTGGCGCACAGGCCAACGGCGACCAGCGCCGAAGTGCCCAAGAGCAGTTTCTTCATTACGATGTCCCTCCAGTCTACGTGCGGTCTGCGTGCTTCGAGCCCAGCGTCGTCCGGTCTCGTGCCCGCGTCCCGCGGTTTCCCGTGACAGGGGGGTCACCCCTTGCCCGGCGCGACCCACTTTATGTCCGGATCGTGTCTGGTCAAGGGCTTTCCCGGGATCGGGCCGAAGGTCGGCGGAGGCCTGTGGCCGACCGGACACAGGGGGGACGGGCTTGACGGAGGCGTAGTGGACTTCTTAATACAAGGCATCCAGGAGGGTCGGAAGATGGCGAAATCAAGGTTCGGCGTGGTTGCGGTGGCGCTTGCGCTCGGGCTCGCCGCCTGCGGGTCCCCGGCGGCCGATTCGGCGTCCCGCGGCAGCAAGCACGACACGGGTTCCAGCTCGGCAATGCAGAAGGAGACCCTGTTCGGCGAGCGCGGGCTGAACCTCGGCACCCTGTTCGGCGACAAGGAAGAGGGCGGCGGGGGCGGCAGCGGCATCGCCGTCAACAGCTTCCTCTGGCGCGCGTCCCTCGACACCATCGCTTTCATGCCGCTGTCCTCGGCCGATCCGTTCGGCGGCGTCATCATCACCGACTGGTATTCGCCCCCCGACAGCCCCGGCGAGCGCTTCAAGATCAACGTGTATATCCTCGACCGTCAGCTCCGTGCCGACGGCATCCGGGCTTCGGTTTTCCGCCAACGCCTTGATACGGCTAATCAATGGGCGGAGGCGCCGGTCGACAAGGCGACGCCGATCGAGCTCGAGAATGCCATCCTCACCCGGGCCCGCGAGCTTCGGGTCGCACAGTCGCAGGCCACGAAGTCCTAGACCTCGGCACCCTCACGCGCGCCCCGAAGGAAGAGGGGCTGAGGATCAAATTCCTTAGATTGGCGCGCATTGTCCGCGACAGATCGTCTATAGTCGGGCTCCGTTCCCCCTGAGGCCTGTCGATGCTCGCCGTCGAGATCGCCGTCGTCGTCATCCTCGTCCTGGTCAACGGCGCGCTCGCCCTCTCGGAACTGGCGGTGGTCTCCGCCCGGCGCTCGCGGCTGCAAATGCAGGCGGACCAGGGCCATGCGGGCGCCGCGGCGGCGCTGGCCCTGGCCGCCAACCCCGGACGCTTTCTCTCGACCGTTCAGATCGGCATCACGCTGGTCGGTGTGCTCGCCGGCGCCTTCAGCGGCACCGCCTTCGCAGACCGCCTCGGCGACCACCTCGAGACCTACGGGCTCTCGCACCGGGTTGCCGACGGCGTCGCCTTCGGCGTCGTGGTGGCGGCGATCACCTATCTGTCGCTGGTGGCGGGCGAGCTGGTGCCGAAGCAGATCGCGCTCCGCAACCCCGAGGCCATCGCCGTCGTCGTCGCCCGTCCGCTCCTGCTGCTGGCGCGGGTCGCCGCCCCGGCTGTCTTCCTGCTCGACCTCTCCTCCCGCCTCTGCCTCTGGATCCTCGGCAGCGAGCGCTCGCCCGAGCAGGCGGTCACCGAAGAAGAGATCAAGATGCTGGTCGCCGAGGCGACCGATGCCGGCGTGGTCGAGCAGGCGGAGAAGGAGATGATTGCCGGCGTCATGCGGCTCGGCGACCGGCCGGTGCGCGCGATCATGACGCCCCGCCACGAGGTCGACTGGATCGATCTGGATGCCGACCCCGAGGAGATCCGCCGGAAGATCCGGGCGAGCCAGCACACCACCCTTCCGGCCGGCCACGGCTCGGTCGACGCGGTTTCCGGTGTGATCCGCACCCGCGACCTGCTGGATGCCTATCTCGACGACAGGCCGGTCGATCCGAAATCCCTGCTGCGCCCGGCCCCGGCGGTCCCCGATACCGCCGACGCCCTCGACGTCATCAAGATCCTCAAGCGCGAGAAGATCCAGCTGGCCATCGTCGTCGACGAGTACGGCTCGTTCGAGGGCGTGGTCTCGACCGACGACATCCTGGAGACCATCGCCGGCGAGTTCTCCGAAGACCGGCACGAGGCCCGGCCCGACGCCCGCCGGCGCGAGGACGGTTCGTGGCTGGTGGACGGCGCCTTCGCCATCGACGAGCTGGCCGAACGCCTGCAGATGCCGCTGCCGGGCGAACGCGACTATCACACGGTCGCCGGCTTCGTGCTGGCGGAGCTCCGCCGCCTGCCGAACGAGGGCGACCGGCTGGTATGGGCGGGCTGGCGGCTGGAGGTCATCGACATGGACGGGCGCCGCATCGACAAGGTGCTGGCGAGCCGCGAGGCGGGCTAGAGGTCGTAAGACCACATCGGAACCCTCTCCCGTGCGAAGCGCGGGGGAGGGTTCAGATGGCGGCGCCCCCAGCCCTGGTCGAGCGTCTCGCCCCGCGCCGACGCGCGGGAGAGGGGGCGGAAAGACCGGCCAGGTCCATTGCCGCCATCCGCCCTTGCGGGCAGCGGCCTTCAGCGACCATTATGGCCGCCCTTCGCGTTCCGAGGCGATGATGGCCAGGTATAATTTCAAGGACTCCGAGACTCATTGGCAGAAGCAGTGGGAGGAGCGCGGCACCTTCCGCGCGGCCGAGGATCCGTCGCGCCCGAAATACTACGTGCTGGAGATGTTTCCCTACCCGTCCGGACGGCTGCACATGGGGCATGTGCGGAACTACACGCTGGGCGACGTCGTCGCCCGCTACAAGCGCGCGCGGGGATTCAACGTCCTGCACCCGATGGGCTGGGACGCCTTCGGCCTGCCGGCCGAGAACGCCGCGATCGAGAACAAGGTCCATCCGGCCAAGTGGACCTACGCCAACATCGCGACGATGAAGGCGCAGCAAAAGGCGATGGGCCTGTCCTACGACTGGGACCGGGAGTTCGCCACCTGCGATCCCGACTACTACAAGCACGAGCAGAAGATGTTCCTCGACTTCCTGAAGGCGGGCCTCGCCTACCGGAAGGAGAGCTGGGTCAACTGGGACCCGGTCGAGAACACGGTGCTCGCCAACGAGCAGGTGGTCGACGGCCGCGGCTGGCGCTCCGGCGCGCCGGTCGAGAAGCGCCTGCTGTCGCAATGGAACCTGAAGATCACCGAGTTCTCCGACGACCTCCTGGAGGCGTTGAAGGGCCTGGATCGCTGGCCGGACAAGGTCCGGATCATGCAGGAGAACTGGATCGGGAAGTCCGAGGGCGCGCGCGTCAGGTTCCCTCTGGCCGGGCGCAGCGACGCGGTCGAGGTGTTCACGACGCGGCCCGATACGCTGTTCGGCGCGTCCTTCATCGCGATTGCCGCCAATCACCCGCTGGCTCACGAGATGGGGAAGGGCGATGCGGATCTCGCCGAGTTCGTCCGCGAATGCAACAGCATGGGCACCAGCGAAGCCGCGCTGGAGCAGGCCGAGAAGAAGGGATACCTGACGCCGCTGCAGGCTCTGCATCCCTTCGACGCCGGCTGGATGCTGCCGGTCTATGTCGCGAATTTCGTGCTGATGGAGTACGGCTCCGGCGCCATCTTCGGCTGCCCGGCGCATGACCAGCGCGACCTCGACTTCGCCCGCAAATACGATCTTCCGGTGACCGCCGTCGTGCGTCCGAAGGATGCGGCGTCGATCGAGATCGCGATGGATGCCTTCACCGACGACGGCATCGCCTTCCACAGCCGTTTCCTCGACGGGCTGCCGACGGCGCAGGCGAAACCCGCCGCCATCGACCGCCTGGAGAAGGACGGCACCGGCACGCGCTCGATCACCTATCGCCTGCGCGACTGGGGCGTGTCGCGCCAGCGCTACTGGGGCTGCCCGATCCCGGTCGTCCATTGCCCGGACTGCGGCATCGTGCCGGTGAAGGAAGAGGACCTGCCGGTGAAGCTGCCGGACGACGTCACCTTCGACAAGCCGGGCAATCCGCTGGATCACCACCCGACCTGGAAGAACGTCGTCTGCCCGTCGTGCAACAAGCCGGCGCGGCGCGAGACCGATACCTTCGACACGTTCTTCGAGTCGTCGTGGTACTTCGCGCGCTTCTGCGATGCCAAGGGCGAAACCGCGTTCTCGCGGAAGTCCGTCGACTACTGGATGGCGGTCGACCAGTACATCGGCGGCGTCGAGCACGCCGTACTGCACTTATTGTATTCGCGCTTCTTCGTGCGGGCGCTGCGCCGCTGCGGCTACATCGGCATCGACGAGCCCTTCGCCGGCATGATGACCCAGGGCATGGTCTGCCATCAGACCTTTCGCGACAAGGACGGCAAGTGGCTGCAGCCGGACCAGGTGCGGAAGGAAGGGGACGGCTGGGTCAAGCTCGACGACGGCAGCGCCGTCACCGCCGGCCGCTCGGAGAAGATGTCGAAGTCGAAGAAGAACGTGGTCGATCCCGACCGCATCATCGACACCTACGGCGCAGACACCGCGCGCCTGTTCATGCTGTCCGACAGTCCGCCCGAGCGTGACCTCGAATGGACCGAGGCCGGCATCGACGGCGCCTGGCGCTATTCGCAGCGGCTGCACCGCGCCATCGTCGAGCCGGCGGTGGCGTTCGCGGCGAAGGGCACGCGACGGCCGAACGACCTCGGCGCTGCCGCGGCCGAGGTCGAACGCAAGATCCACAAGACCGTCCACTTCGTCACCGACGACCTGGAGAAATTCCACTTCAACCGCGCGGTCGCGCGCATCCGCGAGCTGTCGAACGCGCTCGAGGATCTGGAGGGCGACGGTGCCGACGCCGCCTGGGTGCGCCGCTTCGGCTGGGAAACGCTGGTCAAGCTGGTCGGCCCGATGATGCCGCATCTCGGCGAAAGCCTGTGGCAGGCGCTGGGATATGGCGAGATGCTGGTCGATCAGTCCTGGCCCTCCGCCGATCCGCGTTTGATCGTCGACGACACGGTGACGATCGCGGTCCAGATCAACGGCAAGCTTCGCGGCACCGTCGAGCTGCCGCGCGACGCCGACAAGGCCGCTGCCGAGGCCGCCGCTCTGGCGCAGGCGGATGTCGCCAAGTTCATCGACGGGCGCGCGCCGAAGAAGGTGATCGTCGTGCCGAACCGGATCGTCAATGTGGTGCTCTGAGATGAGGCCTCTTTTCGTAGCCCTCTCCCGCGTCTTGCGCGGGGGAGGGCAGGGTGGGGGCCGAGCGAAGCGAGGTCGTGTATCTTCTGGTTCGATGCAGACGGAAGACCTCGCTTCGCTCGGCCCC
>CAMDFP010000318.1 GCA_945897335.1 Asaia bogorensis | reverse complement strand
GTGGTGCGCTTCCTCAAGTCCCAGGGCCAGCCCGAATACGTCGAGGCGGTGACCGAGGATCCCGAGGAAGAGGCCACGTTCGGCGCGATGGGCGGCGAGGACGGTGAGGGCTCGGGCGACGGTCTCTACGACCAGGCGGTGGCGCTGGTCATCCGCGAGCGCAAATGCTCGACCAGCTTCGTCCAGCGCCATCTGCAGATCGGCTACAACCGCGCCGCCCGACTGGTGGAGCGGATGGAGCAGGAAGGCTTGGTCACCACCGCCAACCATGTCGGCAAGCGCGAAGTGCTGACGCGCCCCGACGCCGGGAACGTCTAGTCTCTTAGTTCAGCCCCAGAGCGAGCGGCGATCGCGTAGTCCGCCCTCCGGTCGCTCGCGCTTCTCGCGCGGCTGGGAGACCGTATAGGCCTTCTGGCGGTGGGCGAGGCAATAGGGGCTGCGGCCATCGGTCGGCGTGCCGCAGAAGCGGAACGTCGGGTCCTTGGGATCGCCGAGCGGCCAGGCGCAGCAGGCGCGGCCGAGGTCGATCAGGCTGTTGGTCGCCGCCCTCAGCGGGCGCTTCGCCTCTTCCTGCTGGCGGCCCTTGCCGTGGCCGCCATGGGAGGCGTTCCGGCCCTTGCCGGTGAGCTTGAGGCGATTGACCAGCCCCGCGATCACGTCCCGGCTCATGCCGAGGCGCTGGGAGATCTGGCCGTAGCTCAGGCCATCGTTGATGAACAGGTGGCGCACCTGCTCACGAGTCTCGTCCGACCACACGCGCTTGCCCATTTTGGGCTCCCGAAGTTGATCCTTCGGGAGTAGGTCGTATTCGATAGGAGTTTGGTTCAAGCTAAAGCAATCCGATCTCTGCAAGGTCACGTTCGAGGACGCCAGGTCCGCGGAAGTGAATACCGTGGATGCCGATGGCGCTCGCGCCCTCAGCGTTCTTCAGAGAGTCGTCGATGAATACGGCTTCTTTCGGGTCGACGCCGTAGCGATCGCAGAGCAGCCGGTAGATGCGCTCCTCCGGCTTCAGCATCTTCTCGTCGCCCGAGACGACGATGCCACGGAAGCGCTGGAAGAATTGAAAGCGCGCCCGCGTCGGACGGAAGGTCTCACCCGAAAAGTTGGTGAGCGCGTAGAGCGGCGTTCCACGAGCATGCAAACGCTCGAGGATATCGACCGTTCCCGGGATGGCGGTCGGGATCATCTCGTCGAAGCGCCGAAGCCAGGCGCGGATGAGATCGGCCTTGTCGGGATGACGGGCGATGGCTTCGGCCTCGGCATCGGCGAAACTGCGGCCGGCGTCCTGGCGGACGTTCCAGTCCGGATGACAGACTTCGGTCAGGAACTGCTCGCAGGCGACTTCGTCGGCGATCAACTTGCGGTAAAGGTAGCGCGGGTTCCAGTCGAGCAGCACGCCGCCCAGGTCGAAGATGACGACGGAACGGCGCGCGGCAGCGATCATGGGCGATAGATCCTCGACAGGTTTCGCGAAAGGGCGCGATCATAGGCGACGGCGGCGAGATATCCAGAGACCGCAAGTCGTTCTCGCCGAACCTCCCTTGATCGGATTATGATCCACGAAACCTTTGGGGGTTCACATGAGAATTCACATAACTTTACTGGTGAATCTGGCGTTCGGGGCGGCCGATCCTGCCTTCGCACAAGGCGCTGACGTCGCCAACCTTGCCACTTCATGCGCCTCCTGCCATGGCGCCAACAGCAACGGCGCCGGTGCCGTCCCGGGGCTGCGCGGCAAGCCGCAATCCGTCCTCGACGAGCAGTTGAAGGCCTTCAAGGCCGGCACGCGCCCGTCCACCGTGATGACCCGCTTCGCCAAGGGCTATACCGACGACGAGATCGCCGGCCTTGCCCTCCATTTCTCGCGCCTGAAGTAAGGGAGAACAGAGATGACCGGTTTCTCTCGCCGTCGCTTCGTGGCATCCGCCGTGGGCGCGTCCGCGACTCTCGCCATGCCGGCGATCGCCTATGGCCAATCGGCCGCCCGCGTCGTCGTCATCGGCGGCGGCTTCGGCGGTGCCACCGCCGCCCGCTACCTGAAGAAGGCCTCGCCCCGGCTCCAGGTGACGCTGGTCGAGCCCAACCGCCGCTTCGTCACCTGCCCGTATTCGAACCTGGTGCTGGGCGGCATGCGCAAGATCGAGTCGATCAGCTTCGGCTACGACAAGATCGCCAAGTCCGGCATCACCGTGATCCATGAGTCGGCGACCGCGGTCGATCCGGCGAAGAAGCAGGTGAGGCTCTCCGGCGGGCGCATGCTGCCCTATGACCGACTGATCGTCTCGCCCGGCATCGACATCAACTGGAAAGGCCTTCCCGGCTACGACGAGAAGGCGGCGGAGGCGATGCCGCATGCCTGGAAGGCGGGCGCGCAGACGTTGCTGCTCCGCCGCCAGTTGGAAGCGATGCCAGATGGCGGCCTCTTCGTGCTGTCCTCGCCGGCCAACCCGTTCCGCTGCCCGCCCGGGCCGTATGAGCGGGTGTCGATGATCGCCAGCTACTTCAAGCAGGCGAAGCCCAAGTCGAAGATCCTTATCCTCGATGCCAAGGAGAACTTCTCCAAGCAGGGTCTGTTCCAGGACGGCTGGCAGAAGTTCTACGGCGGCATGATCGAGTGGGTGCCGGCAAGCAAGGACGGCAAGGTGGTCAAGGTCGATCCGAAGACGCGGACGCTGGAAACCGAGTTCGGCCAGATGCACAAGGCGGCGGTCGCCAACGTCGTGCCGCCGCAGACTTCGGGCGCCATTGCGCGCACCGCCGGTCTTGCCGACGCCTCGGGCTGGTGCCCGATCGACGCCATGACCTTCGAATCCAAGTTGGTGAGGGGCATTCATGTGGTCGGCGACGCGACCATCGCCGCGCCGATGCCGAAGTCCGGGTTCTCGGCCAACAACCAGGGCAAGGTCGCGGCCGCCGCGGCGGTGGCGATGCTGCAGGGCAAGGCGCCGCCCGCCTCGACGATGCTGAACACCTGCTACAGCCATATCGCCAAGGACTATGCGATCTCGGTCGCCGGCGTTTATCGCGGCACGCCCGACAAGGGGCTGATCGAGGTGGCGGACTCGGGCGGCGTCAGCCCGCGCCAATGGGACGACGAGAACCGCCGGCTCGAATCGATCTACGCCGACGGTTGGTACGCCAGCATCACCGGCGACATGTTCGGCTGAGAAACGCGAAGCCCCGCGCGATCGTCTCGCGCGGGGCTTCCGTTCTCAAGCGGAAGAGCCGTCGAGGCTCATTCCTTCATCAATTGCTCGCGGGCCTGGGCAGCGAAGCCTTCCAGTTCCTTGCGGACCCGGTGCTCGCTCATCTCGATGCCCTTGACCTTGAGGTCGGCGATCACCTTGGCGACGATGTCCGCGTCGCCCGGTTGTGACATGTCCTCGGCGACCATGGACTTGGCATAGGCCTCGGCGCCGTCGCCCTTGAGGCCGAGCTGGCCCGCGACCCAGTGGCCGAGCAGCTTCGCGCGGCGCGCCATGATCCTGAAGCGCATCTCCTCGTCGTGCTGGAATTTTCTCTCCGCGTCCTTCTTGCGGTCGTCGAAACCCGTCATCTGTACGGCTCCTGGGGTGGGACTCGGTCTCTGACTTATCCGCTGAAGGTTACCGCGGCAAGACCGTTCAGCCGCGGCCGAGGATCGCACGAAACGCGCCGGAGAGGCTGCCGGCTTCGAGCCAGCGCAACGCCAGCACCGCGCCGCCCACGATCGAGGCGACGGCGATGAACGATCCGAGAGCCAGGGTCGAGAGGCCGGAGAGTCCCTGGCCGACGGTGCATCCGAGCGCCAGCACGCCGCCGACCCCCATCAGCATGCCGCCGAAGATGTGACGAATGAGATCGGGTGTGTCACGAAAACCTTCAAGCCTCAATTGTCCGGCGACGGCAGCGGCGAGGAAGGAGCCGGCCAGCATGCCGCCCACAGTTGCGGCACCGAAGCCCAGGCTCGCCCCGGTGAAGAACATCAGATACTGCAAGCCCTCGCCGATCGGCGCGACGAAGGAGAGGCCGGCGACCTGCATCGTCTCGAACGGGTCTCGGGCCCCCCAGCTGGTCGCGGCCCAGGCAGCGGGGATGGTGAGGCCGATCACGAAGGCGGCCACGAGCAGCTTGCCGTCTCGCCGGAGCGCGGGCGAGGCGAGCGCCCAGGCGCTGAGCCCGAGCCCCAATGCCAGCGTCAGCACGGCCTGCCAGAGGCTGCTACTGAGGCCGGTCGCGCGCGCCAGGAGATCCGGCAGGCCCTGGGAGGCGATGCCGGTGGATTTGAGGTCGATCTGGGTTGCCTGCTCGAACGGACGGCGGATTGCGGCGATGAGGCCGCGCAAGGTCATCAGCGCGGTGATGCCGAGGACGAGGACGGCGACCAGGCTCTTCAGGTTGCCGGCGCCGGCCCGCACCAGGATCCGGCTGCCGCAGCCGCCGGCCAGCACCATGCCGAAGCCGAAGGCGCCGCCGCCGATGATGGCGCCGAGCCAGCCCAGCGTCGGTGTCCGGTAGATCGAGCGCGAGAGATCGGCGAACCCGAGCGCGTCGAGGGCCTGGCTCGCGACCAGCGCGACCGCGATCGACAGCGCCGCCGCGCGCGCCCGGCGCGAATCATCCATGAGGATGATGTCGGAGATGGCGCCCATGGTGCAGTAGTTGCTGCGCTGGATGCTGGCGCCGAAGACCAGGCCAAGCGCGAAGCCGATCGCCAGCACGACGTATCTGGGTTGCAGATCCTCCACGACTCCCCTCTCGGCAAGAGCAAGTGCTTCGCCTATATAGCTGTAGCGTCCGCCGGCCGCACCGCAAGGGGCCGGCGCTTCCGAGGAGTCCGATGTCCGACGTCACCACGCTCGATGCCCGCGGCCTGACCTGCCCGTTGCCCGTGCTGAAGGCGCGGAAGGCGCTGCAGGCGCTGCCGCCCGGCGGACGGCTTCGCGTGCTGGCGACCGACCCCGGTGCCGTCGGCGATTTCCGGGCGCTCTGCGAGGCGGCCGGTCATACGCTCATCGGCTGCGATGAGGCCGACCGGGTCTATACCTTCGACCTGCAGAAGAAGGCGGACTGACGCCCGCCTTCTTCTGTCGTCGTCCTACTTCGCCTTCAGCTCCGCGCGCACCCGCTCCACCACGATCGCCGGATCGCCCGGCTTCATGCAGGTCGGTCCGAAGACCACCATGCCGTCGCGGACGCGGGCGTGGTTGGCGTGCACCGAAGGATTGCCGTCCTGGAGGCGCTTCACGAGATCGCGGGCCGAAAAGCCCAGCTCGTCCTCATGCACCGTCAGCTCGACCGCCGGGGCCCCCTTGTACTTTTTGTCGACCAGGGTGACCGTCGCGCCCTTCACGCCCTTCAGGCCGCTCGCGACCTCCTGGCAGAGGCCGAGCCAGCGCTTGTGGCGCTCCTCGGTGTTCTCCTCGAGGAACATCTTCAGCGCGGTGAGCAGGCCGACGATCTCCTCCTTGCCGCACTTGGACGCGCGGCCGATGCCGCTGGCCGGAAAGCCCACCAGCTTGTGCTTGTCGAACAGCGAGGCCGGCGG
>CAMDFP010000317.1 GCA_945897335.1 Asaia bogorensis | reverse complement strand
GATCTCGATGCCTTGCGCGACCAGGAAGGTATTCGCCATGCCGCCGCCGATGGCGAGAACGTCGACCTTGGCCACGAGGTTGCCGAGAAGATCCAGCTTGGTCGAGACCTTGGCGCCGCCGACGATGGCGGCGAGCGGGCGCTCGGGGTTGTCCAGCGCCTTCGACAGCGCGTCGAGCTCCGCCTGCATCAGCCGCCCTGCCGCCGCCGGCAGCCGCTTCGCCAGCGCCTCGATCGAGGCATGCGCGCGGTGCGCCGCCGAGAAGGCGTCGTCGACATAGAGGTCGCCCAGCTTCGCCAGCGCGTCGGCGAAGCCGGAGTCGTTCGCCTCCTCGCCCTTGTGGAAGCGGAGGTTCTCCATCAGCGCGATCTCGCCGTCCTTCAGGCCCGCGACCACCTGCTCGGCCGCCGCGCCGATGCAGTCGCCGGCGAAGGCGACGGGCTTGCCGACCGCCTTGGCGAGAGCCGGCACAAGATGCTTGAGTGAATTCGCCTCGTCCGGCCCGCCCTTCGGCCGGCCGAAATGCGAGAGCACGACCACCCGCGCGCCCTTCCCCATCAGCTCGGTGAGCGTCGGCACCAGGCGGTCGATGCGCGTGGTGTCCGTCACCTTGCCGTCCTTGACCGGCACGTTGAGATCGGCGCGCACGAGCACGCGCTTCGATTTGACGGAGAGATCGTCCAGGGTCTTGAAGCGAGGCATGGGTCCATCCGGAAGCAGCGAGGGAGACGAAGAGGCCCCCTCCCTAACCCTCCCCCTGCTTTGCAGGGAGAGGGAACACGACTTCGGATCCCCTCTCCCGCCGGAGGCGGGGGAGGGCAAGGGAGGGGGTTCAGCGTGATAGCCGATCACCCAGCCCCCCGCCAGCCGATACCTGACAGGACGGTGGCAGGAGTCGGCCTCTATTCTCCGGGCTCATGGCGAGCCCCTATGCCGATCTTCTCCGCGATCCGCCGTTTCGGCGCTTCTGGGCGGGCCTGCTGGTCTCGGCGACCGGCGACGAGCTGACCAAGGTGGCGCTGGTCTGGTTCGTCTATGAGCAGACCGGATCGGCGGCCGCGCTCGGCATCCTGATGCTCTGCCTCACCGGGCCGATCGTCGTCGGCGGCTTCGTCGCCGGCTGGCTGCTCGACCGCTTCGACCGCCGCCTGGTGATGACCGTCGACAATGTCGTGCGCGGCCTGGCGCTGGCCCTGGTGCCGGCGCTGCATCTTCTGGGCTGGCTCGGGGTCTGGCACGTCTATGTCGCGGCCTCCGTCTACGGGCTCCTATTGATGATCTCGCTCGCCGGCACGCCGACGATGATCCTGGCGCTGGCGCCGAAGGAGCATCTGGCGACCGCGAACGCGCTGGAGAGCCTCGCCTACTCGTTGGCCGGCGTCGCCGGGCCGGTGCTGGCCGGGCTCCTCATCGCCAGCATCGGCGCGCCGGCGACGGTCATGCTGGACGTGATCTCGTATCTGCTTTTCGCGTTCGTGATCTTCCGGCTCAAGCTGTCGCTGCCGGCGCCGGTGAAGCGGGCCTCGGCTCCGATCGGCGATGCCGTCCGCCTCCTCTTCGGCAACCCGATCCTGATCGCCACCACCTTCATGTTCCTGATCTACAACATCGGCACCGGCAGCGTGCCGGTGTGGCTGCCCATCCATGTCGAGACCCATCTCGGCGGCGGGCCCGAGCTCTACGGCACGCTGATCGGCGTGATCGCGCTGGGCCAGATCGGCGCGACCCTCGCGGTCGGCCAGATCGGCAGCCGCGTCCCGCTCGGGCTCGGCATCGCGCTGGCGCAGACGCTCTCCGGCCTGGTGCTGCTGCTCGTCATCCTGGCACCAAATGCGATCCTGACCGGCGCCATCTTCTTCCTCTGGGGCATCGCCGCCGCGCCGCTGACGCCCTGGGCGCAGACGCTCCGCATGGCGATCATCCCCGAGGCGATGCGCGGCCGCGCCTTCGCGCTTCTGCGGATGCTGATGCAGTCCGGCCGCCCGGTCGGCGGCGCGCTCACCGGTTTCCTGCTGCCGGCAATCGGCATCGCCGCGACCATCGGCCTCGTCGGCGCGATGACGGTCGCCGGCGGCATCGCGGGGCTGCTGACGAAGCCGCTCAGGGAAGCGGGAAAGCCGTAGCTTCAGAACCCTCTCCCGCGTCGTACGCGGGGGAGGGCTGGGTGGGGGCCGGAGCGAAGCGACGGTCGATGTCGCAGCGGAACCGATCCCCTCGCTGACGCTCGGGCCCCCACCCCACCCTCCCCCGTCTGCTTCGCAGCCGGGAGAGGGGGTACGAAGCTACTTGTACGGATCCGCCGCGTCGCGGAGCCCGTCGCCGAGGAAGTTGAAGGCGAGCACGGTGACGATCACCGGCACCACCGGGATCATCAGCCAGGGGTAGAGGGCGACCACGTTGATGTTCTGCGCCTCGTTCAGCAGCACGCCCCAGCTGGTGATCGGCGGGCGGAGTCCGAGTCCGAGGAAGGACAACGCCGTCTCGCCGAGGATCATGCTGGGGATCGAGAGCGTGGCCGAGGCGATCAGGTGGCTGGTGAAGCTCGGCATCAGGTGGCGGAAGATGACGCGGCTGGGTTTCGCCCCCATCAGCACCGCGGCGGTGCAGAAATCCTCCTCCCTGAGCGCCAGCAGCTTGGAGCGGACCGAGCGCGCCAGGCCCGTCCAGTCGAGGAGACCCAGGATGATGGTGATGCCGAAATAGATCAGCACCGGGCTCCAGTCGACCGGGAGCGCGGCCGAGAGCGCCATCCACAAGGGCAGCTCCGGGAACGAACGGATGCATTCGATCACGCGCTGGACGATGGCGTCGGTCCAGCCACCGTAGTAGCCCGCGAGCCCGCCGACGACGATGCCGAGCACGAAGGAAATGGTGATGCCGATCAATCCCACGGTGAGCGAGATGCGCGTGCCGTAGAGGATGCGCGAGAACATGTCGCGCCCGAGCCGATCGGTGCCGAACCAGAAGAACTCGCCGTTCACCGCCGGGCAGACGAGATGGAACGACATCTCGATCATGCCCCAGAAGCGGTACTCGTCGCCCGAGCAGAAGAAGCGCAGCTTCTGCACCTTCTTCGGATCCTCGGTGTATTCGCGCCTGAGGTTCTCCATGTTGAGGCGGTAGTCGTAGCCGTAGACGAAGGGGCCGACGAAGGAGCCTTCGTGGAAGAGGTGGATCGACTGCGGCGGTGCGAACAGGTGGTCGGTGTGGCGGGTGGCGACGCCATAGGGGGCCAGGATCTCGGTCACCAGGATCGAGGCATAGAGCACGATCAGGATGGCGCCCGACAGCACGGCGAGGTGATGGCGGCGGAGCTTCCGCCACATCATCCGCCACTGGGACGCCATGTAGTAGCGTTCCTGCTCCGGCGTCAGCGACTCGTCGGTCGCCGGATTGAAAGGCGCGCGGCTGACGTAGTGCTCGAGCGGCGGCTGCGTGGTCATCGGCTGCTCCCGCCGTCGAGGCGGATGCGCGGATCGAGCGCCGCCAGCGCCAGGTCGGAGAGGAAGACGCCGACCACCGTCAGCACGGCCAGGAACATCAGGAACGAGCCGGCGAGATAGGTGTCCTGCGCCTGCAGCGCGCGCAGCAGCATCGGTCCGGTGGTCGGCAGGTTCATGACGATGGAAACCACCGCGGCGCCGGAGATGATGCTGGGCAGGATGCTGCCGATGTCGCTGATGAACGGGTTCAGCGACATGCGCAGCGGATACTTCACCAGCGCCCGGAACGGCCCCATGCCCTTGGCGCGCGCGGTCACGTAATACTGCTTCTGCAGCTCGTCCAGCAGGTTGGCGCGAAGGCGCCGGATCATGCCGGCGGTGCCGGACGCGCCGATCACCAGGGTCGGGACCCAGAGATGGGCCATGATCGAGCGCAGCTTCTCCCAGCTCCACGGCGCATCCAGGAAGCGGTCGTCCATCAGCCCGCCGATCGAGACGCCGAAATAGGCGTTGGCGAAGTAGAGCAGCACCAGCGCCAGCAGGAAGTTCGGCGTGGCGAGGCCGAGGAAGCCGATCAGGGTGAGGCCGTGATCGCCCCAGGAATACTGGTGCGTCGCCGAGTAGATCGCGATCGGGAAGCTGACGATCCAGGTGAACAGGATGGTGGCGACCGAGACGATGACGGTGAGCCACATCTTGTCGCCGACGACCTTGGTGACCGGCAGCTGGAACTCGAAGGAGTAGCCGAAGTCGCCGTGCAGCATCCCGAAGATCCAGTGGAAGTATTGCACCACCGGCGAGTGGTCGAGGCCGTATTGCTGGCGCAGGAACTCGATCTTCGCCATGTCGACGGACTCGCCCTGGCTCTGCAGCTCGGCGATGTGGGTCGACAGGAAGTCGCCCGGCGGCAGCTGCATGATCAGGAAGGTGATGGCGCTGATGGCGAGCAGCGTCGGGATCATCACCAGCAGACGGTGGACGACATAGCCGAACATGCTTCAGTCCTCGCCCGTCACTTCGACGCCACGTCGGACGTGGAGAAATAGAAGGTGTCGGGGCGGTACATGCCGAAATGGGCGCCGGGCTCCCAGTTGAAGACGCCTTCCTCCGGCACGTTCTTCAGCGCACGCGCGATCACCACGGGCTGGAAGGCGCCGGCGAGGATGCCGATGGTGAACTGCTGGTCGGCGTTGATCTCGAGGATGCGCCGCCAGATGCGGGTGCGCTCGGCGCGGTCGGCGGTGTGCGACCAGGCGTGCTCGAGTTCCTGCAGCTCCTTCGCCTCTGGCATGTCGACCGGCTCGCCGGCCTTGCCCTTGGTCTCGCGGAACTGGCCCCATTTCGGCCATTGCAGCTGCTGCTGCTCGGTGATGACGTAGTCCTTGGGGTTCGAGTCGGCGTCCATCAGCGCGAATTCGGAGCCGAACCAGATGCACATGACCGTCTCGCCGGCGAAGATGCGGTTGCGCATGACGTCGCGCTGCAGCGCCTTCGGGTAGATCTTGATGCCGAGCTCGATCCAGGTGTCGTGCAGCAGCTCCAGCACGTCGGTCTGCTCGGTCGATTCGCCGGCGCTCTCGATCACCATCTTCATCGGCCGGCCGTCGGGCAGCAGGCGCAGCCCCCGGTGGTCGCGCTTGGTCAGCCCCATCTCGTCCAGAAGCGCGTTCGCGGTGCGGAGGTCGTAGCGGGTCCAGCGGGTGCGGAGCTCGGGATCGAACAGGGCCGAGCCCGGCAGCGCCGTGTTGTTTCCCTCGATGCCGAGCCCGTAATAAATGACCTGGTTGATCTCGTGGCGGTTGGTGCCGAGCGACAGCGCGCGGCGGAAGCGGACGTCGCGCAGCACCGCCCGCCACACCGGATCGCTGACGTTGAGGTTCGGCACCAGCGCCTGGTCGGCGCCGCGCACCGTGCGCCAGAGCCGCACCTTGAAGCCGTTCCTCGCCTCCGCCTCCTTGAGGAAGGTGTAGTTGTCGAAGCGGAGGTAGCGGGCCTGCAGATCGGCCTCGCCGGCGCCGGTCTTCAGCGGCACGATCTTCGAGTCGGCAAGTGACATCACCAGCTCGTCGAGATAGGGCAGCTGGCGGCCCTC
>CAMDFP010000316.1 GCA_945897335.1 Asaia bogorensis | reverse complement strand
AGCGGCGGGAGCGGCGGAAGCAGCCTGGGCCGGCGCGGGCGCGGGTGCCGCCGCCGCGGGTGCGGCTGGGGCCTCGACTGCAGGAGCCTTGGTTTCCTCGGTTTCCGAAGCCTTGGCGGTCTCGGCCGCGCGCTTGGCCTCTTCCTCGGCAGCGAGGCGGCGGTCTTCTTCCTCTTGCGCCTGGCGATGCGCTTCGTGGGCCGCGTCCTCGGCCTCCTGAGCGGCCTGGTACTCGGCGTCGGTCTCGGCCCGGGCCTTCGCCTCGGCCTCGGCGTGGGCGGCTTCCTGCAGCGCCTTGATGCGGCGCTGGGCCTCCTCGGCCGTCAGGTTGCGGGGCGCGCGGCCCTGCTCGGCATCGAACTCGACGTCGAGCTCGGGCTGGTCGCGCACTTCCGTCATGCGGCCGCCGACACCCTGGGTGAAGGTGCGCTTCTTCTTGACCTCGACGGTCACCGTCTTCGAGCGGCCATGGGGGAAGCTCTGGCGGACCTGTCCGGTCTCCACGGTCTTCTTCAGCTCGAGCCGTCCCGGGCGGGAGAGGCTCAGCATCTTCTTGCGGTCTTGCTCGTCGGTCGCCGTCATCGGGCCTTCGCTTTCCGTCACGCTCTCAACTTCCTCAAACAGTCCGCAAACCCTTGAGCCGCTCGGCATCCGCCAGGATGCGTTCGGCGAACGCGCCCCTGGCGACGAAGCCATGCACCATGTGCTCGCGGCCGAAGGCCCGGGCGAGCTCGCTCGCGGTCAGGCAATCCACCACCTTCGCACCCGGCGCCAGCGGCACCAGCTTCGCCCGCCCATCGGCGGCACCGTCGCTCGCTTCCAGGAGGACGGCGCCATCGGTGCCGCCCGCCTTCAGATGCTCGCGCACCTTCTCGAACCCTGCAACCGCCCGCCCCGCCTTGCGGGCGAGCGCCACGCGATCGACGAGCCGGCGGACCATCAGCGCCTCCAGGCGACCGACCAGTCCCGGCTCGACCTCGCCGCCGGTCGCCCGGCGGATCAGACCCTTCGCCTCGGCCCGCTCGACCACTGCGCGCTCGGGCGCGAGATAGTGGCCGCGACCGGGAAGCTTCGCATCCAGGTCGGGCACCACCTTGCCGTCGGGACCGACGACCAGGCGTACCAGGCTCGACTTCGGTGCGACCCGGCCGCTCGCGAGGCAACGCCTCTCGGGGCCGGTCTCGCCCTCAGGCGTGAGCGGGTGAGCCGGCATCATCGCCGGATCCCCCTTTGGCCTTGTCCTCCCCCTCGAACCAATGGGCGCGCGCGGCCATGATGATCGTGTTGGCGTCGTCCTCGTTCATCTCGTCCTTGCCGACGATCTCGATGAGCTCGTCGGAGGCGAGGTCCGCCAGGTCGTCCAAAGTCTTCACGCCCTTCTCGCCGAGCTTGACCAGATGCTCGGGCGTCAGGCCCTCGAGCGACGCCACCTCGTCGGCGACGCCGAGATCCTTCCGCTGCTGGGTCAGCTTCTCGTTGCGCTCGGCGATGTAGACGCGGGCGCGCTCGCGGAGCTCGCTCGCCACGTCGCGGTCGAAGCCCTCGATCGAGAGCAGGTCGTCGAGCGGAACGAAGGCCACGTCCTCGACCGAGGTGAAGCCTTCGGTCACCAGCAGATGGGCGATGACGTCGTCGATGTCGAGGGCTTCCATGAAGACGGTCGAGAGCCGACGCGTCTCCTCGGTGCGGCGCTCGGACTCTTCGGCCTCGGTCAGGATGTCGATGTCCCAGCCGGTCAGCATGGACGCGAGGCGCACGTTCTGGCCGCGGCGGCCGATGGCGAGCGAGAGCTGGTCGTCGGGGACGATCACCTCGATGCGGCCGGCCTCCTCGTCGAGAACGACCTTGGCGACTTCGGCCGGCGCCAGCGCGTTGACGACGAAGGTCGCGGTGTCGGGCGACCACGGGATGATGTCGATCTTCTCGCCCTGCAGCTCCTGCACGACCGCCTGCACGCGGGAACCCCGCATGCCGACGCAGGCGCCGACCGGGTCGATCGAGGAGTCGTGGCTGATCACGGCGATCTTGGCGCGGCTGCCGGGATCGCGGGCGACCGACTTGATCTCGATGATGCCGTCGTAGATCTCGGGCACTTCCTGGGCGAACAGCTTCGCCATGAACTGGGGATGCGTGCGCGAAAGGAAGATCTGCGGGCCGCGGGTCTCCTGGCGGACGTCGTAGATGTAGGCGCGCACGCGGTCGCCGGTGCGGAAGCTCTCGCGCGGCAGGAGCTCGTCGCGGCGGAGGATCGCCTCGGCGCGGCCGAGATCGACGGTGACGTTGCCGAACTCGACCCGCTTGACCAGGCCGTTGACGATCTCGCCGGTGCGGTCCTTGTATTCCTTGAACTGGCGCTGGCGCTCGGCGTCGCGGACCTTCTGGACGATGACCTGCTTCGCCGTCTGCGCGGCGATGCGCCCGAAGTCGATCGGCGGCAGCGTGTCGACGATGAAGTCGCCGACCTTGGGATCGGGATTGACCGCGCGCGCCTCGTCGATCGGGATCTGCATCGCCTCGTTGTCGACGGTCTCGACCACCTGGCGGAAGCGCATCAGGTGGATTTCGCCGGACTGGCGGTCAATCTGGGCGCGGATGTCGTGCTCATGGCCGTACTTGGAACGGCCGGCCTTCTGGATCGCCATCTCCATGGCTTCCAGAACCTCGTCCCGCTCGATCGCCTTCTCGCGGGCGACCGCGTCGGCGACCTGCAGGATCTCCATCCGATTGAGTGCGAGTCCGGTATCCATCGTCATCACGTCCTTGAGCAAACCAATCCGTTCAATGCTTCGCTGCCTGGCGGAGCAGCTCGTCGGTCAGGACCAGCCGCGCCTTCTGGATGGCGTCGTAGGGAAGCGCCACCTCTCCCGCCTCGTCCTTCAGCTTCACCACCTCGCCCTCGATGCCGAGGATCCGGCCGGTGAACTTCCGCCGCCCGTCGATCGGCTGGCGGGTCTCGAGTCGCGCCTCGTAGCCGGCGAAGCGCTGGAAGTCCTTCGGCCGGGTGAGCGGCCGGTCGATGCCGGGCGAGCTGACCTCGAGAGTATAGGCCGAGCTGATCGGATCCTCGACGTCGAGCACGGCGGAGATCTGCCGGCTGATGTCGGCGCAGTCCTCGACCGTCATCGTCTGGCCGTCCTTGCGCTCGGCCATGATCTGAAGCGTCGGCGTGTGCTTGCCCATGACCAGCACGCGCACGATCTCGTAGCCCATCGCGTCCAGCGACGGCTGCAGGATCCGTTCGATCTGCTGAACGGTATTGGTGACGACTTGATCGCCCTGCCGTTCCGACAAGAACACTCCTTCAGATCCCGAACAAGACCGCCTCAGGCCGATCGGGTGGGGGGCCGAAACACCGCCCAAACAAAAAGGTGGGCCGCGGCCCACCTGCTTCATCGATCCCATCACTCTGATACGACAAGCCCGGGCCATAACCGGGAATGACGCCGGGACTATAGCGATTTCGCCCACCCCAGCAAGGGAATTCTCCCCGTCCCGCGTTTCGGTCAACCCACGAAGGGATTGAGGATCTTGGCTCCCGTGCCGTCGAAATGGCGCACGTTCCGGGTGACCACTGTGAGGTCGCGGGCGAGCGCCGTCGCCGCGATCAGGAGATCGACGTTGAGGTGCCCGCGTTGCCCGCCGAGCCGCCCCCAGAGGAGCGAGATGTCGGTGGTGACAGGAAGCACGCGCTCACCGAACTCGTCGATCACGCCATCCCGCCAACTCTCGAGCCGACGCGCGAAAGCCGGGTCTTCCCGGCGCTGGCGTTCGATGCCCCGCTCGATCTCGCCCAAGGTGACGACGCTGAGGAAGACGGCCGACGGATCCTGTCGACGAAACCACGCCAGAACATCGGGATTTGGCCGCGATTTCATCAGTTCCGACAGCGCCACGGTGTCGAGCAGAAGCATCAGCGCTCGAAATCGATGTCACGTTCTCTCAGGTCCGCGCGCTCGAACTCGAAGTCATCCTTCCTCGGAATCGACAGAAGATGATCGATGAAGGTCTTCTTCGGCTTCGCGGCTTCGACTCGCAATCGCTCGAATTCCTCGGCCGACACGACGACGACCGCTGGAAGGCCGTGGCGGGTCACGTGCTGGGGGGCGCCCTTCAGGGCGGCGTCGACCACCGCCGAGAACCTGTTTTTGGCGTCCTGCAGGGTCCATTTCGGCTCGGCCATGTCGGCTCCGTCTAGCTAGCTGGCTAGATATATCGGCTAGCCGATAAATTCAAGATTCTCACAGATGCTTCCGTGGGATCCGGACCTTCCAGCGCCGGCGGCTGACCCGCCGGTCAGCGCTGAAGGCCGCCATTTCCGCATCCAGGTGGAAAGCCTTCGGGTCGGAGGTCAAGCGGGTGCGGGTCTCGACCCGGACCTTCCAGCGGCCCTTTTCCTGGCGGGTCGTCCAGGCCGACTCGCAAACGGCCGAATTGGGGTCGTCCGGGGAGATCTCGAGCCGATAGCTGCCCGAAACCTCGGTCTCGACGCCATGGGGGAAGCTGAGCTTGCCGCTATGCCGAACCGAGAGTTCCACCTGGCGGCCGGAGGCCACGTCGCGGGCGATCTCGTTCACCCGCGGCCCGGGCTCGCCTTCGGCGACATCCTTCTCCGGCGCCGTGACCGGGCCTGGGAACGGCTTCAGCCGCCGGTCAGCGGCCCGGGGCCGCCGCACCGGCAGCAGCAGGGCGGCGCCCCGCCCGGCGAACAGCGTCAGGGTCACCGGCTCCGGCGACGGCCAGATCATCGGCCAATAGGCGGTCGAGACCGAAAGCCTGAGGCGGTGCCCCTTCGGGACCGCCTGCCCGAGATCGTTGAGCCTGAGCCTGACGCGCGTGCGGCGGCCCGGCACCAGCGACACCGGCCGCGCAGAGCCGTGGCGGTGCGAGAGGTTGAGGATGCCGTAGCTGATGCGAGTCGCCGCGCCGTCCGGCGCGACATCGGAGAGACGGACGGCGATGTTCGCCTGTTTCCGGTTGGATGCCAGGTCGAGTACCACCTCGGGCGTGCCGAACAGTTCCAGCCGTCGCGTCAGCGGTACGGTCTCGAAACGGATCGATCGGCCGTCATCCTCGTTCTGGTCGGTCGGCATGTCGCCTGGGCTGCCGAACGGGCACCAGCTGCCGGCGGCGATGCCGGTCGTCTCCGGCGAGCGCATCGTGAAGGTCGCCGGCTTCGGCCGCGCCCCGCCCAGCGTGCCCTCGCCGAGAGAAAGCGAGCGTTGCGTCACCGAAGCCGCCGGCCAGGCGGGCTCGGCGATCCAGCGGCCGGGACGATGGGCATAGATGGACTTCGGCGGCTGGCACTCCTGCATCCAGGCACGGATCATCGGCTCGTCCATGATCCCGCTGTCCCGATCCTTCAGCCAGTGATCCCACCAGCGGAGGGCCTCCTGCAGGAACCCCATCGGGTTGAGGTCGGCGACATGCGGATAGGAGTGCGACCACGGGCCGATCAGGGCCTTCCGCGGCGCCCTCAGATGCTGCATCAGCCGGAGGAGGACGTTGGTGTAGCCGTCCTCCCAGCCGCCGATGGCATAGACCCCGCAGCGGATCGCGCCGTAGTTTTCGCTGACCG
>CAMDFP010000315.1 GCA_945897335.1 Asaia bogorensis | reverse complement strand
CTTTGCAGGATTGCTCGGCGTGCCGTCCAAGGAGCCGCCGGCACCGACAGGCGCGGCCGCGACCTGGAGCGGCACCTATGTCGAACCCGAGACCGGCCTGGTGACGCGGATCGAGCCGTCGCCGGACAATCGGGTGCGTCTGCATTACTCCGGCCGCCCGGAAGTGCTGGACGCGAAAGGCGAGGCCGAAGCCGTCAGCGGCACGCTGCGCCTCCGCCGCGCCGCCGACGGCATCTGGATGGACCGGCCGGACGACAACCTCTCGGCCCGGCTGGCGCCGCTTGAAGGCGAGGCGAAGACCGACATCGCGGGCACGTTCCACAACGCCGAGTACGACGCGACGCTCACTTGCGTCGACCGCGGCGGCCAACTCTACGGCGCCTTCTCCGGGATCTTCGGCCCCGGCCTGATGCAGCCGCTGCTCCCGGCCGGCCCCGACCACTGGCGCCTGCCATGCCCGCGCAGCCTCGACTTCTCGCCGCCCGGCGACTGGACGCTCGCCTTCCGCCGTGACGGAGCCGGCCGCATCTCCGGCCTCCAGGCCGGCTGCTGGCTCGCGCGCCGGATCGACTTCACGCGCGTCTGACGCATGCAGGGTTCCGGCTTCCTCGCGATCTGGAGAGATCTTGCGCCAAGGACGAGACCGACTGGGCGCATTGGTTGACGCGGGAGCACGCGCTCGAGCGCGTCGGCATCGAGGGCTTCCTCGCCTGCCGCATCTTCCGCCCCGGCTAGGCGGCGGGCTTGGCGCCGGGTGCCAGTGCCACCGCGAGCACGCCGGCCAGGGTGACGACGGCGCCTAGGAAGACGCGGAGCGTGATGACGTCGCCGAGCAGGGTGACGCCGCCGATGATCCCGAAGATCGGCGCCAGCAGGAACATCGGCGTCACCAGCGACACCGGATAGCGGCGGAGCAGGTAGTACATGCCGGCGAAGCCCAGCAGCGACGAGCCGAAGGCGGTGAAGGCGAGGTTGCCCCAGGCGGCCCACGAGGCTGTGCGCATCATCTCCAGGTGGTTGCTCTCGACCAGGAGCGAGAGCCCGAGCAGGCTCGGCGCCGAGGTGACGGCGATCCAGGCCTGGAGGTTGAAGATCGCCACGTTCTTGAGGCCCCGCATCAGCACCTGGGCCAGCGCCATCACGAAGCTGGCCAGCAGCACCATGACCACCGCGGTACCGTAGCCGAAGACGCGCGGGTCGAAGCCGATGATGACGACGCCGCCGAAGGCCGCGACGATGCCGGCGATGCGCAGCACAGACAGCCGCTCGCCCAGCATGAGGACGGCGAGGATGACGGCGAAGGGCAGCGCCGTCTGGGTGACGATGGCGACGGTCGAGACGTCGCCGGCGAGGCTGAGGGCGGTGTATTGCAGGCTGAAATGCAGCGAGCCGCAGAACAGCGACACCAGCAGGATCCGCGGCATCTGGCCCGGGACCCAGCGCAGCATCGGCGCCAGCACCAGGCAGAGCAGCGCGAAGCGGAGCCCGGTGAACCAGATCGCCGGCAGCTCGTTGAGCCCGAGCTTGGCGGCGATAAAGGTTAGCCCCCAGACCAGGTTGATGAGGACGACCAGGGCAAGGTCGGGGAGCTTCACGCGCTGAGGCCGCGGTCGCGATGATCCCAGGAAAGGCGGTCGAAGCGAAAGCTGCCGGAGATCATTTTTCAGCGAAATATCAGGAATTGCCAGTGCCGCCCGCCGACGGCCTGGGCCAAGCTGGGAGCCTCACCCATGCATCCGGGCAAGGCAATGGCGAAGACCGAGGAAGCCGGCGGCGCGCGACTGCCGCTCGCACGCGCCCTTGCTCAATTATTAGAATTGTTCTAAAAAGATAACCGGATACGGATCGAGGCAGGGACGTCCCGACCCGAAGGCGGAACGCGACAGGAGATCGACATGGGCGAGACGAAGGACGACGCAGGCGCCGGCAAGTGCCCGGTCATGCACCAGGCCGCCCCCGTCAGGTCGAACCGCGAGTGGTGGCCGAAGCAGCTCAGCCTTCACGTCCTCCACCAGCACTCCACCCTCTCCGATCCGATGGGCGAGGCGTTCGACTATGCGAAGGAGTTCAAGAGCCTCGACCTCGATGCGGTGATCAAGGACCTGCGGGCGCTGATGACGGACTCGCAGGAGTGGTGGCCGGCCGACTATGGCCATTACGGCCCGCTGTTCATCCGGATGGCGTGGCACAGCGCCGGCACCTATCGCGTCGGCGACGGCCGCGGCGGCGCCGGCGCCGGACAGCAGCGCTTCGCGCCGCTCAACAGCTGGCCGGACAACGCCAACCTCGACAAGGCACGCCGGCTGCTCTGGCCGATCAAGCGCAAATACGGCCGCAAGATCTCCTGGGCCGACCTGATGATCCTCGCCGGCAACGTCGCGCTCGAGTCGATGGGCTTCAAGACCTTCGGCTTCGGTGGCGGGCGGAAGGACGTGTGGGAGCCCGAGGAGGATATCTACTGGGGGCCCGAAGGCAAGTGGCTCGCTGACGAGCGCTACTCGGGCGACCGCGATCTGCAGAATCCCCTCGCCGCCGTGCAGATGGGCCTGATCTACGTCAACCCGGAAGGCCCGAACGGCAAGCCCGACCCGCTCGCCGCCGCCAAGGACATCCGCGACACCTTCGCCCGCATGGCGATGGACGACGAGGAGACCGTGGCGCTGATCGCCGGCGGCCACACCTTCGGCAAGACCCATGGTGCCGGCGATGCCGCCCTGGTGGGGCCGGAGCCGGAGGCTGCCTCGATCGAGGAGCAGGGCCTCGGCTGGAAGAGCAAATTCGGGTCGGGCAAAGGCGGTGACGCGATCACCAGCGGCCTCGAAGTCATCTGGACGACGACGCCGACGAAGTGGAGCAACAACTTTTTTTGGAACCTGTTCGGCTACGAATGGGAGCTGACCAAGAGCCCGGCCGGCGCGCATCAATGGACGCCGAAGCACGGCGCCGGTGCCGGCTCGGTGCCGGATGCGCATGACAAGTCGAAGCGGCACGCGCCGTCGATGCTGACCACCGACTTGGCACTCCGCGCCGATCCGGCCTACGAGAAGATCTCGCGGCGCTTCCATGAGAATCCCGACCAGTTCGCCGACGCCTTCGCGCGTGCCTGGTTCAAGCTGACGCATCGCGACATGGGCCCGATCGCCCGATATCTCGGCCCGCTGGTTCCGAAGGAGACGCTCTCCTGGCAGGACCCGATCCCGGCGGTCGATCATCCTCTGATCGGCGAGGCGGAGATCGCCCAGCTGAAGGCGAAGCTGCTCGCCTCCGGCCTCACGGTCTCCCAGCTGGTCTCGACCGCCTGGGCCTCGGCCGCGACCTTCCGCGGTTCCGACAAGCGCGGCGGTGCCAACGGCGCCCGCCTTCGCCTGGCGCCGCAGAAGGACTGGGAGGTCAACCAGCCGGCCGAGCTCGCGAAGGTGCTGCCGGCGCTGGAAGCGATCCGGGCGGCGTTCAACGCCTCGGCGACGGGCGGAAAGAAGGTGTCGCTGGCCGACCTGATCGTTCTCGGCGGCTCCGCCGCGATCGAGGCGGCGGCGAAGGCTGCCGGTCACGAGGTCAAGGTCCCATTCACGCCGGGGCGCATGGATGCCTCGCAGGAACAGACCGATGTCGAGTCCTTCGCGCCGCTGGAGCCGACCGCCGACGGCTTCCGCAACTATGCGAGCGGCAGCCAGCGCCTGTCGGCCGAGGAGGCGCTGGTCGATCGCGCCCAGCGGCTGACCCTGACCGCACCGGAGATGACGGCGCTCGTCGGTGGCCTTCGTGTGCTCGGCGCCAATGCCGGGAAGGCCGCGCATGGCGTCTTCACCGGGCGGCCCGGAACGCTGACCAACGACTTCTTCGTCAACCTGCTCGACATGGCGACGCTCTGGCAGCCGGCTGCGGGCTCGGACGGCGTCTATGAGGGGCGGGACCGCAAGACCGGCGAGGTCAGGTGGACCGCCACCCGCGCCGACCTGATCTTCGGCTCGCATTCCCAGCTCCGCGCGCTGGCCGAGGTCTATGCCTCGGACGACGCGAAGGCGAAGTTCGTGACGGACTTTGTGGCATCCTGGACCAAGGTGATGAACCTTGACCGCTTCGATCTCGCCTGACCCGCGCCCGCACGCATGCGGGTGTGGAGCAGGTCCGCGTCCCTAGTCGCGCTTCGATCCCGGTGCGCCGGTTGCCCAGATCACGCTGAGGAACAGGGCCTTCGCGCGCGGCAGGACGACGGCGACCAAAGCGAGGGCGAGGGCGGGCCACAGCGTCATCGACACCCAGTCGGGCCACGACACGCGGGTTTCGACGGCGAGAAGAAGCGGCACCACGATATGACCGACCACGAGTATCGTGAGCCAGGGCGCGGCGTCCTCCGAACGGAGATGCCCGTACGCCTCGGAGCAGACCGGGCAAAGCTCGACCTGCTTCAGGTATGAGGCGAACAGCTTGGCCTTACCGCAGTTGGGACATTTCCCGAGCAATGCCCGCCGGATCGCGATCCCGAGTTCCGGCCGGGCGCGGTCGAGGATCTCGACGGTCAACGGCGCAAACCTCCTCTACGTGTTCCTCCTTGTACCTTGTCACGCGGGACCGACACCCTCCAGCTCTAGCGCTCGCGGCCAGTGCGGCCTATCGCCTCGCGGAAGACGACGATTGCGACACGCGCCCGTCGCCGCAGCAGATCGCCCACCGTTTCCGAGGGACTCGCTTCGGAACCCTCTCCCGCGCAGCGGGGAGGGCTGGGAGGGGGGCGGAGCAATGCGAAGGGTCTTTCGGCGACTGAGGCCGGGCGGCCGCTTCCGAGACGTTGCGGACAGATCCTCAGCGGATGTCGGAACTCCCGGACTCGCCGGAAGCTGCCATGAAGCATCGGCGCGGACACTGCATCGTAGCGCTCCCTTCGGCCCGTCTCTTCGTCATTTGTCCGAGTCGAAGTTGCGGTTCTCGCGGCAATGCCAGAGTCGCAAGACGAAGATCGTGGAGTCTGCGATCTCGTAGCGAAGCTCGTAGTTGCCGACGATGATCCGCCGGACCTCGCGGGGCGCATAGGCATCGAGCTTCTCGCCTATCCGCGGATAGTCGAGAAGCCGGTCGGGTGCGCGCGCAAGCTGCTGCACGAGCCGCGTCGCCGCATCGGGAGCGACCGGACGCAGATG
This sequence comes from Asaia bogorensis, assembly GCA_945897335.1. Lineage (GTDB taxonomy): Bacteria > Pseudomonadota > Alphaproteobacteria > SHVZ01 > SHVZ01 > SHVZ01. Next base: position 453 of record CAMDFP010000315.1, on the reverse strand, counting down.
CTCGTGAAGCCGAACGAGATCGGAGGACGCCTTGCCGGTCCATTTGATCATCATGCCGAGGGAGGTGACAGCGGCTTGTCGGTGCCGAGACTGTCCGCCCAAGCCTGCACGGCCTGGTGATCGATCACACGGCCGGCGTCGACATCGTGCAGCGCTTCGAGTGTCAAGTGATGACGCTCCTCCTCCTGATCGACCCAGGCGGCGAGCGCTTGCTTCATCACCCAGCCGCGCGAGCGTTCGAGCCGGGCCGCCATCGCATCCACTTTCTCGGCTAGGGCGAGAGGAATATGCGCCGTCAAAACCTTCGTGTCCGTCATGGGAATCATCCTAAATCGAAGTGATTTGAATTTAATCACCATATGAGAAAATGCAAGGCGACCGGGCCAAAGCTGACAATCCAAGGGAAGCCGAGGACGGCTCAGCGCTTCTGACGCGCGGCGTGATTGGCATTCG
>CAMDFP010000314.1 GCA_945897335.1 Asaia bogorensis | reverse complement strand
CGATCCGCAGCTTACGACCGACATCCTTTCGATGGCGCTGGCGCGTGCGTCCAGCCCCGGCCGGAGGGAACAGGTCAGCATGATGGACAATTCCTATCGCCGGTTCTCGAAGACCTCGGAGGCGATTCTCAACGATCTCGAGAAGGGCGGATTTATGATCCTCCCGGACGAGGCGACGCCTCACATGGTCGCGGCCGCGGTGGCCCAGACCGCCGAGCATCGTGCCAACGCCAAGGCGATCGGCGCCGATCCGAAGTACCTGAAGACGATGTACGAGAACATGCTCGCCGCGCGGCCGAAGGAATGCCGGCCGCTCGACTGATCGCCGCTCGTCGCCGGTTCAGTTCTTCTTCTTGTAGGCCGAAGCAAGCGCCTTCAGCGCGTTAGAGTGCTTGGACGAGGCTTCGGCCGGTCGCGGCGGCGGCTGGGGAATTGCCGGCTCGATCCGGCGCTTGCCGGCCTTCTCCTGCAACGCATCGATGACCAGGTCGAGGGCCGTCCCCTTGATCTTCGCCCGTGCCGCCTTGGTCGGCTTGGCGGTCGCGCGCTGGATGGCGAGCCGGCAGATGTTCGGAAGGAACGGCCGGATCAGCGCTCCCTTCAGCCGGGCGTCGTCCCCGCACCAGATTTCGAGAAGCTCGGCGGCGCGGCGGTGATCGCCCTGGGCCTCGGCTAGCGCATCCTGCGCCTTGCGCTCGACGTAGTCGTTCATTTCGGACCCATCCCTTCGCTACTGCCGCTTGCGGCACGCGCTGGCAAAGCTACCATGATTCGGCGCTTGCCAAGGACCCGACCCCGGAGCCCGCCATGCCCTCTCCCGCCGCCCTGGTCGATGGACTCGACCACTTCACCATCACCACCTCCGACCTCAAGCGGAGCCGCGCCTTCTACATGGACGTGCTCGGCCTCACCGAGGGAGACCGCCCGCCCCTGGGATTCCCCGGGCACTGGCTCTATGCCGGGGGGCGGGCCATCCTGCATCTGGTCGGCGACGGCGATGCGATCCGCCGGGGCGGCCGCGAATCGGACGTGCAGGGCTTCGACCACATCGCTCTCGCCGCCCGGGGGATGACGGAGATGGCCGATCGGCTGAAGGCCTGCGGCGTCGCCTTCGAGACCCGTGAAGTGCCCGGCCGGCCGCGGAAGCAGATCTTCTTCGTCGATCCGGACGGGGTGAAGGTCGAACTACAATTCGACGCGAGGATCGAGGCGGGCGGCTGACGGACGATGCGCATCCCGGCGGAATCAGGCTAGCATCCGGTCGAACCGACGGGAGGCGCTGAATGCTTCGCCTAGCCTTGGTACTGCTTCTGACTTTCGTTCTGCCGGCCTCCGCGCAGCCCGCCGACGACGTTCTTGCGACGGTCGTCCGGATAGAGGCCAAGGTCCCCTCGACAGCGCGCAGCGCCTCCAGCCTCGGCACCGAGCGGCGAGGGCACGGCATCGTCATCGGCGCCGACGGCCTGATCGTCACCATCGGCTATCTGGTCCAGGAAGCGAGCGAGATCGAGGTGACCGGCCCTTCGGGCAAGCCGATCTCGGCGACGCTGGTCGGCTACGACTATGAAACCGGCTTCGGCCTCGTCCGCACCGCGATCCCGATGGCGGTCAAGCCGATCGAACTCGGCGACTCCTCCGAGCTCGCCGAGCGCCAGCAGGTGCTGGTCGCCACATATGGCGGCTACAAGGCGGCGACCGCCGCGGTTGTGGTCTCGCGGCGGACCTTCGCCGGGTACTGGGAGTACCTGCTGGAGAACGCCATCTTCACCTCGCCGCCGATCTCCGAGTTCGGCGGGGCTGCGCTGATCGGCGGCGACGGCCGTCTGGTCGGTGTCGGCTCTCTCTATGTGGGCGACGCCTTCCGCGGCGAGCGTCCGATTCCCGGCAACATGTTCGTGCCGATCGACCGGCTGAAGCCGATCCTCGCCGATCTGGTCAAGCACGGCCGCCCGCAGACCGCGGCGAAGCCCTGGCTCGGTCTCACCTCGGAAGAGCACCGCGGCCGGGTCTTCATAACCCGCGTTTCCCCCGACAGCCCGGCGGCCCGGATCGGCCTTCGTTCCGGCGACATCATCCTTTCGGTCGCCGGCGAAAAGGTCAGGACCCTCGAATCGCTTTACCGCGGGATCTTTGCGGTTGGCGCGGCAGGGGCGACCATTCCGATGAAAATCCTGCAAGACCAGGATGTTATCGAGTTCAGGGTGCCCTCTGTCGACCGTTATACCTATGCGCGGACCGGGCCTACTTATTGAGCAGTTCCGGCCCACTTGCCTTGTTCGCACCTGCAAAAGCAACTATATTGCACTGCAACACGCCCCTCCCCCCAGCGGTGCAGTATGAACGAGCAAGGCTACTATCTCGAGGACCTGAAGGTCGGCATGTCGGCTTCCTACGCGAAGACCGTCACCGAGGCTGACGTGGTTCTCTTCGCCGGCGTTTCCGGGGATACCAACCCGGTGCACCTGAACGAAGAATTCGCCAAGGAGACCATGTTCCACGGCCGGATCGCCCACGGCATGCTCTCTGCGAGCTTCATTTCGACGGTTCTCGGCACCAAGTTGCCGGGTCCGGGCTGCATTTATCTCAGCCAGAATCTGAAGTTCCGTGCGCCGGTACGCTCCGGCGACACGGTCTCGGCGACGGCCACCATCACCGACATCGTTCCCGACAAGAAGCGGGTGGTGATGCAGACCGTCTGCTCGGTCCGCAACCAGGTCGTGATCGAAGGCGAGGCCATCGTCATGGTCCCCGCGAGGAGCTGATTCCCATGGGAATTTCCGGCTGAAATCATTGACTTCGGAGGCGGCGGCGGACCACAAAGAGCCGCGCATCCGAGGGACGTCCATGGAGCTGTTCGAGAATCCGGAGGCGCTGCCCCCGCCGTTCCGGGGCGGCGTGGTAGCCGTCGGCAATTTCGATGGCGTCCATCCCGGCCATGCGCAGCTGATCCGCACCGCGTCCGACCAGGCCCGGGCCGAGTCGCGCCCGGCCGGCGTCCTCACCTTCGAGCCGCATCCGAAAGCGGTCTTCCGGCCGGAGGCGCCGCCCTTTCGTCTCACCCCCTGGCCGATGAAGCGCCGCCTGCTCGGCGATCTCGGTCTCGACTTCACCGTGAGACTGACTTTCGATCGCGACTTCGCCTCCCGTACCGCCGAGGAGTTCATCGAGCGCACGCTGGTCGGCGCGCTCGGCGTGTCGCATGTGGTGATCGGTTACGACTTCTGTTTCGGCCGCGGCCGCGCCGGCACCGGCGAGACGCTTGCCGAAGCTGGCCGCACGCTCGGCTTCGGCGTCACCCGCGTCGCCGCGGTCAAGGGATCGGACGGCGAGACCTTCTCGGCGTCCCGCATCCGTCATTTGATCGCCGAGGGCGACATGCCCGCAGCCCAGCGCCTGCTCGGCCGGCCGTTCGAGATCGAGGCCGTCGTCGAGTCGGGCGATCGCCTCGGCCGTGAACTCGGCTTCCCGACCGCGAACCTCCGCCTCGGCGAAACCCTGCATCCGGCCTTCGGCATCTACGCCGCCCAGGCGCTGATCGACGGGCGCTGGCGCGACAGTGTCGTCTCGCTCGGCATCCGCCCGACCGTCGCCGACCGCGGCGTGCTTGTCGAAGTCCATGTCTTCGACTTCGCCGGCGACCTCTATGGCCGCACGCTCCGCGTCCGGCTCGTGGACTATCTCAGGCCCGAGGCCAAGTTCCCGGATCTGGAGGCCCTCAAGCGCCAGATCGCCGAGGACTGTCGCCACGCCCGCACCCGGCTGGCTCTTGCCGCCGCCTCCTAGGATTTCGAGACCGCTGCCATGACCGACGACGCTTCCAAGACCGACTACAAGTCCACTGTCTTCCTGCCGAAGACCGAGTTCCCGATGCGCGGCGACCTCGCCAAGCGCGAGCCCGAGCAGTTGAAGCGCTGGCAGGAGATGGATCTCTGGGCCAAGCTGCGCCAGGGCTCGGCTGGCCGCGAGAAGTTCATCCTTCACGATGGCCCTCCTTACGCGAACGGCCATCTCCACATCGGCCACGCGCTGAACAAGATCCTGAAGGACGTGATCAACCGCTCCCAGCAGATGCTGGGGAAGGACGCCAACTACGTTCCGGGCTGGGACTGCCACGGCCTGCCGATCGAGTGGAAGATCGAGGAGGATTATCGCGCCAAGGGCCTCGACAAGGACGCGGTGCCGATCGCCGAGTTCCGCAAGGTCTGCCGCGACTTCGCCGACAAGTGGATCGACATCCAGCGCGACGAGTTCCGCCGCCTCGGCGTCGAGGGCGACTGGTCCAATCCCTACCTGACCATGTCCTACCAGGCCGAGGCGCAGATCGTCCGCGAGATCGGCAAGTTCCTGATGAACGGCGGCCTCTACCAGGGCGCCCGGCCGGTGATGTGGTCGGTGGTCGAGAAGACCGCGCTGGCCGAGGCCGAGATCGAGTATCACGACCACAAGTCGGCGACGATCCACACCCTGTTCAACGTGACGAAGCCCTCGGTGCCGGCGCTTGCCGGTGCCGCCATCGTCATCTGGACGACGACGCCCTGGACCATGCCCGGCAACCGCGCGCTCGCCGTCGGCGAGGAGTTCGACTATGCGGTGATCGAGGTGAAGGCTCTCGGCGAGGGAGCCTTCGTCAAGGTCGGCGCCAAGCTGGTCGTCGCAGAAGCATTGCTGCCGGCGTTCCTTTCGGCGGCGAAGATCGCCGACCATGCGATGCTGGCCAAGCTCAAGGGACGCGAGCTGCTCGGGACCATCACCCGGCATCCGTTGCACGGACAGGGCTACGACTTCGACGTCGAGGTATTCGCCGGCGATTTCGTGACGACCGAAGCCGGCACCGGCATCGTCCATATCGCGCCTGGCGCCGGCGTCGACGACTTCGAGCTCGGTCGCAAACACGGCATCGAGGCCGCTCAGATCGTCGGCGAGGACGGCAGCTACTATCCGCATGTGCCGCTGTTCGCCGGCAAGCGCGTGTACTTGCCCGACGGCAAGACGGGCGATGCCAACGGCGCGGTGATCAAGGCGTTGATCGAGGCGGGCACGCTGGTCGGCAAGGGCTCGCTGGTGCACTCCTATCCGCACTCCTGGCGGTCGAAGGCGCCGCTGATCTTCCGCAACACCCCGCAATGGTTCATTTCGATGGAGACGAACGATCTGCGGAAGACCGCGCTGACCGCGATCGACAACACGCGCTTCGTGCCGGGCACCGGCCGCAACCGCCTTCACTCGATGATCGAGCAGCGCCCGGACTGGTGTATCTCGCGCCAGCGTGCCTGGGGCGTGCCGATCGCCGTCTTCGTCGACAAGAAGACCCGCCAGCCGCTCCGCGACGCCGCGGTGATCGAGCGCGTCGCCCAGGCCTTCGAGGCCGAGGGCGCGGATGCCTGGTACACCAGCGATCCGAAGCGCTTCCTCGGCAACGCCTACGACCCCGACGACTATGAGCAGGTGAAGGACATTGTCGACGTCTGGTTCGACTCGGGCTCGACCCACGCCTTCTGCCTGGAGCAGCGCCCGGATCTGCAGTGGCCGGCTTCGCTCTACCTCGAGGGCTCGGACCAGCATCGCGGCTGGTTCCACTCCTCGCTGCTGGAATCCTGCGGTACGCGCGGACGCGCGCCTTACGACGCGGTGCTCACCCATGGCTT
>CAMDFP010000313.1 GCA_945897335.1 Asaia bogorensis | reverse complement strand
CGGATGCGGCAGGCTTGATCGGCATCGAAAAGCTCCCGGGCGGCAGGCGATGTATCCGAGCCTCGGCTTCCACCGGCCATAAATCCAATACATTATACGGATATGAACTATCGATGAGGTCGATATGAACCCGACCCAGCTCAGGGCCTTCCATCACGTCGCCCGCGCCCGCGGCTTCACCCGGGCGGCCGCGGCCGCAGGCGTCGGCCAGCCGACGTTGTCGGGCCAGGTCAAGGCGCTGGAGGAGGCTTATGACGTCCGCCTGTTCGACCGGCGGGGGCGAGGCGCGCAGCTGACCGAGCTCGGCCAGAGCCTCTACGCGCTGACCGACCGCATGTTCTCGCTGGAAGAGGAGGCGAGGGCACTGCTCTCCGGCACCGCTGCGCTGACCCAGGGGCATCTCCGGGTCAGCGCCGATTCCGCCTACCACGCGGTGCCGATCCTGGCGGAACTCAAGCGCCGCCATGGCGGCCTCACCTTCTCGCTCAGCCTCGGCAACTCGCCCTCCGTGCTGCGCCGCCTTTTCGACTACGAGGCCGACGTCGCGGTGATGGCGAAGCTCACCGCCGATCCGCGCCTGTTCACGCTGCCCTTCCGCACCGACCGGCTGGTGTTGTTCGTCCCCAATGGCCATCCCTGGGCCGGCCGCCGGCGCATACGGCTGTCAGAGCTCTCCGGCCAGGACATGGTCCTGCGCGAGCGTGGCTCGGTCACCCGCGGCGTCTTCGAAGCGACCCTGGCGGCGGCATCCGTGCGCCCGGGCGCGATCATCGAGGTCGAGAGCCGCGAAGGCGTCGGTGAGGCGGTCGCCGCCGGCTTCGGCATCGGCGTCGTCTTCGAGAGCGAGTTCCGCCGGGGCGATCGCTTCCACCCCATCGCCGTCTCCGGTGCCGATCTCGGCGTCGCCGAATACGTCGTCTGCCTGGAGGAACGCCGCAGTCTGGCACTGGTCCGGGCCTTCCTCGAAGTCGCCGCCGATCTCAGCACGGCGTGACCGGCGGGTCGCTTCCGATCCCCAAAAAAGCCGCCTATGGTCGCCGCCGATAGCTGCAGGGAGAGGATCGTGGCCGGCGATTTTTTCAACATCACTCGACGTTCCGACGACGATCTGGTCACGGCGTTCCGCGACTCTGGGCGAAGCGCGCTCTACGACAAGGCCGGCGCCAGCCTGGTTCTCGTCTGCATCTATCGCGGCCGGGAACCGGCGGCGCGCGCGCTCGTCTCGGCCGGTCATCGCGTCGGCCTGCACGAGGCCACGGCACTGGGCGACATGGATCGGCTCGCGACGGCGCTCGATGCGGCGCCCTGGTCGGTCGACCTGCTGTCGCCCGACGGCTGGACGGCGCTTCACCTCGCCGCCTTCTTTGGCCGCGCCAGAATGGCGCATGCGTTGCTCGCCGGGGGAGCGGCGGCGGATGTCTGGTCGCGCTCCTTCGAGCGCAACCTGCCGATCCATGCCGCCGCCGCCAGCCGCAGCGAAGACATGGCGATCCTCGAGGCTCTGATTCCCGCGACCGCCGACATCGACACGATTCAGGAGGAAGGCTACTCGCCGCTGCTGATCGCCGCTTCCGTTGGCAAGCGCGCCTGGGTCGAGCGGCTGATCCAGGCCGGGGCCGACCCCGGACGCCGCACCAAGGACGGCAAGGGCCTCGCCGATATCCTGCCGGTCGGATGAAAACAAATATACCTAGGTGACGCCGGGCCTTAAGGCGGGATCACGAATTGGTCACCAGACGACTTTCTGAGCCGCGGCGTTTTCAGGGCATGTGAGCGGCCCGCCTCGTCGTACGACGCGGCGGATCCCCAGGAAGGAGTGCTCTGATGTTTCGGAAACCCATCATTCTCGCGGCGCTGGCTTTCTCCGTTCTCACCGCCGGCGCGGCGCAGGCTCAGCAGATCTGCGCGCCCCGGGCGAACCTCGTCGAGAAGCTGAAGGCCGAGTTCAACGAAGAGCCGGAAGCGGTCGGCGTCACCACCAACGGCGGGCTGTTCGAGGTTCTCTCGTCCTCCGAAGGCACCTGGACGGTTCTCGCGACCGGCCCGAACGGCGTCTCCTGCCTCGTCCTCTCCGGCGAAGCCTGGCAGACGCGGAGCGAGCCGCGCAGCAGCCAGACCAAGGCTCGGGGCGCGAAAGCGCGCAACCTGTAGCTTCCAGCCCCCCGTCGCGCGAGGCCCCCGCGCGATGGGCCGCCGGGCCAGGGGCTGCCCCTACCAAAAGCTGAGCGTGCGTACCCGCTCCACCTGCTTCAGCTCCTTCACCTTCTCCAGAACATCGTCCGGAATCGGCTGGTCGACCTCGATCAGGCAAAGCGCGTCCTTGCCCGGGGCGGAGCGGCCGAGGTGGAACGTCGCGATGTTGATCCCGGCCGAGCCCAGCACGGTGCCGATCGAGCCGATGAAGCCCGGCTTGTCCTTGTTCCGGACATAGAGCAGGTGCTTACCGAAATCGGCCTCGATGGCGATGTCCTGGACGGCGACGAGGCGCGGTCGCGTCCCGCCGATCAGGGTGCCCGCGGCCGAGCGTGACCGTGCCTCGGTCACCACCGTGAGGCGGAGCAGCGTCTGGTAGTCGCAGTCGCGCTCGTGCCTCGTCTCGCTGACGGCGATGTTCCTTTGCCGGGCGATCTCGGGCGCGTTCACCATGTTGACGCTGTCCAGCATCGGCCGGAAGAGACCGGTCAGCGCCGCCTGGATCAACGGCCGCGGGTTCAGCTCCGCCGCGTGGCCTTCCAGCTCCAGCGTCACCGCCGTCACCTCGCGCTCGACCACCTGTCCCAGCAGGCTCCCCAGCAGCTCGGCGAGGCGCATGTAGGGCTTCAGCTTCGGCGCTTCCTCGGCCGAGACCGACGGCATGTTCAGCGCGTTGGTGATGGCGCCCGTTAGGAGAAAATCGCTCATCTGCTCGGCGATCTGCAGCGCCACCTTCTCCTGCGCTTCCGTGGTGGAGGCGCCGAGATGCGGCGTCGCGATCACCTGCTCGAGTTGGAACAGCGGATTGTCCTTGGCCGGCTCGACCTGGAAGACGTCGAGGGCGGCACCGGCGACATGGCCGGACTCGATCGCCGCCTTCAGGTCGTCCTCGACCACCAGGCCGCCGCGGGCGCAGTTGATGATGCGCACGCCCTTCTTCATCTTCGCCAGCGATCTCGCATCGACGATGTTCTTGGTCGACTCGGTCAGCGGGGCGTGCAGCGTGATGAAGTCGGCGCGGACGAAGAGATCTTCCAGCTCGACCTTCTCGATGCCGATCGCCTTCGCCCGGTCCTCGGTGAGGAAGGGATCGAAGGCGATGACCTTCATCTTCAGGCCGAGCGCGCGGTCGGCGACGATCGAGCCGATGTTGCCGCAGCCGACGACGCCGAGCGTCTTCCCCGCCAGTTCGACCCCCATGAAGCGGTTCTTTTCCCACTTCGAGGCACGGGTCGAGCGGTCGGCCGCCGGAAGCTCGCGGGCGAGGGCGAACATCAGGGCGATCGCATGCTCGGCCGTGGTGATGGCGTTGCCGTAGGGCGTGTTCATCACCACCACGCCCTTCTGGGTCGCGGTCTTGACGTCGACATTGTCGACGCCGATGCCGGCGCGGCCGACGACCTTGAGGCTGGTCGCGACGTCCAGGACCTCGCGCGTCACCTTGGTCGCCGAGCGGATGGCGAGGCCGTCATACTCGCCGATGATGGCGCGAAGCTGGTCCGGCTTGAGACCGATCTTGACGTCGACCTCGATGCCGCGTGCCTTGAAGATGTCCGCGGCGCGGGGGGAGAGATCGTCCGAAATGAGTACCTTGGGCATGATCTGGTTCGCTCCGGGTCAGGCTGCTTTGGCGCGGGCGTAGGCCCAGTCGAGCCAGGGCGTGAGGGCTTCGACATCGGCGGTCTCGACGGTGGCGCCGCACCAGATGCGGAGACCGGGCGGGGAGTCGCGATGGGAGGCGATGTCGTAGGCGACGCCTTCCGCCTCTAGCAGGCCCGCGACCTTGCGCGAGATCGCCCTCTGCGCATCCTCGGCATGGCCGAGGAACCAGGGATCGACGAAGGCGAGGCAGACCGAGGTCGATGAGCGGGTCGCCGGATCCTTGGCGAGGAAGCCGATCCATTCTGTACGGTCGACCCAGCGGGTCAGCACTTTCAGGTTCGCCTGCGAGCGCTGGATCAGGCCCGTCAGGCCGCCGACCTGCTCGGCCCAGCGCAGCCCGTCGAGCGCATCCTCGACCGCCAGCATAGAGGGCGTGTTGATGGTCTCGCCCTTGAACGGCGCCTCGTCGAACTTGCCGCCCTTGGTCAGCCGGAAGACCTTCGGCAGCGGCCAGGCCGGCACATGGGTCTCGAGCCTTTGGATGGCGCGGGGCGAGAGCGCCAGCATGCCGTGCGCGGCCTCGCCCCCCAGCGCCTTCTGCCAGGACCAGGTGACGACATCGAGCTTCGCCCAGGGCAGGTCCATGGCGAAGGCGGCCGAGGTGGCATCGCAGATGGCGAGGCCCTGGCGGTCGTCGGCGATCCAGGCGCCGTCCGGCACCTTCACGCCCGAGGTGGTGCCGTTCCAGGTGAAGACGACGTCGTTCGCCCAGCTCACTTGGCTGAGGTCCGGCAGGATGCCGTAGGGCGTCTTCAGCACCCGCGCGTCCTTCAGCTTCAGGTGCTTGGCGATGTCGTTCGCCCAGCCTTCGCCGAAGCTCTCCCAGGCCAGCACGTCGACGCCGCGGGCGCCCAAGAGGCTCCACAGCGCCATCTCGACCGCGCCGGTGTCGGAGGCCGGCACGATGGCGAGCTTGTAGTCCTTGGGCATGCCGAGGATCGCCCGCGAGCGCTCGATAACCTCGACCAGCCGCTCCTTGCCCTCCTTCGAGCGGTGCGAGCGACCGACCAGAGCCGAGCGGAGCGCCTCCAGCGACCAGCCGGGTCGCTTGGCACAGGGACCGGAAGAGAAATGGGGGGAGTTCGGACGGAGTCCGGGCGTGTTCGTCATCGTCTATCCCTTGCAGAATAGTTGCGCCCCGGTGGGGGGGCGTGACCCGGGGCGGACGCTACGGGCGAAGGCTGCGGCCGTCAACGGGCTTTGGCGCGACGTCCGGTCGCGTCGTCGTCGTGGTTGCCGCGCGTAGCCAAACCGGCTACTCATCCCGCGCTGCACAAATCCCCATCGGAGTCCTCGTTTCGTGTCCCAGTCCGCCAGCGGATCGGATCTGACCTCCCGCGCGCTCCTGCCCCAGGGGCTGCGCGACGTCCTGCCGCCGGACGGCGACCACGAGACGAGGGTCGTCGAGAGCCTGATGGCGTGCTTCGCCGCCTATGGCTACGAGAGGGTGAAGCCGCCGCTGGTCGAGTTCGAGCAGAGCCTCTTGGGCCAGGTCAGCGCGTCGGTCGCAAACCGCACCTTCCGCATGATGGACCCGATCTCCCAGCGGATGATGGCGCTGCGTCCGGACCTGACCTTGCAGGTGGCGCGGATCGCCACCACGCGGCTTCGCAACGCCCCCCGGCCGGTCCGCCTCTCCTATGCCGGCGAGGTCATGCGGGTGATGGGCTCGCAGCTCTCGCCCGAGCGCGAGTTCACCCAGGTTGGCTTCGAGCTGATCGGTGCCGAGACGCCTGAATCGGACGCCGAGGTCATCATCCTTGCAGCCGAGTCGGCGAGGCGCGTCGGGGTCAAGAACCTCTCGAT
>CAMDFP010000312.1 GCA_945897335.1 Asaia bogorensis | reverse complement strand
CGCCGCCGACGCGATCCTCGAAGCGATCGATGCCGAGCTCAAGCTGGTGGTTTGCATCACCGAGGGCATCCCGGTCCTCGACATGGTCAAGGTCAAGCGGGCGCTCACCGGAACTAAGACGCGACTCGTCGGTCCCAACTGCCCGGGCGTGATCACGCCGGGCGAGTGCAAGATCGGCATCATGCCGGGTCACATCCATCGTCCGGGCAAGATCGGCATCGTCTCGCGCTCGGGCACGCTCACCTACGAGGCGGTCGGCCAGACCACGTCCGCGGGCCTGGGGCAGACGACCTGCATCGGCATCGGCGGCGATCCGGTGAACGGCACCAACTTCATCGACTGCCTCGAGATGTTCCTCGGCGACGATGCCACCCAGGGCATCATCATGATCGGCGAGATCGGCGGCACCGCCGAAGAGGACGCCGCCGAGTTCCTGAAGAAAGCCAAGAAGAAAAAACCGATGGTGGGCTTCATCGCCGGCCTGACGGCTCCTCCGGGCCGTCGGATGGGCCACGCCGGCGCCATCATCTCCGGTGGCAAGGGAGGCGCTGGCGATAAGATCGAGGCGATGCGTTCGGCAGGCATCCGGGTGACGGAATCGCCGGCGGCGCTCGGCTCGACCATGGTCGAGGTCTTGAAGGGGGCCTGACGACCGCCCCACTTAAGGGAGCGCGGGCGGGCTAGAAGCCCCTCAGCGTCGAGGACGACATGGCAAGCGGATCTGAAGCGACCTTCCTAAGCGGTGCGAATGCGCCGTTCATAGCCGAGATGTATGCACGCTACGTCGACGACCCGAACGCGGTCGACGACAGCTGGCGGAGCTTCTTCTCCGGCCTCACCGACGATCCGGCCGCGGTTGCCTCCGAGGTCGCCGGCGCGTCGTGGAAGCCGAAGTCGGCGCGCATCATCGGCAACGGCCATGACATGGCGGCTGCCGGCGTCGTCCGCAAAGGGGCGAGCGAGACCGAGGTGCGGGCGGCGGCGGTCGATTCCTTCCGCGCTCTGACCCTGATCCGGGCATATCGCGAGCGCGGCCATCTCGCCGCCAGTCTCGATCCGCTGGGACTCGAGAAGCCGAAATACCATCCGGAGCTCGATCCGGCGACCTACGGCTTCGGCGATGCCGATTTCGACCGCACGATCTTCGTCGCCGGCCAGCTCGGATTCGAGGCGGCGCCGCTCCGCCAGATCCTGGCCGCCGCGCAGGCGACCTATTGCGGCAATGTCGGCGTCGAGTACATGCACATCACCGACCCCGATCGGCGGGCCTGGATCCAGGCGCGCATCGAGGGCGAGCGCAACCACACCGACTTCACACCGAAAGGCAAGCGCGCGATTCTCGGGCGCCTGATCGCGGCCGAGACCTTCGAGCGCTTCTGCGGCGTCAAATGGGTCGGCACCAAGCGCTTCGGCCTCGACGGCGCCGAGGCGCTGATCCCGGGCCTGGAGCAGATCCTCAAGCGCGGCGGCCAGCTCGGCTTGAAGGAGGTCGTGATCGGCATGCCGCATCGCGGCCGCCTCAACGTGCTGACCAACTTCATGAGCAAGCCGTTCAAGGCGCTGTTCTCGGAATTCCAGGGCAATCCGGCGAATCCCGAGGAGGTCCAGGGCTCGGGCGACGTCAAGTACCACATGGGCACCTCGTCGGACCGCGAGTTCGACGGCAACGTCGTGCATCTCTCGCTCACCGCCAATCCCTCGCATCTCGAGGCGGTCAACCCGGTGGTCGAGGGCAAGGCGCGGGCGAAGCAGCAGCAGCTCGGCGACAAGGACCGCAAGATGGTCCTGCCGCTGCTGCTCCACGGCGACGCCGCCTTCGCCGGCCAGGGGCTGGTGCCCGAGACGCTGATGCTGTCGGAGCTTAAGGGCTACCGCACCGGCGGCACGCTGCACTTCATCGTCAACAACCAGATCGGCTTCACCACCTCGCCGAGCTTCTCGCGGTCATCTCCCTATCCGTCGGATGTGGCGAAGATGGTGGATGCGCCGATCTTCCACGTGAACGGCGACGACCCGGAATCGGTGGTGCACGTCTCGCGCATCGCCACCGAGTACCGTCAACAGTTCGGCTCCGATGTCGTCATCGATATGTTCTGCTACCGGCGCTTCGGCCATAACGAGTCCGACGAGCCGATGTTCACCCAGCCGCTGATGTACAAGAAGATCGCCGTCCAGCCGACGACGCGCGAGATCTATGCCAGCCGGCTGGTGGAGGCGGGCGTCGTCTCCAAGGAAGAGGCGGACGGTATGGTCGCCTCGTTCCGCGACATGCTGGAGACCGAGTTCCAGGCGGCGACCTCCTATCGTCCGAACAAGGCCGACTGGCTCGAAGGCAAGTGGATCGGCCTCGGCCTCGCCTCCAACGACGACCGTCGCGGCGACACCGCGGTGGACCTCGCCGTCCTCAAGGAGGTCGGCAAGGCGCTCGGCACCGTGCCGGACGGCTTCAAGGTCAACTCGAAGCTGGTTCGCCAGCTCGAGGCCAAGAAGAAGATGATCGAGACCGGCGAGGGCATCGACTGGGCCTTGGGCGAGGCGCTGGCCTTCGGCACGCTGGTCGCCGAGGGCGTTCCCGTCCGTCTGTCGGGCCAGGATTCCGGCCGCGGCACCTTCAGCCATCGTCATGCGGTCCTGGTCGACCAGGAGAGCGAGCAGCGGTTCATCCCGCTCAACAACGTCCGCGACGGCCAGGCGACCTTCGAGGTCCATGACAGCCCGCTCTCCGAGCAGGCAGTGCTGGGCTTCGAGTACGGCTACACGCTGGCCGATCCGAACGTGCTGGTGCTGTGGGAGGCGCAGTTCGGCGACTTCGTCAACGGCGCGCAGATCATCATCGACCAGTTCATCGCCGCCGGCGAGATCAAGTGGCTGCGCATGTCCGGCCTGGTCATGCTGCTGCCGCACGGCTACGAGGGCGCCGGGCCCGAGCATTCCTCGGCCCGGCTCGAGCGCATGCTGCAGCTCTGCGGCGAGGACAACCTGCAGGTCGTCAACTGCACGACCCCGGCCAACTATTTCCATGCGCTCCGCCGCCAGGTCAAACGGCCTTACCGCAAGCCCCTGATCGTGATGTCGCCGAAGTCGCTGCTGCGCCACAAGATGGTGGTCTCGAAGCTCTCCGAGATGGGGCCGGGCTCGACCTTCCATCGCATCCTCTGGGACGACGGCGAAGTGGTCGCCGACGAGAAGATCAAGCGGGTCGTGCTCTGCTCGGGCAAGATTTACTACGACCTCTACGCGGAGCGGGAGAAGCGCGGCGTCAAGGACGTCTACCTGATGCGGCTCGAGCAGCTCTATCCGTTCCCGTTCAACGCGCTGACCAAGGAGTTGCAGCGCTTCCCCAAGGCCGACGTCATCTGGTGCCAGGAAGAGCCGGAGAACGCCGGCCCCTGGTTCTTCGTCGACCGCCGGATCGAGCAGTGCCTGGGCGAGGCCGGAAGCAAGGCATCGCGGCCGCGCTATGTCGGCCGGCCCGCGGCGGCGGCGACGGCGACCGGCCTCCTTCGCCGGCACAATCGCGAGGAAGCCGAGTTGCTTAACGAAGCGCTGACGCTCAAGGCCTGAGACGGAGAAAGAACGCGACAATGGCAACCGAGATCAAGGTGCCCGCGCTGGGCGAATCCGTCACCGAGGCGACCGTCGCCAAGTGGCTGAAGAATGTCGGCGACGCGGTCGCCCGTGATGAGCCGCTGGTCGAGCTCGAGACCGACAAGGTCACGCTCGAGGTGAACGCGACCGCGGCCGGCACGCTGGGCGAGATCGTCGCCCAGGCGGGCGCGACCGTGGCGGTCGGCGGCGTGCTCGGCTCGATCACTGAGGGGGCGGGGGGCGCTGCCGCCGCGAAGCCCGCGCCTAAGCCGGCTGCTGCTGCGCCCGCGCCTGCACCGGCGGCGAAGCCTGCGGTGGCCGCGGCACCGTTGTCCCCAGCGGTCCGCAAGATGCTGGAAGAGACCAAGGCCGATCCGTCGCAGATCGCCGGCACCGGCAAGGACGGACGCCTGACCAAGGGCGACGTGATCCAGGCGGTCGAGGCGAAGCCGGCGGCGCCGGCAGCCCCCGCTGCGCCGCACAAGCCGCGAGAGCTCGGCCAGCGCGAGGAGCGGGTCAGGATGACCCGGCTCAGGAAGCGCATCGCCGAGCGCCTGAAGCAGGCGCAGAACACCGCCGCCATGCTCACCACCTTCAACGAGGTGGATATGACCCAGGTCATGGTGCTCCGGGACTCCTACAAGGAGGTCTTCGAGAAGCGCCACGGCGTGAAGCTCGGATTCATGAGCTTCTTCGTGAAGGCGTGCCTCGCGGCGCTCAAGGAACTGCCGGCGGTCAACGCCGAGATCGACGGCGACGACATCATCTACAAGAACCACTACGACATCGGCGTCGCCGTCGGGACCGAGCAGGGCTTGGTGGTGCCGGTGGTACGCGATGCCGACCAGATGGGCTTCGCCGAGATCGAGAAGACCATCAATGCGCTGGGCAAGAAGGCCCGCGACGGCAAGCTCTCGATCGATGACCTGACCGGCGGCACCTTCACCATCTCCAACGGCGGCGTCTACGGCTCGCTGCTCTCGACCCCGATCCTGAACCCCCCGCAATCCGCCATCCTCGGCATGCACAAGATCCAGCAGCGGCCGATGGCGATCGGCGGCAAGGTCGAGGTGCGGCCGATGATGTATCTGGCGCTCTCCTACGATCACCGGATCATCGACGGGCGCGAGGCGGTGACCTACCTCGTTAGGGTCAAGGAGGCGATCGAGGATCCGCAGCGCCTGCTGATCGAGGTCTGAGCGATGGCCCAGTCCTTCGACGTCGTCGTCATCGGCTCTGGCCCCGGCGGCTATGTCTGCGCCATCCGGGCGGCCCAGCTCGGCATGAAGGTCGCCTGCGTCGAGAAGCGCGCCACGCTCGGCGGCACCTGCCTCAACGTCGGCTGCATCCCGTCGAAGGCGCTTCTGGTCGCCTCAGAGAAGTTCCACGAGGCCGCGCACGGGCTCGACACCTTCGGGGTCGAGGTCAAGGGCGTCTCTCTCGATCTGCAGAAGATGCTGGGTCACAAGGACAAGGTGGTCGACGCCACGGTCAAGGGCGTCGCGTTCCTGTTCAAGAAGAACAAGATCACGCACATCGCCGGCACCGGGAAGATCGCGGCCGCCGGCAAGGTCGAGGTGACGTTGAACGACGGTGGCACCGAGACGCTTGAGGCGAAGCACATCGTCATCGCCACCGGCTCCGAGGTGATGCCGCTGAAGGGGATCGAGATCGACGAGAAGCAGATCGTCTCTTCGACCGGCGGCCTGGTGCTGCAGAAGGTGCCGAAGACCATGGTGGTTATCGGCGGCGGCTATATCGGGCTCGAGCTGGGCTCGGTCTGGCAGCGGCTCGGGTCTCAGGTGACGGTGGTCGAGTTCCTCGACCGCATCACCCCCGGCATGGACGGCGAGGTCTCCAAGCAGTTCCAGCGCATCCTCGGCAGGCAGGGCCTCACCTTCAAACTTTCGACCAAGGTGACCTCGGCCAAGGCCGACAAGAAGGGCGTGACCTTGACCCTCGAGCCCGCCGCCGGCGGCACGCCGGAGACGATGGAGGCGGAGATCGTGCTGGTATCGGTCGGCCGCCGGCCCTTCACCCAGGACCTCGGCCTCGATACCGCCGGCGTTGCCCTGGACGAGAAGGGCCGGGTCAAGACCGACAAGCATTTCCAGACCAACGTGCCCGGCATCTATGCCATCGGAG
>CAMDFP010000311.1 GCA_945897335.1 Asaia bogorensis | reverse complement strand
TGAAGCTGGAGCCGAGCAGGACGCCCAGCACGACGATCATCAGCCCGCGGAGCTGGCGGGGCACCTTGACGTCCCAGCCCATCATCGAGGCGGCGGTGTTGAGGCACATGGCGCCGATCATCCAGGCGAGCGGCAGCCGGAAATAGGCGAAGATCGCGCCGCCGATCACGCCGAGGCTGAGCGACAGGGCGTAGGAGCGGAGCTGGGAGAGCTGGAAGGGCGGCGGTGAGGACACCCGCCGGCCCTCAGGCGATGTAACGGCCGAGGCGGACCGCGGTCAGGCCCTTCTTCAGGCGCCGGGACGGCATGATCAGGACGCAGCCGTCATAGGGCGTGAGCACCGGCTTGCCGCCGTCGCGCGCGATTTCGGTCCCCTTCTTCTCGAACTCCTCCATGCCGCGATAGGGGCCGGCGAAATGGAAGTCGTCGCTCGCCACCGTCACCGCCTCGGTCACCTGGATGACGCGTGGCGTCTTCGGCGGGGGTGCCTTGGCCAGGTAGCGGTCGAGGAAGGAGGGGGCGACCGTGTCGACGGATTTGAGGAAGCGCAGCGTGCAGTCGATGGCGACGTCGGCCGATGACTTCTCCCAATGCTGGCCGCACTCGACCAGGTAGGCGTTGCGGGGATCGGACGCCTCGCCGAAGAAGCTGTAGTCGCGAAGGCGCTTGCCGGCCGCATGGCCCTGGTCGGCGACGATGACCTCCGGCACCCCGATGTCGAGCGCGAAGCTCTGGCCCTTCTTCAGCGGACCGGAGAGGCCGAGCGGCGGCGTCTGGTGCTGCATGGAATGGATGTCGAGGAGATAGTCGACGGTATCGATCAGGGAGCGGAGCTGGCGGGCGCGGGTCAGCTCGACCGACTTCCGGGGGCCGTCCAGCACGGCTTCGGACCAGATCCGGTTGAAGTCCTCGTCGACGAAGCGCGACGCCGTCGGCACCCGCGGATCGAAGTTGCGGTAGGCGGCGACATTGGCGAGTCCCAGGGTCAGCTTGCCGCGCACCGGGCGCACGCCCTCGCGGAACAGAAAGTCGACGGCGATCGCCCCGCAGATCTCGTTGCCGTGGGTCAGCGCATTGACCATCACGTGCGGCCCGGGGACACCTGAGTCGAAGGTGGTGACGTAGTCGATGCCGGTGTTGCCGCGCCTGTAGGGCTCGATCGAGGGCGCCGTCAGCTCGACCGGATAGGTCTCATCGTCCACGGCGCATCCTCGTCTGGCGGGTAGGTAGAGCGAGCCCCCATCCTAGGGGAGTTCGGCTCAGCGGCGGAAGTGCTTGCCGAGGACCAGGCCCTGGCGCTGGTAGGAGGAACCGATGCCCTGGCCGTAGAGCTTGTCGGGGCGGGCCAGCAACGGCTCGTAGACCAGCCGGCCGACCACCTGGCCATCCTCGATCATGAACGGCACCTCGTGCACCCGGACCTCGAGCACGGCGCGGGTCCCGGAGGCGCCGAGGTCCGGATCGCCGAAGCCGGGATCGAAGAAGCCGGCGTAGTGGACGCGGAACTCGCCGACCAGCGTGTCGTAGGCCAGCATCTCCGCGGCATAGCCGGCGGGGATGCGGACCGCTTCCTTGGAAGCCAGGATGTAGAAGTCGTGCGGGTCGAGCACGATGCCGCGGCCGTCGGCCGGTGCGCGCACCTCTTCCCAGAAATCGTCGGCGGCGTAGCCGGCGACCCGGTCGACGTCGATGACGCCGGTGTTGCGGCGCGCGCGATAGGCGATGATCGAGCCGGGGCCGTCGCCCTTGACGTCGACGGTGAAGGCGATGCCGCTCCGGATGTTCTCCGGCTTGGCCATGATCTGGCCCTCGAACATCTCGATCTGCGAGTCGCCGCCGTCGCTCTCCGGGGTACCGATGCCGATGATGCCGACCTCGCGCTGCAGCTCGCGCAGGGCCTTGTCGCTGAGGGAAGGCGAGCCCCGCTTGACCCGCATCTGCACCAGCCGGCTGCCCTTCCTGACCTTCACGCTGAAGGCGCGGGGACAGACCTCGACATAGAGGGGGCCGTGGTAGCGTTCGGGAATGCGGTCGAACTCGGTGCCGCGGTCGGTGATGACGCGGGCGAAGACGTCGAGCCGGCCGGTCGAGCTCTTGGGGTTGGCCAGCGCCGAGACCCTCTTCTTGAAGGCGACGCCTTCCAGGAGCGGGATGATGTAGACGCAGTCCCGCTCCAGCACCGCGCCCCGGGTCAGGTCGAGCGTGTGCATGGTGACCCGCTCCAGCCGTTCGGCGACGGTGGCATTGGGGCCGGGAAGGAAGCTGGCGACGACCCGATAGGCCTCGGAGCCTAAGCGAAGGTCGAGGCTGGCCGGCTGCACCTGGCCGGGCTCGATCTCCTCGAGCGCGGTGATCTCCCTGGCATCCACCATGTGGCGGAGCAGCTGGGAGGGGACGACGCCGGTCGTCCGG
The DNA here is from genome assembly GCA_945897335.1 of Asaia bogorensis. Classification (GTDB taxonomy): domain Bacteria; phylum Pseudomonadota; class Alphaproteobacteria; order SHVZ01; family SHVZ01; genus SHVZ01. The sequence continues at coordinate 3,334 of CAMDFP010000311.1, read as the reverse complement.
TCTTCGGTGGGCGATGTCGGCGGCAGAAGGGCGTCGCGGGTCTCAGTCATCGGGCTCGGATTGGATCGTAATTCCGGTTGACCGCCGGGGCGCACCCTAATAGCCGATAGGGAGAAGCAAGGGTACTCGGGACGGTACCCGGCAAAGAAACAGGGAGATTGTCACCATGACCATAGCTAAACAAACGGTAGGTGTCGCGTTTGCCGCCGCCTTCGGCCTGGCGGCGGCCACGGCCTCGGCCCAGGATCTGACGGTCGCGCTCGGCGCCTCCGTCACCTCGCTCGATCCGCATTTCCATGCGCTCGGGCCCAACAACAACATGGCCCAGCACGTCTTCAACAACCTGGTCGAGCAGGACGCGAACCAGCGCCTGGTTCCCGGACTCGCCACCTCGTGGACGGCGAAGGGCGACGACACCTGGGTGATCAAGCTCAGGTCCGGAGTGAAGTTCCACGACGGCTCCGACTTCACCGCCGAGGACGTGGTCGCCACCGTCAAGCGCATCGCCTGGGTCCCGAACAGCCCGTCGGCCTTCACCATCTACACCAAGGCGATCAAGAACATCGTCGTGGTCGACCCGCTGACCATCGAGCTCAAGACCGACGGCCCCTATCCTTTGATGCCGAACGACCTCGCCAACTTCTTCATCGTCAGCAAGAAGTCGGTCGAGGCGGCGACCGAGGACTTCAACCGGCTGACCGCGGCGGTCGGCACCGGGCCTTACAAATACGTCGAATACGCCCGCGGCGAACGCATCGTCATGGAGCGGAACGAGGCCTATTGGGGCAAGAAGCCCGAGTGGAAGAAGACCACCTTCCGCCTGATCACCAACCCGGCCGCCCGCGTCGCGGCATTGCTGGCCGGCGACGTCCAGATGATCGAGGCGGTGCCGACGGCCGACATCGCGAAGCTGAAGCAGAATGCCAATGTCACGCTGGCCCAGGCGCCGTCGAACCGCCTGATCTACCTGCACATGGATCACCAGAAGGACGTGACCCCGTTCATCACCGACAAGGCAGGCAAGCCGCTCGACAAGAACCCGCTGAAGGACCTGCGTGTCCGCCAGGCGCTGTCGAAGTCGATCAACCGCGACGGCATCGTCGAGCGCGTCATGGAAGGCGTGGGCGTTCCCGCCGGCCAGTTGCTGGCCGAGAGCTTCTTCGGCACCAGCCCGAACCTGAAGCCCGAGAAATACGATCCGGATGGGGCGAAGAAGCTGCTGGCCGATGCCGGCTTCCCTAACGGCTTCAACATCACCCTCCACGGGCCGAACGACCGCTACATCAATGACGGCCGCATCATCCAGACCGTGGCCCAGATGTGGAGCCGCATCGGCATCGAGGTCAAGGTCGAGGCGCTGCCGTGGGCGACCTTCGCCAGCAAGGCCTCGAACCAGGAATACACCATCTACCTGGTCGGCTGGGGCTCGGGCACCGGCGAGACCTCCTCGACGCTGCGCTCGCTGCTGGCCACCTTCAACAAGGACACCGGCATGGGCCAGGCGAACCGCGGCCGCTACAGCAATGCCGAGCTGGACAAGACGCTGGCCGAGGCGCTGCGGACCGTCGACGACAAGAAGCGTGGCGAGCTCCTGGCCAAGGCCAGCGAGATCGGCGTCAACAACGTCGGCATCATCCCGCTGCACTACGAGGTGTCGACCTGGGGCCTGAAGAAGGGCCTCACCTATGTCGGCCGCGCCGGCCAGGAGACCCTGGCGACCGAAGTCACCACCGCGAAGTGAGTGAAGAACCCTCCCCCGGCTTTGCCGGGGGAGGGGGCGCGGCGCTCCCTCGACGTTCGGAGGGGCGCTGGTTAAAGTCCGCGAACCCGGTCGGAAGTGCCGGGACGGGGGAACAGGGGCCGTATGACCGTCTTCATGGTTCGACGCCTGATGCAGAGCGTCGTCGTCCTCCTGGTCATGTCGGTGATCGTGTTCCTCGGCGTCTTCGCCATCGGCAACCCCGTCGACATCCTGATCTCCCCCGACGCCGACCAGATGGAGCGCGAGCGCGCCATCAAGGCGCTCGGCCTCGACCTGCCGATCTGGGAGCAGTACTTCGTCTTCATCGCCAACGCGGCCAGGGGCGACCTCGGCCGCTCCTTCGTCTTCAACGAGCCGGCGCTGCGTCTGATCTTCGAGCGCATGCCCGCCACTCTCGAACTCGCCGGGACCGCCGTGGTGATGTCTTTGATCATCGGCATCCCGCTCGGCCTCTATGCCGGCCTGAGGCCCCAGGCGGCGACCTCGAAGGGGATCATGGCGGGGTCGATCGTGGGCTTCAGCCTGCCGACCTTCTGGCAGGGCCTGATGCTGATCATGGTCTTTGCGGTGATGCTGGGCTGGCTGCCCTCGACCGGGCGCGGCCAGGTCGCGAGCTTCCTCGGCATCCGTTCCAGCCTGTTCACCTGGGACGGCCTCGCCCATGTGGTCCTGCCGGCGTTCAACCTGGCGATCGGCAATGCGGCGCTGATCATTCGGCTGACCCGCGCCGGCGTGCGCGAGTCCCTGCTTCAGGACTACGTCAAGTTCGCCCGCGCCAAGGGCCTCTCCAACCGGCGAGTGATCGGCGTGCATGTCCTGAAGAACATCCTGATCCCGCTGGTGACCGTGGTCGGGCTCGAGATCGGCGGCCTCATCGCCTTCGCCGTCGTCACCGAGTCGATCTTCGCCTGGCCCGGCATGGGCAAGCTGATCATCGACTCGATCAACCAGCTCGACCGGACGGTGATGGTGGCCTATCTGATGATGATCGTGCTGCTGTTCATCGTCATCAACCTTGTGGTCGACATCCTCTACTCCGTCATCGATCCGCGCGTGCGGCTGCAGGACGTCAAAGGATGAGCACGCCCGTCATCACCGTTCCCGCCGTCCCGCCCAAGATCGAGACGCCGTTCCGGCGCCTTGTCTCGGAGTTCATGGAGAGTCCGCTGGCGGTGCTCGGCCTCGTCGTGCTGACGCTCATCCTGCTGGTGGCGCTGTTCGCGCCGCTGATCTCGCCGCAGAACCCCTACGACCTCGCCAAGCTCGACATCCTCGACAGCCGGCTCAAGCCCGGATCGAAGAGCATGGACGGAATGACCTTCTGGCTCGGCACCGACGGGCAGGGGCGGGACATGCTGTCCGGCATATTCTACGGGCTTCGCACCAGCCTCGCGGTCGGCGTCTTCTCCGGCGTCATCGCGATGATGATCGGCATGGCGCTGGGCCTGACCGCCGCCTATTTCGGCGGCCGGGTCGAGACCCTGATCATGCGCCTGGTCGACCTGCAGATCAGCTTCCCGACCATCCTGATCGCGCTGATCCTGCTGGCGGTGCTGGGCCAGGGGATCGGCA
>CAMDFP010000310.1 GCA_945897335.1 Asaia bogorensis | reverse complement strand
CGACCCGACGGCGATGCGCGCCCCGGTCATCAGGTCGGGACCGATGCCGGTCGTCACCTCGTAGCCGGCGCCGTCCAGATGGCGCGAGACCGGGCCGGGCGTGGTGAAGCGCGGCATCGTCAGGTTGGCACCCTTCACCAGGTCGAGCTTGAGCGTCACCTCCATCGGGCTCTCGATGGCCGTGCCGCAGACCTCGCCGTCGCCCTGGGCGGCATGGGTGTCGCCGATCGAGAACAGCGCTCCCGGCACCGCGACCGGCAGGCAGAGCTCGGTCCCCGCCGCCATGTCGCGGATGTCCATGTTGCCGCCGACGGCGCGCGGCGGGACGATCGAGTGCTGTCCAGGCTCGGCCGGGGCGAGCCCGATGGTGCCGGCGAAGGGCTTCAGCGGCACGCGCCCGCCAGGCCCGAAAAGTGCAGGCGCCAAGCTACCGGCGTCGTATTTCCAGAGATGCAGCGCCGGGTCCTTGAACTGGTCGGCGAGCAGGCCGAAGCCCGGGATGTTGGCGGTCCAGCCCCAGCCGGAGGGGCGAAAGGAGACCAGTGTCACCTTCAGCGCGTCCCCGGGCCTCGCGCCGTCGACCAGCACCGGCCCGGTCACGGGGTTGACCTTGCCGAAATCGAGCCGGGTGACGTCGGCCAGCACGGAGGTCGGCGAGAGCTGACCGCCCGACGCCTCCGCCACCTCGAAGGTGATGGTCTCGCCGGGCGCCACGGTCAGCACCGGCGGGAAGGAATTGTTCCAGCCGATATGCCCCTGGTGGCTGTGCAGCGTATGGCCGTGATGGTGATGACCGCTCATGTCCTGGCCCTCATGACTTCGACTTGAGGAATTTGACGACGTCCGCCAGCACCGGGGCATTGCCGCGGAAGAGCGGCGCCAGCGCGATGATGATGCCGGCATGTCCGGTGCCGGCATACTCGATCGTTTCGACCGGCGCACCGAGCTCGTTCAGGCGGCGGCCGAGATTGCGGGTGTTCCGGGGAAAGACGGTGGTGTCCGTATCGCCGGTCGCGAGCAGCATCGGCGGCGCGTCCTCGCGGGCGAAGGTGATCGGCTGGGTTCGCCTAAGATCGGGTGAGGCGAAAATCGCTTCCAGAGTCTTCGAGGACAGGGGCAGGAAGTCATAAGGGCCGGCGAGGCCGACGACACCGGCGACCGAGTCCGGCGGCACCCCCTCCGCAGCGAGGTACCCAGGGTCGAGGGCCAGCATCGCCGCGTTGTAGGCGCCCGCCGAATGACCGGCGAGGAAGAGGCGTTCTGGATCTCCGCCCTCGGTCTTGGCATTGGCGCGGACCCAGGCGACGGCCTTGGCCGAGTCCTCGAGGAAGGCCGGGAACATCACCTCCGGATATACGCGGTAGTCCGGCACGGCGACGACGAAGCCCTGCTCGACCAGCGCCAGCGCGGCGAAGCGATAACCGGCTCTGTCGCCGCCTTCCCAGCCGCCGCCGTAGAAGAAGACGATCACCGGCGCCGCCCCGGCCAGGTTCTTCGGCCGATAGATATCGAGCCGCTGGCGCGGATGGGCGCCATAGGCGGCTTCGATCCGCACATGGGCGGGTTCGGGGCTGACCCAGTTGAGGAGTCCGAGCGGCGAGCACCCGGCGGTGAGGAAGGCGAGGGCGGCGACCGCGAACGCGGCGCGCCGCATCAATCGGCCTTCCCTCGTTTCGAGGGAGCGACCTGCTCTAGAAAACCGCGCAGCTCCTCCGCCGCATCGTTGTCGATGGTGAAGCGGAGCTGGGTCCCGTCTTCGGTGACGCGCACGACCTCGCTCTTGAGCTCGCGGTCGACGCCGGCAACACGCAGCGCCACGCCCGCACCGGCGGCGAGATTGATCGCCAGATCCATCATGGCGCCGCCGAGGGAGAGGTTGCGGACGCGGGCGGGCTCGCTGCGTCCGGCAAATTTGGCCTCGGCCACGACGTCGACCTCGAACCGCTCATAGCGCCGGCGGTTGCCGAGCGCCGTCGCCCGCACGGTCTGGACCAGATGGCTCTTCAGATGGTCGAGGTCCTGGACGGAGCGCTGCGCCATGACGTGAAGCTCGTTGGAGAGGCTGCGGAGGATTTCCGCCATCGCCACCAGTTCGGCGACCGCACCGCGGTCGGCGCCGTCATCGGCCGCCCGCAAGGCCGAGGCACGCTCGGTCGCGCGGTCGGCGACCTGCGTCAGCTCCTGAGCCATGTCCCGCACCCTCTCGGCATGCTCGGCCACCGGCCGGAACGCCCCGTGGAGGTTGCGATCGATGGCATCCGCCATCGCGGCGGCATCTCGGCGCAGCTGGTCTTCGCGTTCGCTCATCGTCGGTTAACGGCTCTCCGGTTGTACCTGACCTTCACACTCTAGCCGAACACGGCGAAGCCGCCTATAGAAGGCCCGCCATGACCGCCGCGCTCCGTCCCGACATCCGTCTCGTGCCCGGCCGCCACAAGCGTGCGCTCGAAGGTCATCCCTGGGTCTATTCGAACGAAATCGAGATGACGGCCGAGGCGAAGGCGCTGCCGCGCGGGACCGTTACCCGCTTCGTAAGTCACGACAATCGGCCGCTGGGAGCGGGCTTCTTCGATCCCCATTCGCTGATCGCCGGACGCATCTTGGAGCGCGACGGCGATGCCGTGCTCGATGCCGCCTGGCTCTCCCGGCGGGTGGCCCAGGCGCTCGCGCTTCGCCTGCGTCTTTTCGCCGAACCTTACTACCGGGTGGTCCATGCCGAGGCCGATGGGCTGCCGGGAACGGTGATCGACCGTTTCGGCGACGTCGTCGTGGCGCAGATCAATTCCGCCGGCATGGACAGGCTTTCCGGCGCCCTGATCGATGCCATCGATGCCGCGATGGCTCCGGCCACCATCATCATCCGCAACGACAGCGCGCTGCGCTCGGTCGAGGGCCTGGCCGAAGGCGTACGCATCGCCAAGGGCGCGATCGACGGCCCCGTCGAGCTCAAGGAGAACGGCGTCACCTTCCTTGCGCATGTCACCGAAGGCCAGAAGACCGGCTGGTTCTTCGATCAGCGCGATAACCGCCGGGCCGTCGCCGCTCTCTCCAGGGACGCGCGCGTGCTCGACGTCTATGCCCATACCGGCGGCTTCGGGTTGCAGGCGGCCGCGGCCGGCGCCAAAGAGACCATCCTGGTCGACCGCTCGGAGCTGGCGCTCGATCTGGCGAAACGCGCCGCCGACCTCAACGGGTTCGGCGAGCGCTGCCAATTCGTCCAGGCGGAGGCGTTCCGCGAGTTGGACCGGCTCGCCGCCGCCGGCGAGCGCTTCGACGTCGTCGTCGTCGACCCGCCGGCCTTCGTCAAGGCGAAGAAGGACCTGATCACCGGCCTCAAAGGCTACCGCAAGCTGGCCGAGATGGCGGCTCGCCTGGTCGCGCCCGGCGGCTTCCTATTCTCGGCCTCGTGCTCGCACAACGTCGATCCGCCCTCGTTCCTCAACGAGGTGACCCGCGGCATCGGCCGCGCGCGGCGCACCGGCCGTATCCTCCGCCAGGCCGGCGCCGCCTCCGATCATCCGGTGCATCCGCTGTTGCCGGAGTCCGCATATCTGAAGGCCGTGCTGCTGCAGATCGACTAGATCGCGAGCTGCCAGGTCCGAAAAACCGCGTGCAGGCGGAATCCCAGCTCGGTGTTGATCTTCAGCATCGGCGCATTGGAGTCCGCATTGCCGGTTTCGACGAAGCGGACCATCGGCCGTTCGCGTCGGACACGCTCCAGCATCATTCCCTTGAGGAGGCGGCCGAGGCCGTGGCCGCGATAGGCCGGCAGCACGCCGGTGTTGCCCTGGCCGAGGAGGCTCGGACGCTCAGGATGCCAGAACACCTCGGTGAATCCGGCGAGCCGGCCGGTCGCGACCTCGCGTGCATAGAGGCACCAGCGCGAGGTCTTCGCGATCCTTATCTCCTTCATGCCCTCGCGGATCTGGTCGGCAGTGACACGGTGGTCGTTGAGCTTGAGCGAACCGCGCGGCGCCGTGTTCATCGTGTGGAACATGTCGGCGATGGCATCGAGCTCTTCTTCGGGGAATCCCTCGTCCCAGTATCCGAGCGAGAAGCCGCTCGCACGCTCGCGGCCGGTCGCGATCATGCGGTCGATCAAGCCCGGTTCGATCCTTGTCAGGTCGAGGCGGTTGAGGCGGCTCTCGAGCGACATCTCGGCGCCGGTCGGCGCGATGAAAGCCTCGCCCGCCGGCACCTGGCTTGCCGTGAAGAACAGCGCCAGCGTCCGGTTCCGGCGCTTCGCCTCGGCGATCGCCTCCGTCCTCAATGCGGTACCGAAGTCCTGCCGGCGACGATCCGGCCGCACGTAAATACCGATGTTGGCGACATGCGGGTTGTCGCCTGTGAGGCCGAAGCCAACCTGGGCGTGGGCAACCACCTCGGCGCCTTCCTCGATCACCCAGTCCTGGCGCTCGCGGAACGGCGAGCGAACGCGCCAGGACGGCTCGTTGAACGGAATCGGATCGCGGTCCGGCCAGAACTCGCGCTCGCTGACCATGCCGAGACGATACATCGCCTCCAGCACGGGCGTCGGCTCCGCATGAAGATCGAAAGCACGGATCGCCGGCATCGTCAGCGCTCGGCCAGGATGAAGAGGCGGCGGAAGGGAAGAAGCGTCGAGCCTTCCGTCTCGCGAGGGTATGCGGCTCTGAGGCCGTCACGATAGCGCTCGACGAACTGCGGACGGAGCGTCTCGTCCAGGGCGTCGAGGACCGGGCGGAGCGCGGTACCGGTGGTCCAGGCGAGGACCGGATCGTCGCCGGTCAGCGCCTGCAGATAATCGATCTCCCAGATGTCCAGCCTCGCGACCAGCCGCTTCAGCAGGCGCCAGTATGTGTCGGGCGAGGCGACGGGGTCGTGTCGGAGCTTGCCTGCCAGCGGCGCCTTGAACGGAGCCTCCTCCGACAGCCGCGCGATGATCCGATGCGAGGGCTGGTCGTGGTTGTGCGGCATCTGAATTGCGATGGTGCCGCCCGAGGCGACCTGCTGGACCAGCCGCGGGAACAGCCGGTCGTGATCGGCGAGCCATTGCAGGCAGGCATTGGAGAAGAGGAGGTCGACCTTGGGCTCGGCGACCCAACGGCCGACATCGCCTTCGAGGTAGCGGGCGCGGCCGTTCAGAGCTTGCGCCTTCTTCAGCATTTCCGGAGAGGAGTCGAGGCCGACCACCTCGGCCCCGGGCCAGCGTCCGGCCATGATCTCGGTGATCTCGCCGGGACCGCAGCCGAGGTCGACGATCCGCTGGGGGTGAAGGTCGGGAATTCGTCCGATCAGGTCGAGCGCGGGTCTCAGCCGATAGTCGCCGAACTTGGCGTACTGGGCTGGATCCCAGCTCGGCATCAGTGCCCGGATTCGAGCTTGTCGTAGCTTCGGCGGATCAGGCCCATGATGAACAGGACGGCAAAGCCGGCGTAGAGGAGGCCGGCGAGATAGCCCCCCTGGCTATGGGCGTGCGACGCTGAGAACAGGGCGTAGAGCGCGCTCACACCGATCAGTCCGCCCAGGATCCATTTTCCAGTACCCGCCACCGTCTCGTCTCCCCTCTGGATAAGCCTAGCGCCGCGCCACCATCAGCTTCTTGATCTCGGCGATCGCCTTCGCCGGATTCAGATTCTTCGGGCAGGTGCGCGTGCAGTTCATGATGGTGTGGCAACGATAGAGCCGGAACGGATCCTCGAGCGCGTCCAGGCGCTCGCCCGTGGCCTCGTCGCGCGAATCCGCAATCCAGCGATAGGCCTGCAGCAGGATCGCCGGGCCGAGGTAGCGGTCGCCGTTC
>CAMDFP010000309.1 GCA_945897335.1 Asaia bogorensis | reverse complement strand
AAGAAACTCGCCGACACGACGAAAGTCTACTATTTCTATCACGGCTCGACCTCGCTCTGCATGGTGCGGGCCGAGGACAACTGGGATCCCGCACACGCCCGTTCGCGTTGACGCCGGCTCGCCTGAGACCCCGTTCGCTTTGATGCGAGACGCGCGGTAGTATCTGCCTCAAAGAGACCTGGAGACCCCCCATGCGCACCGTGGTGATTGCGGGCTATGCCCGTTCGCCGTTCCACTTCGCCCACAAGGGCGACCTCCGTAAGGTCCGGCCGGACGAGATGGCGGCGAAGGTCATCGAGGCGCTGATCCAGCGGACCGGCGTTCCGGCCGAGGACATCGAGGACGTGATCGTCGGCTGCGCCTTTCCCGAAGGCGAGCAGGGCTTCAATGTCGGCCGCCTGATCGGCCTCCTGGCGCATCTGCCGATCTCGGCCGGCGGCGCCACCATCAACCGCTTCTGCGGCTCCTCGATGCAGGCGATCCACATGGCCGCCGGCGCGATCCACATGAATGCCGGAGACGCGTTCATCTGCGGCGGCATCGAGTCGATGTCGCGAATCCCGATGGGCGGATACAACCCGATGCCGAGCCCGCTCCTGATGAAGGAGATGCCCGCCGCCTACATGTCGATGGGCCAGACGGCGGAGAACGTCGCCCAGCGCTATCAGATCACCCGCGCCGAGCAGGAGGAACTGGCCGTCGCCAGCCATGCCAAGGCGGCCGCCGCCCAGGCCGCCGGCAAGTTCGACGCCGAGATCGTGGCGATCAACGGCGTCACCAGGGACGGCTGCATCCGCCCCGGCACAAGCAGGGAAGCGCTCGCCGGGCTGAAGCCGGCGTTCCTGGAGACCGGCACCGTCACCGCCGGAACCTCCTCGCCGCTGACCGACGGCGCGTCCGCGGTGCTTGTGACGTCCGAAGAATATGCGAAGGACCATGGTCTGACACCGCTCGCCCGGATCCGCTCGATCGCCGTCGCCGGCTGCTCCCCCGACGTCATGGGCCTGGGGCCGATCGGCGCCACGCGGAAGGCGATGAAGCGCGCCGGGGTCACGGCGAAGGATCTCGACATCGTCGAGATCAACGAGGCCTTCGCCTCCCAGGCGATCGCCAGCATGCGCGATCTCGAGATCCCGGCCGAGAAGGCGAACCTGGACGGCGGCGGCATCGCCATCGGCCATCCGCTGGGTGCCACCGGTGCCCGCATCACCGGCAAGGCGGCCGCGCTCTTGAAGCGCGAAGGCAAGTCGCTGGCGCTGGCGACGCAATGCATCGGCGGCGGGCAGGGGATCGCCACCATCCTGGAAGCGGTCTGATCTTATGGCCGCGCCAAAACTCAAGATCGGCCGGGTCGCCGTCATCGGTTCGGGCGTCATGGGCGGCGGCATCGCCGCTCATGTCGCCAATGCCGGCATCCCGGTGCACCTGCTGGACATCGTGCCGAAGGACGGCGCCAACCGGAACGCGGTCGCCGAGGGCGCGATCCAGCGCCTGCTGAAGACCGATCCCGCCCCCTTCATGCACGCCGGTGCCGCGCGCCTGGTGACGCCCGGCAACATCGAAGACCATCTCGACCGTCTCGCCGAATGCGACTGGATCGTCGAGGTCGTGGCCGAGAACCTCACGATCAAGCAGGAGGTCTACAAGAAGATCGAAGCGCACCGGAAGCCGGGCTCGATCGTCTCCTCCAACACCTCGACCATTCCCCTGGGCCACCTGACCAAGGGGCTGCCGAAGAGCTTCGCCAAAGACTTCCTGATCACGCATTTCTTCAACCCGCCGCGCTACATGCGGTTGCTGGAGATCGTCGCCGGTCTGGCCACCAAGCCGAAGGCGGTCGAGATCATCCGCGACTTCTGCGACCAGGCGCTGGGCAAAGGCGTGGTCGACTGCAAGGACACGCCGGGCTTCATCGCCAACCGCATCGGGACATACTGGATACAGGCGGCGATCAACCACGCGATCGACCTGGGTCTTTCGGTCGAGGAAGCCGACGCCGTCGCCGGCCGGCCGATGGGCGTGCCCAAGACCGGGATCTTCGGGCTGCTCGACCTGGTCGGCCTCGACCTGATGCCGCATGTGTCTAAGAGCCTGCTGGCGACGCTGCCGGAAGGCGACGACTACCGCCGCATCTACCGGCCGCAGGCTCTGTTCGAGAAGATGATCGCCGACGGCTACACGGGCCGGAAGGGGAAGGGCGGCTTCTATCGCCTGGCCAAGGGCGCCGACGGCTCTCGCGTCAAGGAGGCGATCGACCTCAACACGGGCGACTACCACGTCGCCGGCAAGCCGCGCCTTGAGTCCGTCGAGTCGGCACGGAAGGGCCTCAAGGTCCTGGCCGAGCATCCGGACAAGGGCGGCAAATACGCCTGGGCGGTGCTGCGCGACACGCTAGCTTACGCGGCGGCGCTGGTCCCGGACATCGCCGACCAGGTGACTGCGGTCGATGAGGCGATGCGCCTGGGCTACGCCTGGAAACGCGGGCCGTTCGAGATGATCGACCAGCTCGGGGCCAAATGGTTCGCCGACAGGCTGACGGCCGAGGGCAGGGCGGTGTCGCCCTTGCTGCAGACGGCGGTCACGGCAGGTGGCTTCTATCGCACCCAGGGCGCCACGGTCGAATATCTCGGCACCGACGGTGTCTATCACCCGATCGTTCGCCGGCCGGGCGTGCTGCTGCTCTCCGACGTCAAACGGGCAGCGCAACCGATCGTCAGCAACAAGGCGGCCAGCCTCTGGGATCTCGGCGACGGCGTCGCCTGCCTCGAGTTCCACACCAAGATGAACGCCTTCGATGCCGACCTGATGGGCATGGTGAAGAAGGCGATCGACACGGTGACCAAGAGCTACAAGGCGCTGGTCATCCACAACGAGTCCGACAACTTCTCGGTCGGCGCCAATCTCGGCCTGGCCCTCTTTGCCGCCAACGTCGCCCTCTGGCCGCCCATCGAACAGCTCGTCGACCAGGGGCAGAAGACCTTCAAGGCGCTCAAATATGCGCCGTTCCCCTCGGTCGCCGCGCCCTCGGGCATGGCGCTCGGCGGTGGCTGCGAAGTGCTCCTGCATTGCTCGGCGATCCAGGCGCATGCCGAGAGCTATATCGGCCTGGTCGAATGCGGCGTCGGCCTGGTGCCGGGTTGGGGCGGGACCAAGGAGCTGCTGACGCGCTGGGCGACGATGCCCGGCATGCCCAAGGGACCGATGCCGCCGGTCGCCAAGGCGTTCGAGGCGGTGGCGATGGCCAAGGTGGGCAAGTCGGCGCATGAGTCCCGTGAGCTGGGCTTCCTCCGGCCGTCCGACGGCATCACCATGAACCGTGATCGCCTGCTGGCGGACGCCAAGGCGGCCGCCCTCAAGCTGGCGAAGGGCTACAAGGCGCCGGAGCCCCCAGTCCTCAAGCTGCCCGGCCCGACCGGCGTCGCCGCGATCTCGCTCCAGGTCGAGGGACTGACCCTTCAGGGTAAGGTGACGAAGCACGATCAGACCGTGATCGCCGAGCTGGCCAGGGTCGTCACCGGCGGCGACGACGGCGACCACATCGACCCGACCAGCGAGGACAAGCTCTACGCCCTCGAACGCCAGGCCTTCATGCGCCTGGTCAAGACCGAAGGCACGCTCCAGCGCATGGAGCATATGCTGACGACCGGCAAGCCGCTGAGGAATTAGCCATGGCCACGTACAAGGCGCCGCTCCGCGACATCCGCTTCGTGCTCAACGAAGTGCTGGCCGAGTCCGACCCGCTGCCGGGCGATACGGAGTTCGACCTCGAGACCATCGACAGCGTGCTGGATGCCGCCGCGCAGATTTGCGAGGAGGTCCTGCAGCCTCTCAACCGTTCCGGCGATGAGGAAGGTTCGGTGCTGGAGAACGGCGTGGTGCGGACGCCGAAGGGCTTCAAGGAAGCCTACGAAGCCTTCCGCGAGGGCGGCTGGGTCGGCATGCCGTGCGCGGTGGAAGACGGTGGGCAGGGGATGCCGCGCCTGCTGCACAACGTCGTGAAGGAGATGTTCTGCTCGGCGAACCTGGCCTTCGGAATGTTCCCCGGCCTCTCCAACGGCGCTTATGTCGCGATCCGTCACCACGCTGAGGAGGCGTTGAAGAAGGCCTACCTGCCGAAGCTGGCGACGGGCGAATGGACCGGCACCATGTGCCTGACCGAGCCGCAATGCGGTACCGATCTCGGGCTCATCCGCACCAAGGCGGTGCCGAAGGGCGACGGCAGCTACGCCATCAGCGGCACCAAGATCTTCATCTCCTGCGGCGATCACGACTTCACCGAGAACATCGTCCATCTGGTGCTGGCTAAGCTGCCGGATGCGCCGGAAGGCATCCGCGGCATCAGCCTGTTCCTGGTTCCGAAGCGGCTGCCGATGACAGACGGTAAGCCCGGCGTGCACAACGGCGTCACCACCGGCGCGCTCGAGCACAAGATGGGGATCAAGGCATCGCCGACCTGCGTGCTCAACTTCGAGAACGCGACCGGCTGGCTGGTCGGCGGCCAGCACCGCGGCATGCGCTGCATGTTCACGATGATGAACGAGGCGCGTCTCTCGGTCGGCGTGCAGGGCCTCGGCTTGGCCGAGGTCGCCTACCAGAACGCCCGCGACTACGCCAAGGAACGGACCCAGGGGCGTTCGGTCGCCGGCACCAAGGATGCCGCGAAGACCGCCGACCCGATCATCGTCCATCCCGACGTGCGCCGGAACCTGCTGTCGATCCGCTCCTTCACCGAGGGCGCACGGGCCATGGCCTACTGGGTCGGACGCCTGCTGGACGAGGCCGAGAAGCATCCGGACGCCGATCGCCGCGTCGCCGCCGACGAGCTGGTACAGCTCCTGACGCCGGTGGTGAAGGCTTATTTGACCGACCAAGGCTTCGCCTCGACGGTCACCGCCCAGCAGGTCTACGGCGGCCACGGCTATATCCGAGATCACGGCGTCGAGCAGTTCGTCCGAGATGCCCGCATCGCCCAGATCTACGAAGGCACCAACGGGATCCAGGCGCTCGACCTGGTCGGCCGCAAGCTGCCGCAACACATGGGCCGCCTGCTCCGGCGCTTCTTCCATCCGGTCGATGCCTTCATCCAGGCGAACGCCAGCGATCCCAAGCTCGCCGAGTTCGTCATGCCGCTGGCCAAGGCCTTCGCCAAGCTGCAGCAGGCGACCGCACAGCTGGCTGAACGGGGTTTGAAGGACCCCGAAGACGCCGTGTCTGGCGCCACCGACTATCTCCGTCTCTTCGGCCATGTGGTGATGGGCTTCCTCTGGTGCCGGATGGCAAAGCTGGCCCAGGCGAAGATGGCTGCAGGCGGCGATAGCGACGGCTTCTATGCCGCCAAGGTGATGACCGCGCGCTTCTTCGTCGAACGCGTATTGCCGGAGACCGACACACTGTTCCGTACCGTGCTGGCCGGCCGCCGCACGCTGATGGAAATGCCGGCCGAGGCCTTCTGACGACGCCACGGCGTTCGGCATGACGCGATGACGGATCTCCGAGGAGACGGTGCTGACCTTTTTCTGGCAGAGGCCGGAACCGCGCTCGCTGCGGACGACCGTGTCCGGACATCGGCTCTGCTCTCCGCTACCATTGCTCTGGTCCCCGCTCACATCGGCGCGATGGCCCTGTTCGTGCAGTTGCAGTTGCAGTCGAATGCCTTCGACAAGGCGGTTTTCTGGCTTGAGCGGGTGGCAGCGCTGGATCCGGGCAATGCGCGAACCGTCGAGTATCTCAGCCTGATGCTCTGCCAGACGGACCGGCCGGCTGTGGCGCTGCAGCGGTTGGAAGCGGCCATCTCGCGGACACCGACCTCGTCGTCCGAGGGCGATCAGGCGCGAAT
>CAMDFP010000308.1 GCA_945897335.1 Asaia bogorensis | reverse complement strand
GTGCTCGGCAGCGTCATCGTCGCGGCGGCGATCCTGATCGAGTCGGCCCTCTCGTATCTGGGCCTGAGCGACCCCAACCGGATCACCTGGGGCCAGATGATCGCCGGCGGCCGCCCGGTCTTCCGCACCGCCTGGTTCGTCTCCGCCATCCCCGGCGTCGCCATCCTGCTGACAGTACTCTCCGTCAGCCTGGTCGGCGAAGGCCTGACCGACGCCGCCAACCCCCGCACCGGGCGGAAATAGGCCCCTCCTTCAGATGGGGGATGCGGGCCCCGCCCGATGCGGGCGACCCTGCTGGCGTCGCTTCGGAAGGTCCCTCCGGCCGCCCACCCGGCCATCGCGGTCCTGCCGGCGATCCCCAGGGGGTGAGACTCTCCTCATGCGGGAAAACTAGGGCCCCTTCGCCTGGACCGCAGGCGAAGGGGCCTATTTCCAACCCGCCTCTCCGACCCTGTGGATAAAGCCGACGCCATCGTAGCGAGCGGTTGCGTTCGCAAAATGTTCTTGATATGGGAACGGCCATGTCCGGCCACATCCGTATCCGCGGCGCCCGCGAGCATAACCTCAAGAACGTCGACCTGGACCTGCCCCGGAACGAACTGGTGGTCATCACCGGCCTTTCCGGCTCGGGCAAGTCGTCCCTCGCCTTCGACACCATCTATGCCGAGGGCCAGCGTCGCTACGTCGAGAGCCTGTCGGCCTATGCGCGCCAGTTCCTGGAGCTGATGGGGAAGCCCGACGTCGACCTGATCGAGGGCCTGTCGCCGGCGATCTCGATCGAGCAGAAGACCACCTCGAAGAACCCGCGCTCGACCGTCGGCACGGTGACGGAGATCCACGACTATCTGCGGCTCCTCTACGCCCGCGTCGGCATTCCCTACTCGCCGGCGACCGGGCTTCCGATCGAGAGCCAGACCGTCACCCAGATGGTCGATCGGGTGATGGCGATGCCGGAGGGCACCCGCCTCTACCTGCTGGCGCCGATCGTCCGCGGCCGCAAGGGCGAGTACCGGAAGGAGCTGCAGGACCTGCAGAAGAAGGGCTTCCAGCGGGTCAAGGTCGACGGCAAGCTCTACGACATCGGCGAGGTGCCGGCACTCAACAAGAAGCTGAAGCACGACATCGAGGTGGTGGTCGACCGCCTGGTGGTGCGGGCCGACCTCGGCAACCGGCTCGCCGATTCGATGGAGACCGCGGTCACGCTGGGCGAGGGCCTGGTCTTCGCCGAGAACGCCGACTCAGGCGAGCGCACGATCTTCTCCTCCAAATTCGCCTGCCCGGTCTCCGGCTTCACCATCGACGAGATCGAGCCCCGGCTCTTCTCGTTCAACAACCCCTTCGGCGCCTGCCCGGCCTGCGACGGGCTCGGCACCAAGATGTATTTCGATCCCGGCATGATCGTGCCGGACGACCGCCTGGGCCTGCGCGAAGGCGCGGTCGCGCCCTGGGCCAACTCGTCCTCGAAATACTACGACCAGACGCTGGACTCGCTGGCGAAGCACTTCAAGATCTCGACCGCCACGCCCTGGCGTCAGCTTCCCGAGAAAGTCAGGAAGGCGATCCTGCACGGCACCGGCGAGGAGCCGGTGACGATGACCTTCAACGACGGGCTCCGCAGCTACACCACGACCAAGCCCTTCGAGGGCATCATTCCGAACATGGAGCGGCGCTGGAAGGAGACCGACAGCACCTGGGTCCGCGAAGAGCTGCAGCGCTACCAGGCGTCCTCGACCTGCGAGGTCTGCGCGGGCCATCGCCTGAAGCCGGAAGCACTCGCGGTGAAGATCGGCGGCAAGCACATCGGCGAGACCGCGCTGATGTCGATCACCGCCGCCGCCGAGTGGTTCAAGGCGCTGTCGAAGAAGATGAAGCCGCAGCAGCAGGAGATCGCCGCCCGCATCCTGAAGGAGATCAACGAGCGGCTGGGCTTCCTGGTCAATGTCGGCCTCGACTACCTGACCCTGGGGCGCGCGTCGGCGACGCTGTCGGGCGGCGAGAGCCAGCGCATCCGCCTGGCATCCCAGATCGGATCGGGCCTCACCGGTGTCCTCTACGTGCTGGACGAGCCGTCGATCGGGCTCCATCAGCGCGACAATGCGCGCCTGCTCGAGACGCTCCGGCGCCTTCGCGACCTCGGCAACACGGTGATCGTGGTCGAGCACGA
The DNA here is from genome assembly GCA_945897335.1 of Asaia bogorensis. GTDB lineage: Bacteria > Pseudomonadota > Alphaproteobacteria > SHVZ01 > SHVZ01 > SHVZ01. The sequence continues at coordinate 3,701 of CAMDFP010000308.1, read as the reverse complement.
CGAGGACGCCATCCGCACCGCCGACTACCTGGTCGACATGGGGCCGGGCGCCGGCATCCATGGCGGCCATGTCGTCGCCCTCGGCACGCCGGCCGAGGTCATGCGCAATCCCAAGAGCGTGACCGGGCAATACCTGGTCGGGATGCAGCAGATCCCGGTGCCGGCGCGACGCCGACTCGGCCGCGAGGGCCAGAGCCTCAAGATCATCGGCGCGCGCGAGAACAACCTCAAGAACATCGACGTCGAGATCCCGCTCGGCACCTTCACCTGCGTCACCGGCGTCTCCGGCGGCGGCAAGTCGACGCTGGTGATCGAGACGCTGTACAAGGCACTCGCCCGTCAGCTGAACGGCGCGCGCGAATCGGCGGCCGAGCACGACCGGGTCGACGGCGTCGAGCATATCGACAAGATCGTCGACATCGACCAGTCGCCGATCGGCCGCACGCCGCGCTCGAACCCAGCCACATATACCGGCGCCTTCACCCCGATCCGCGACTGGTTCGCCGGGTTGCCGGAGTCGGCCGCGCGCGGCTACGCCCCCGGCCGCTTCTCCTTCAACGTCAAGGGCGGGCGCTGCGAAGCCTGCCAGGGCGACGGCGTCATCAAGATCGAGATGCACTTCCTGCCCGACGTCTACGTGCAGTGCGATGCCTGCAAGGGCAAGCGCTACAACCGCGAGACGCTGGAAGTGAAGTTCAAGGACAAGTCGATCGCCGACGTGCTCGACATGACGGTCGAGGAAGGCGCGCAGTTCTTCAAGGCGGTGCCGACGATCCGCGAGAAGATGGAGACGCTGGAACGCGTGGGCTTAGGCTACATCCATGTCGGCCAGCCGGCGACCACTCTCTCCGGCGGCGAGGCCCAGCGGGTCAAGCTCGCCAAGGAGCTCTCCCGCCGCGCCACCGGCCGCACCCTCTACATCCTGGACGAGCCGACCACCGGCCTCCACTTCGCCGACGTGCAGAAGCTGCTGGAAGTGCTGCACGCGCTGGTCGACCAGGGCAACACCGTGCTGGTGATCGAACACAATCTCGAGGTCATCAAGACCGCCGACTGGATCATCGACCTCGGCCCCGAGGGCGGCGACGGCGGCGGCGAGGTAGTGGCCGCCGGCACGCCCGAGCAGGTGGCGAAGGTCGCCCGCAGCTACACCGGCCAGTACCTCGCCCCCTACGTCATCCCGGCCAAGCGCAAGGCGGCGAAGCGGGCTTAGCGAGCTTAGCCAGCATCGAGCCTCACGGCTCCCCCCACCCTACCCCTCCCCCACGATGGGGGGAGGGAATCCGAGTTCGAGCTCCCTCCCCCCTTCGTGGGGGAGGGTTAGGGTGGGGGGAGCCGCGAGACTCGCTCCTCAGCGCGATCCGACCTCGTCGGGGCCGGAGAACTTGGCGCGGAAGAAGGGCGCTTCCTTCATCACCTTGTTCTCCATGTTAACGAAATACTGGGACGAGACTTTGATCCAGGCCTGCCAGGCGGGATCTGCCGCCATCTTGCCGCGACGCTCGTCGCGCTCGGCCAGGCTCTCATAGGCCCAGATGTGGACGATCTGGTTCAAGGGCCCGATCTCGGTGAAGAAGTAGCCCGCCAGCCGCCCGAGATGCTTGATCTGCACCTTGAGCCCCATCTCCTCGTACTTCGCGAGGTATTCAGGCAGGCTGCCGGGCCTCAAGGTGTAGGTGCGGTGGTCGACGATCATCGGGGTCCCCTCTAGAGCGGATTGACGGAATGGCCGCCGTCGACGACGAGGACGGCGCCGGTCATGTAGCGCGACGCATCGGACGCGAGCAACAGCAGCGGCCCGTCCAGGTCTTCCGGACGGCCGAGGCGGCGCTGCGGGATGCGGCGGATCATATCCTCCCCGGCCTTGGAGGCGAAGAACTCGGCATTGAGCTCGGTCTCGATATAGCCCGGCGCGATCGCATTGACGCGGACGCCGTTGCGGGCGAGGTCGACCGCGAGGTTCCTGGTCAGGTGAATCAGCCCGGCCTTGGAGGCGGCATAGGCGGCGAGATGGCCACCGGTGCGCAGCCCCGCGATCGAGGCGATGTTGACGATGCTGCCGCCGCCCGTGCCGGCCATGCGCCGCGCCGCCGCCTGGGCGACCAGGAAGGCGCCGCGGAGGTTGGTGGCGATGGTCAGGTCCCAGTCGTCGGCGGTGAGCTCGAGCGCCGGCTTGGCGACGACGATGCCCGCATTGTTGACCAGGATGTCGATGCCGGCCATCGCGTCCGCCGTCTGTCCCACCGCCTGCTCTATGCTGTTGCCGTCGGTGACGTCGAGCTCGACCAGCAGCGCCTCGGCGCCGACGGCGCGGATCTCCTCGGCCAGCGACACCAGCCGGTCCATGCGCCGGGCGCCAATCGCGACCCTGGCCCCGGCCCTGGCCAGCACCAAGGCAAAGTGCCGGCCGAGGCCCGAGGAGGCACCGGTGACCAGTGCGGTACGGCCGGTGAGATCCGGAGTCATCGAAGGCATCCTTCAGGCCGGCGGCGGATCGAAGGCGAAGGGAATGTCGATGCGCTGCACCGTCGGCTCGCCGCCGTCGAGGAAGAGGGTCATCTGGTCCTCAACATCCGAGGCCTCGCCCGACCACCAGCCGGTGTCGTGCGAGGCATTGCCGATCAGGAACTTCCGCCCGTTCGGGAATCCCGGCAGCAGCTCGTCGGCATTCGAGATCGGCGTCCGTCCGTCCAGCGTGCCGGCGAACATCAAGGTCGGCAGGTCGCTGGCGAGCGGCCCTCTGAACGCCTCGCCCGCGTCGGGCAGGTCGAGGCCGTCGCCGACATCGGGGAACGGCAGGTTGATGGCGTCGCCCAAGAGCGCCGTCGCCGCCTCGCGCCGGATGCGTTCCAGACGCGCCGGCGATGTACCGGACGCCACGTCCATGATCACCGACATCAGGTTGGCTCCAGGGCGCCGGCGCCGCGCCAGCGCGCTCTCGCCCAGCCAGCGCCACTCGCCCTTCGACATCGCCAGCAGCCGACCCGGCAGCGCCTTCAGCTGCGGCGTCGCGCCCAGCGTGTCGGCGACCGCCATCTGCAGGTCCCAGTCGCCGACGGTGATCGTGACGTCGCTGCCCGAGCGGCGATCCTTGACGGCGACGCGCTTCGGCTCGCGGCGAAGTCCGGCGAGCAGATCGGCGAGGACTTCGACCAGGTCGGGCATGACCGCGGACCAGCTCGGGTCGGCCGCGAGCGTGCGGCCGAGTTCGACCAGCGCCCGGTCGACATTGCCGGGCAGCTTGTTGGTGTGATCGGGCCCCTCCGAGCCGCCGGCGATGGCGCGGTCGAGTAAGGCGCCGTGACGGCGGATCACCGAGAAGCAGAGATGCGAGCCATAGCTGTAGCCGACCGGGCTGATCGTGCCGTAGCCGAGCGCGCGGCGGACCGCATCGACGTCGTCGGCGCTCTCGGCGGTGGTGTAGCCGGCCGGGTCGACCCCGCGCTCGCCCCAGAACGCCAGCGCCTTCCGCGCGATCTCGCGACTCGCCTCGACATAGGCCGCGCGCGAGCCGGCCTCGTCCAAAGGCAGGTCATAGCCGAAGGGATGGATGAGCTCGGGGCGCGAATGATTGACAGCGCGCTGGTCGAGCAGGATCACGTCGCGCGCCTCGGCCCAGCGCCGGAACCGCGAGAGCCGTCTGATACCGCCGGCGATGCCCGACGAGCCGGGGCCGCCGGCGAGGTAGACGACCGGCGCCT
>CAMDFP010000307.1 GCA_945897335.1 Asaia bogorensis | reverse complement strand
CAGGAGCGATGCGCTCCCATCGGTTTGATGAACAACTGATGGGGAGATGGATCCGCATGCAGAAACAACAAGCAGAAAGAAGGAGATTTATCTCAAATGTGACGGAAAATCACCAATGCTTAACTAAATATAATCATGTGCTTGCGCGTTATTTTCTAACTTGTCCAAAGTAATTTGAGGTATCTGGTGCCGCTTCTATGTTCCGTTCACGACCGTATTCGACTCGCAAATAACGCAGACGGCGTCGACACATATCCGCATTGCGGAGCCGCTGAGGCAGAGTCGCGATGAGGAGCATTGATTTCCGACTCGGTCGGCGTCTCTGCCTTAACCGCCGGAAGCGATGACGGAGATCGAGGTCGCTCGTCTCAGTTCGGTATCGCGGGTGCGGCAGCCGAGCGGGTGAAGGTGATGGTCACGCGCATGCCCTTGCTCGGGCTCGACTCGACCTCGAGCGTCGCCTTGGCGTTCTCGCGTAGGGATTTGACGATGAGCGCGCCGAGCTTGCCGGTTTTCGGCCAGGCGACGCCCTCGGGAAGACCGATACCATCGTCGGCGACGAGGATGCGGCAGCCATTGCCGTCGGAAAGGCTGTGCAGGGTGATCGTGCCGCCCTCGCGACCGACGAAGGCGTGCTTGAGCGCGTTGGTCAGCAGCTCGTTGACCACCAGGCCAGTCGGCAGGGCCACGTTCACCGACACCGGATAGGCGTCGACCTTGAGATCGAGCCTGATGCCCTCGACCGCATGCGCGCGCATCACCGAGGAGGCGACCTCGCTCAGATAGACGCCGAGATCGATCTCATCCCCCTTGCCGTGATCGGTAAACAACGCGTAGAGGAGCTGAATCGACTCGATGCGCCCGGCCAGACGATCGAAAGGCTCGGAGCCCATCCGGCCTTGCGCGTTCCGGGCCTCGATGCGCGTCAGCGCCGTGATCATCTGCAGGTTGTTTTTGACGCGGTGCTGGATCTCCAGCAGCTGGACATCCTTGTCGCGAAGCCGCTGCTCAAGCTCGTCGCGCTGTTCGTGCCCGCGCGCGCCCACCTCCAAGAGTGCAGCGAGCCGGTAGGAGGGCTTCCCGTCGTCATCCTCGATGACGTTGGAATAGGCATCGACGACCGCCGGTTCGTTCCCCGGGCGCTCGATCCTGAATGTTCCGACGAAATCACTCGAATCGACGATGGCCGTGCCGAGCATGCGCTCGGCGTCGCTGCGGTGGGCGACCTTGCCCTCGGCGATGCCCGAGAGACCGCTCCACGGCTTTCCGACCAACCCGGTTACGATCAACCCGGACACTTTCTCGAACTCCGGATTCGCATAGACGATACGCTCGCTCCCCTTCATTTCGGAGACGATGATCGCGATCGGCACCTGATCGAGAAAACGCCGGAACTGCTTGCTTTCCAGCGCTTCAGCCAGGTCCGGCGTGGCGAGCAGCGTTTCGACCTGATCGGTTTTTGCGGTTTCGGCCATGTCGTGGGTCACAGCTCCTCATGCCGACATCTGATGCCGGATATGTCACGATTAACCCCGTATAGCCGGGGAAGCTCGTAAAGACAGAGGATCGGAAACTACTCAAGGCTCCCAGGCCGGCGCGACCAGGCGGCGCCTGCCGTCCTTGCTCTTGAGCAGGCCGGGCTCGTCCAGAGATTGCCGATCCCAGAGCTTGCACGTCACCTGCGCATGCTTCTGGTCGAGGGCCTCGCAATAATTGGTGTACTCGCAGACGCGCACTTCGGGGCCTCGACCGAGCCGGACCTTGCGGAACCAGTCGGGGTCGGCGAGCGACTGGCGGGCGAATCCGACGATGTCGGCCTGGCCGTCGGCAAGCACGGCCTCGGCCTGGGCGAAACCGTGGATGCCACCGGAGACGACGACCGGTGTTGAGAATCCGCCGTCGCGAACGGACGCTCGGATACGCCGGGCCGGCTCCAGGTTGCGCCCGTAGGGACCCTGCGCATCGGAGATGAATTGCGGCATGCACTCGTAGCCGGAGGGACCGGTGTAGGGATATGCGGCCTCGCCGATCGCGGGCTGCTTCGCGTCCTCGAATTTTCCGCCGCGGGAGAGCGAGAGGAAGTCCATGCCGGCGGCGGCGAAGCGGCGGGCGAAATCGGCGGCGTCGTCGACCGTGTTACCTCCCTCGATGCAGTCCTCGGCGAGGAAGCGGCAGCCGACGGCGAGACGCGGCGTGACCACGGTCTTCACCGCGCCGAAGACCTGCAGAGGCAGCCGGGCCCGTTCGGTGCGCGAGCCGCCGTAACCGTCGGCGCGATCGTTCAGCGCCGAGAGGAACGATGCCATCGTGTAGGCGTGGGCATAGTGCAGTTCGACGCCGTCGAAGCCGGCCGCCTCGGCGCGGCGCGCGGCCTGGGTGAAGAGGTTCGGCAACACCTTCGGCAGCTCCCGTACATGCGGGAGGTGCATGTCGGTGACGCGTTCCCGATACCCCACCCGCAACGCTTCCAGCTCGCGCGTATCGAGCACCCCTGCCCGGGCTTCGTCGTCGAGCGCGAGCAGCCGCTCGCGGGCCTCGTCGTCGGTCGTGACGCCGAGCGTTTCCCGGTGGCGGTCGGTGATCTGCAGGTAGCGGCGGAAGAAGGTCTCCGGCGTCGGCCGCCGGCGGATGGCGAGGAAGTCGATGAGCTGGATCAGGAGCCGGGTCTCGCCGCCACTCGCCACGCGTACGCGACGAACCAGCTCGGCCAGGCCGGGGATGAAGCGGTCATGGCCGATGCGGAGCAGAGGGCCCGAGGGAACGTCGCGGATGCCGGTCGCCTCGACGACGAGCGCGCCTGGACGGCCACGGGCGAAGCGCTCGTACCAGGCCAGCACCTCGGGCGTCACCTCACCGTCCTCGGTCGCCCGCCACGGCACCATCGCCGGGACCCAGGTGCGCGAGGTGAGATGCATCGGCCCGACCGCGACCGGGCTGAACAGGCGAGACGCCGCGGCCTCTTCCGTGCTCGGCCAGCGGCCGGCGTCGGGTTTCCAGCGGATGCGCTCGGGTGGCCGCCACATGGTGTCAACTTAACCGCCAACACGCCTCCTGGCCCTACCGAAAACGGCGGTATTCCGCTCGTTTTCTCTCCCTCTACGGGAGACTAGGTAATTTCCGAGCCATCCGCTCGGACCCGAACGGGTGTTTATAGGTCGGGTAGGTCTCCGACAGGTCGACCTTACGGCTGGCCGGGGGGCCTCACGTTAACGAATCCCACCGACTTGATCCGGTCGTCATCTCACGCCGAGGCTTAGCCAATGCTCAAGGTCCTGATCGCCGAAGACGACCTCTTCATGGCCGATATGCTCGAGGACGTTCTCGTCGAGAATGGGTATGAGGTGTGCGGCATCGCGCGTACCGTCGAGGCGGCGGTGGAACTCGGCGAGCGTCACAAGCCTGATCTCGCGATCCTGGATCTGCGCTTGGCCGAGGGGGGGCTCGGCACTGAGGTGGCCTCCCGCCTGAATCGCAAGGGCGGCCTCGGCATCCTCTATGCGACGGGCAATTCGAGCCAGAGCGGTCAGCTCAGCCTGACGAAGGCCGATGGCGACGCGTGCCTGGGCAAGCCCTACAAACCCACGGATATCGTTCACGCCCTGAAGATTGTCGAGCAGATCGTCAGCACCGGCGAGGCGACACCACCCTTCCCCAAGGGGTTCCGGTTACTCGGTCCCTCGGCCATGAGCGTCGGAGTGCGAGATGCCGAGGATCGCGGAGCCGCCAAGAGCATCAAGCGGCTTCTCCGACAACAGGCGGCGGTCGCGGGATTCGGCAGCTTCGCGCTCGGCGAAAGCGACCTCGACAAAATCCTGACGGAAGCTGCCCGCGTTTGCGCCGAAGGTTTGGGCGTTCCCTTCGCCAAGATCTGCCGATACCGCCCCGAGGAGAACGATCTCCTGGTCGAGGCCGGATTCGGCTGGCACGAGGGGGTGGTCGGGTGCGTCGTCGACCCGGCCGACATCAGTACGCCACAAGGTCGCGCGTTCGTTTCCGAAGAGCCCGCGATCTGCCGCGACTTGAGCAAAGACACGGCCTTCGTGCTGCCGTCCTACTATGCCGAGCACCACATCGTCTCGACAGTGGACGTCGTCATCAAGAGGAAGGCAGGCCAGCCCTAGGGTGTGCTGGAGGTCGACAGTCCCGTACAGCAGGACTATGACCAGCATGACATCAATTACCTGACCGGCTTCGCCAATATCCTGGCGGAAGCGGTCGACTCGTCCAAGCGCACCAGCCTCCTGCAAACCACAGCCGACCGGATGAAGGACATGGTCGCCGACAGGGATCGGCTGCTCGCAGCGAAGAAACTCATCCTTGATGAGAAGATGCTCCTTCTGGACGAGAAGGATCGGCTCCTGGCGGAGAAGAATGTCTTTGCGGAGGAGCTGCAGCACCGCGTCCGCAACAACCTGCAGCTTGTCTACGGGATGCTGAGCAAGCACTTGAGGACCGCGACGGACGGGCCTGGGAAAGAGGGCATAAGCGCGATCGCGCGCCGGGTCATGACCTTGGCGCAAGTGTATGACCACCTCCTGAGCACCGGGCTGAACAAGACGATCGATTTCGGCGCGTACCTCACGTCGCTTTGTTCCAGCTTCGGGAGCTTGGAGGATCAGCAGCACCACAATATTCGGCTGACCTGCCAGACGCAGCCGGTCATCCTCGATCTCGACAGCGTAACGGCCTTGGGCCTCGTGATCGCGGAATTGATCTCGAATAGCTATCTCCACGCGTTTCCCGGCGGCAGCGGGACGATCAAGGTCTCGTTGCTTGCCGGCAAGCTTGGCGAAGTCGCCACGCTGACTTTCGCCGATGACGGCGTGGGCTTCACGGCAAAGGGCGACAGCAAGCGGCACGGCCTCGGATTGGTGAAGCGGCTGATGCAGCAGGTCAGCGGCTCGGCGGAGCTGGACTCGGATCACGGAACCGTCTGGACCCTGAAGTTCCCGTCGCAGCCGATTCCGCCGGCTGCACCCGCCGCCGACGTCGCGGCGTAGCGGACAGGCGCGTCAGTCCGGAAGCCCGAAGGCGCTCGGATAGCAGACACGGCCTGCGATGCCGTCGAGCGCGCCGGGCACCAGCGCCAGCGCCATGAAATGCGGTCCGGGCCACGGGCCTTCGATCGCCGCCGCCGCCTCCGCGGCGAAGCCGAAGCGCCGGTAGTAGGCGGGATCGCCCAGCACCAGCACGATGCGCTCGCCTCGGGCGGCGCAGAGCCGGAGACCTTCCTCGATCGCCGCGGCGGCGAAGCCTCGGCAGCGCCAGTCGGGACGCACGGCGACCGGCGCCAATGCGACGGCCGGGATCTCCCCGGTGCTGCCGACGATGCCCATCCGGCTGAACAGAACATGACCGACGATCGCACCGCCGAGCGCGGCCACGACCGAAACCAGCGCGTCGCCGTCGGTGCGAAGCCGGTCGGCGAGCCTGGCCTCGTCCTCGGTAGGGAAGGACGTCCGGTGTACCTCGTGAATGGCGAGGGCGTCTTCCGGTCGCGCCAGGCGGATGGTCGCGTCAGTGGTCAATGGACCAGATGAAGTCCCTGCATGAATTTTGGCGAGATCAAGCGAACCCCGTCTGGTTGCGCCGATAGTGCCGCTTGGCCTTGGCTCGGTTGCCGCAGCCGTCCATCGAGCACCAGAGGCGATTGGCCTTGCGGCTGGCATCGAGGAAGACCCAGCCGCAGCCTTCGGCCGCGCAAAGTTTCACGGGTGCCCGGCTTTCGCCGGCAAAGACGCCGCCCGCCGACCACAGGACGGGAGCCAGCACGCTCTCCAGCGTGTCCGGCTCGGGCCATGTCCATGCCAGGCGACGCCCTGCGCGTCGCAGGGCCGGCCGGGGTGCGGCACGAGCGAGCCAGGTATTGACG
>CAMDFP010000306.1 GCA_945897335.1 Asaia bogorensis | reverse complement strand
AGAGCCTCGTAGTGCTGAACCAGGTGATTGCCGGCGTCGACCACCGGCTGGAAGGCGAGATCGATGCGGTTGTTGGCGAGCGCGCGCTCGATCAGATCGGCGACGGCGAGGTCGATCCGCTGGGCCCGCCGCCTCTCCCGGGATTCCCGATAGGGCTGGGCCCCGTCCCGGCCGGCGCGCTTGGCCTGGAACATGGCGCTCTCGGCCTTCGCCACCGCGTCACGGGACGACCGCGCCTGCGCCGGCATGGCAACCCAGCCGGCCGAGACGGTGATCCGAAGATCGCCGCCCGGCGTCTCGATCGGGCGGGATCTGAGATTGAGGAGCAACCGCTCGGCCGTCTGCTCGATCGCCTCCGGCGTCGCCGAGGTCAGGACGACGGCGAAGCGGTCCCCGGCGATGCGGGCGATCTCGCCGCTGTCGCCGATATCGGCGATCAGGCGCCGCCCGACCTCCTCCAGGATCGCATCGCCGCTCGGATAGCCGAACACGTCGTTGACCATGCCGAGCTGGTCGATGCCGATGACGACCAGACCCCCGCTGCGTCCGCCCGCGATCATGGCGCGCAGCAGCCGATCGAGCCGGTCCAGCAGCCGGCGTCGGTTGGGAAGCCCGGTCAGGTCGTCGCGATAGGCGAGGCGGCGAAGCTTCGCTTCCTCGTTCTTGAACGGATCGACGACGCGAAGGACGCCGGACATCCGCGACGCCTGTCCGGCGCTGCTCCGCTCGGCCATTCCACGATCGCTGACCCAGCGAAAGCCGCCGGCCCCGTCGCTCAGGCGGTAAACGCAGTCATAGGCCTCGCTCCGGTCGAGGTGGCGGGCGAGCGCCAGCAGGCGATCGCTGCGGTCGTCAGGATGGACCTGGGCTGCGAAGCCGCGGCCCGAGGACGCGCGGCCGGCGATCCCGATGCCGAGAACGGCGGTTACCGCGCCTGACCAGCGGATCTGGTCGCCGGTGAGATCCCAGTCATAGGCAAGGTCGCCGGACGCGACGAGCGCACGCACGAGGGGGTCGATCGTGTCCGTCTTGACCGTCATTGCCGGGGATCATTGTCTGAAGCGACTCGGCGAGCAAGGACGCCGCTAGGTTCTGAATAGTGCATTAATAGTTAATAATTCGAGAATAAGTAAATTCGCGGCTCGCCGGGCTCGAAAGAGCAGCGTTTAACGAAGATTGGCGAGGCTTCCAACCATGGCTTCGGAGGCGGAACTTCACGGTCACGGGCCCGGATTACCAGGATATCGACGGATCGGGCCCTCCCGTCCTCGGTTCGTCACCGATCTGTCGGTGTAAAGCCCGCGTCCACGGCCGCGGCCTCATCATTTCTAGGGTGACCCTGCAGAGGAGGCTGGGCACTCATGGTCATCTCGGCGTCGCCATACCGCCCCTGCCCCATCCGCGCCCCCGCCCCGAGTGATCGCGCTCAGGCCAATCGCCGCCGGCGATGCCGGCGCTCGGGCTGGGACAGGCACGGGGGCGTTGTGCGAGGATGAACTCTTTCGCCTCCGTGCGGACCCGGCGGAGAGTCAGCCCTCCGGGAGCGGCCCCGACCGGGCCGCTATGAGGCGCACGCCGAGGATGAAAGCCAGTCGTCCCACTATGCCGGGGAGACGCCGAGCTTCCCTGGCGGCAGTGCCGCCTTCATGGCGCAGCTCTTTGCCGCCGACGAGCCGTCGGAAGAGCCCCAGGACCCTTTCGGCGATGCGACGAAGGCTTATGACCGCTTCCGTGAGGAACGACGTGCCGGACTGTTCATCGATGTGCGCGACCCGGTCGATGACGAGGTGTAGCAGGCATTAACCCCTTCCTCCGAGCAGGCTGCTAAGCTCCCCCCAGGGAGGGGCCCTGCGGGGGAGGCAGGGTAGGCATGGCGTCGTCGGTTTCTTCCGTCGCCCTGGTTCCAGTCAGCGCCCTTGCCGCGCGACCGGCGGCAATCCGCCCGGCCGACGCCCGCTTTGCGCCGTCCTTCGACGCCGACGCCCTCCGACGTGACGCCGCGCTTCGGGCCGAGACACTCGACCAATACCGCCAGGAGAACAATCGCAGCGCCGGCGACCGCCAGGCGGACGCGGAAACTGCGACCGCGCGGACGGCATCCACAAGCAACGCGGCTTTCGTCACGCAACTCCTGGCCCAGGACCAGCCGGCCGAACGCCGCCGCTCGCCATTCGCCGAGGCCGCCCTCGCCTATGGCCGATTCCGCGAGGAGCCGATGGCCGGCTTCATCCTCGATCAGCCTCAGCGCGTCGACGTGACGGTTTAGCGGGCCTCAGCCCGGCTCGGCGTCGAAGCCGTCCAGAAGCTCGGAGATCCTGCTCTCATCCCATTGCTCCATGATCGCCCGCGCCCGCTGGGTCGCCGCCAGCAAACTCATGTGGCGGACCCGCCGCTTGACCCGCGGCAGCTTGGGCGGCGCCATCGACAGCTCGCGCACGCCGAGACCGAGGAGAAGCGGCGTATAGCGCGGATCGCCGGCGATCTCGCCGCAGACCCAGACCGGGATATGGGCGCGGAGCGCCGCCTCGACCGAGAACTGCAGCAGCCTGAGCACCGCCGGATGCAGCGGATTGTAGAGCGTCGCCACCTGATCGTCGGCGCGATCGATGGCGAGCGTATACATGGTCAGGTCGTTGGTGCCGATGGCGAAGAACTCGGCCGCCAACGCCAGCGCGTCGGCCGAAAGCGCCGCCCCGGGCACCTCGATCATGACGCCGATCGGCGGCAGCGTGTCGCCGATGCCGACGCCGCGACGCTTCAAGCGCTTCGCCACCTGCTCCGTCATCGTCCTCACCCGCCGGACCTCGCCGACGGTGGCGACCATCGGCAGCAGGATGCGGACAGGCCCGTGGACAGCGGCGCGAAGGATGGCGGCGAGCTGGGTCTCCAGCAGCCTCGGCTTGGCGAGGCCGAGGCGCACGCCGCGAAGCCCAAGTGCCGGGTTCGTCGGCTCGCCGATCTCGGGCCCGAGCGCGCGGGCGAGCTTCTCGCCACCGACATCGAGGGTACGGATCGTCACCACCCGTCCGGCCATGCCTTCGACGATCGACCTCAGCGTCTCGTATTGCTCGTCCTCGTCGGGAAGGTCGTCCCGGTTCATGAACTGGAACTCGGTCCGCAGCAGGCCGATGCCGATCGCGCCGGATTCGAGCGCGCCGGCGAGATCGCGCGGCAGTTCCAGATTGGCGTGCAATCCGATCACGTGGCCGTCGCGGGTGACCGACGCCAGTCCCTTCAGGCCCGAAAGCTTCGACTGCTCCCTGGCCCAGGCGGCCTGCCGCTTCTTGTAGCGGGTGAGAGTCGCCGCCTTCGGATCGACGACGACCTGGCCTTCGGCGCCGTCGACGATCACAGTCTCCCCGCCTTTGACGGCGCGGAGCACGCCGGGCGCCCCAAGGACAGCCGGGAGCCCGAGAGAGCGGGCCATGATCGCCGTGTGGCTCTCGGCGCCGCCGAGAGCGGTGACGATGCCGGCGATACGCTTCGGATCGAGGAGGGCCGTGTCGGCCGGGCTCAGCTCCTCGGCGATGACGATAGTCCCTTCCGGCAGGCGCGAGAACGCCTGGTAGGGCGTCTGGGTCAACTGGCGGATGACGCGCTCGCCGACGTCGCGCACATCGGCCTGGCGGGCCGAAAGATAAGCGTCGTCGATCTGGGCGAAGCCCTCGGTGATCTCGGCGATAACGGCGCGAACCGCGGCCTCCGCATTCTGACGCTGGCTTTCGATGCGCGTGACCACGCCACGAACCAGGCGCGATCCGGCCAGCATCTGGGCATGGGCGTCGAGGAGGTAGCCCAGCTCCTCCGCCGCATCGGCGGACAAGGCCTGGGACTTGGCCTTGAGCTTCGCCAGCTGCTTCTGGGCGCGGGCGACGGCATCGGCGAAGCGACGCTTCTCGGCGTCCACCTGGTCGGGGGCAATCTCGTATTCGGGGATGGCGACGACGCCCGCCTCCGAGCGGTGCGCCACGCCGATGGCGACGCCGGGAGCCACGCCGAGACCCTCGAACGCCTGTTCACCGACCTTTCCCGGCCGGCGGCGCGTGCGGCGAGGCTCACTCGTCTTCATCGAACTTCCGTTCGACCAGCGCACCCAGCGCGGCGATCGCGGCCTCGGCATCCTCCCCCGTCCCGGCGATGTCGATCGAGGCGCCGGGAACAGCCGCCAGCATCATCAAGCCCATGATCGAGCGGCCGGAGACGGACTGGTCGCGGCGGGTCACCGTCACCTCGGCGGTGAAGGTTTCGGCGAGCTTGACGAAGCGCGCCGCGGCCCGGGCGTGCAGGCCCCGCTTGTTGCAGATGACGACGGTGCGCTTGACGCAGAGGCTCAACTGGCCTTCTCGCCCGCAAGCAGCTTGGAGGCGACGTTGATGTATTTGCGACCGGCCTCCTGGGCGCAGACCACGGCCTCCTCGAGCGGAAGGCCTGCGCGCACCTTGGCCAGCTTTATCAGCATCGGCAGGTTCACCCCCGCCACGACCTCGACCTTGGCCTTGTCCATGACGGATATGGCGAGATTGGATGGCGTCCCGCCGAACATGTCGGTGAGCAGGACGACGCCCTGACCCTCGTCGACCTCCTGCATGCGCTCCAGGATCTCGCGCCGTCGCTGCTCCATGTCGTCTTCAGGTCCGATGCAGACCGAGGCGATGCGTGTCTGGGGGCCAACGACGTGCTCCAAGGTGGCAATCAGCTCGATCGCGAGCCGACCATGGGTAACGAGAATCATGCCAATCATTTAACAGCGTCCGATACCGTCATCTTGTTCACAGGTGTTGTCTCTAGATCGTCGGTCGGTCGACGTCGCGGTGGATGACTTCCACCCGCTGACCGCGCCCGCCGAGCCAGGCGCCGAGATGCTCGGCCAGGAACACCGAGCGGTGACGCCCGCCGGTGCAGCCGAAGGCGATGGTGAGATAGCTCTTCCCCTCGCGATAGAAGCGCGGAATCAGGCGTTCCAGCATTCCGGAGATCGAGGCGAAGAACGGGGCGAAGTCGGGATCGGCGCTGACGAAGCCGGCGATGCGCTCGTCGCGCCCGTCCAACGGCTTCAATGCCGGCACGTAGTGCGGATTCTCGAGGAACCTAACGTCGAAGACGAGGTCGGCCTCGCGCGGCAGCCCGTGGCGGAAGGAGAAAGAGGTGACGGTGACCGCGACGCCGCGGTCGGCTCCGAGCTGGAACCGGCCCCAGAGGACGCGGCGGAGATCGGCGCCGACCAGCGCCGAGGTGTCGAGGACCTCGTCGGCTCGCTCCCGGACCGGAAGCATCAGCGTGCGTTCCTTCTGGATGCCGTCGGCGAGCGGCCGGTCGACCGCGATCGGATGACGCCGCCTGGTCTCGGTGAACCGGCGAGCCAGAACTTCGGCATCGCAATCGAGAAACAACAGGCGCACGGCCAGATCGTTCCGGCGCTTCAATCGATCGATCTCGGCGAGCAGCGGCTCGGCGGCGAAATCCCGGCTCCTGACGTCGATGCCCACGGCAAGCGGCCGGCGATGCGCCGCGCTAGGCGCGAGCAGAGCCGGGAGGAGAGCAATCGGCAGGTTGTCGACGGCTTCATAGCCGATGTCCTCGAGCGCTTTCAGGCTGGACGAGCGTCCCGCACCCGAAAGCCCGGTCACGAGGATCACCGACTGCCGGTCGCTCGCTTCGAAGCGAGCGTCGGCGGATGCCGTGACCGTGGTGGTGCCCATGGGGGGCGCATTATCGGACTACGCCTCCCCCAAGGGCAAGGTGCACCTTGGTAGGGGCTGAGGCTTCCCAAGATATTAATTTTATCAACGGGATAGACACACCCAGGAGTGTTTCCGAGGCGGCTTCGGGCAGTCGCTCGACCGTACCTTGGGCGACAAGCCGGACCGCCAGAGCCACCTCGGCTTCGCCCAGAAATGGCATCCGGC